>CAZMYM010000049.1:0-1891 GCA_964570515.1 uncultured Thermotogae bacterium | reverse complement strand
CTGGAAGCTGTAGAGCTCAAGGGCGGCAGAGCGCTCTCCGGGCGGTGCTCGGTGAGACGACAGGAATGAGGAGGCTGCCCCCGATCCGCCACGGCACAGGGCATCGCGGCAACAACGAACAGGTATAAACCAAGATCGGAGCATGATTCCTCGGTATACTTGACAGTGGCTGCTCAATCCGCGGAGCGTCTTACGCCGTGGCTGAATCGATGCGCCGCCGTCTTCCGAATGAGGACGCGGTGCCTCACGAGTGTCGAGTGACGGACGAAAGGCGTCTGTCTCGACACGGTCTGGACAGGAGGCGATCATGAAACGCGCTGGCCGATGGCTGAGAGCATCGTTCCTCGCCGCGCTCTTCGTAGCTCTTCTTGTTGACGTTTCGTGTTGGTGCGGGACGCCGCTGGTGTACGACCCTATCTCCCTTGACTGGATTCCTCCGGAAGCCTCAAGTCGCCCCGAGGGCGAGGAAGGGTATGTGGGGAAATGGAGCCTGGCGTCGCTCCCAAACGGCGCGATCGAGTACTGGGTCAACCCCAGCTTCCCCGCTGGGGTGGCGCGGCTCGCGTCGCAGGAGGTGTTGATCGATCTCGTCCGGCGGGCGTTCCAGACGTGGGAGGACGTGGCAACGTGCGAGATCAGGTTCACGTACATGGGCACGACCGATCGAACGAACGCTTTCGACGGCAAGAACGTCGTCACCTTCGATCCGGAGTTCGATTTCCCCTCGGAGTTTCCCGGGGGTATCTTCCCTCTTATCGAGTACGCCTCCGAGGAAGGGCCGAAGGAGCTGCCCAGCGGAGACGTCATCGAGGCGGCGTTCCCGTGCCAGGTGCTCGATCTCGATCTGGTGATCAATCCTTACGGAGGGTTCAGCCTGAGCGACGATACCTTCCTGCCGGAACTGTTCGACCTTCTTGGCATCCTCATCCACGAGATCGGCCACGGGCTCGGGCTGGATCACACGGGGATCGCGCAGGCAACGATGTACGGCTACTCGTCGCTGGGAGGGGGCCGATGGAACAGGGACTTGTCCGAGGACGAGATTGCGACCGTCTCGGCGCTCTACCCAGCACCGAGCTTCCGAAGCCGGTACGGCTCCATCTCGGGGACCGTTCGAGATCATCGTGGTCAACCGGTCTTCGGCGCGCACGTCCTCGCCATCGATGCGGAGACCGGATGTGCGGTAGCCAGCACCATTACAGGGCTTCTTGAGGAGGGCATCGACGGATTCCCGTCGAAGTATGGGAGATCGAGCGGCGACTTCCTCCTCCACGTACCGGACGGTGAGTATCTTCTCCTGGTGGAGCCCTTCGAGCCCCGCGGCCAGGGTTCAGCCTACTTCTCAGGGATCTTCCGCGGCGTTGAGACATCCGCCGTGGACTCTGACTTCGTCCCACTTCTCGGCTCGTCAGCGATCTCCGTTGCCGCGGGAGAACGCGTCACGATCGGGGAGCTGCGCGTCGAGAAGCGGAGTGCGATCAGCCCGGCGTTCGATCGCCGAGCTGCTTACGTTTGGTCTGTCGAAGAAGACGATTGGGTCGATCCGATTCGAATCGTCGCAGAGAGCGAGACCCAAGACATCAGGATGCTCGTCTTGTACGGAGCCGGAATCGTCTCGGGGGGGCGGATTGCGCCTGAGGCGACGTTCCGATTCCTGAACGGCGCGCTGTCTATCACCGGTGTATCGGTTTACGCCGACGCCTACTTGTCTGTGTCGGCCTCTGTGTCGAGCGGCGTCCCCCTCGGCCTGCACATCCTCGAGGTCAGCACACCCGATGGGAACGCATACTTCCCCGGCTTCCTGCGCATGATCGCAGACTGAAGCTCCGCGGGAATCCGGCGGCAAGCGCCTGAGGATCAACAGGAATCAGACGCACAGAGAATGGGGTCA
>CAZMYM010000048.1:0-2040 GCA_964570515.1 uncultured Thermotogae bacterium | reverse complement strand
ACAGACTAGCGATGGGCGTTCGTTGCGTCAAAAACCAGAGAAGCGGAGTGCTTGATAGATCTCGGCTTAGGGAATCGGGGTGCCATGCCGATGGCGAAGACGCAGGCACGTGGATGTGCACGATGTCGCCGGAGCTTCTCACCCGCAATCTCTCCCTGTCATGCTGATTCTCCGCCGAGGAGTTCGGCCTGCTGGATCACGGTGCCGGTCGCTTTCACGTGTCGCTGAGCTTCCACGAATGTGCCATTTCACGATCTGACCCCGAGATTCTGCGAATCCCGCTTGAGCGGCGCCACGCCGGCCGCCGCTCAAGACATCCCGTGGGATCTGCGTCGTTCTTAGTCCTCGCTTGTCGCCAGCTCCCAGATTTCATGAGAGTAGGCGGCGGTCGATGCGGGCTGCGCGATCACGCCGAACTGCAACGCGATGTCTGCCGTCTGCTCGAACAGGGCGGGCTCGAGATACCCCAGCTCTCCACCCGAACCCCAGATGAGCTCGATGACGGCATCCAGCATCAATGCCTGATGGAGGCGGCTCATCGACCCGTCCGCATCCTGCGTCAGCAGGATCTCGACCGTTTCGGACCGGTGATCACGGGCGTACTCCCACCCACGAAGCGACGCGCGGACGAAGCGAACGGCGATGTCACGATTCGCCTCGGTGCTCAGGAACGTCTCGCTGGTGAAGATCATGTCCTCGAGCATCGCCACGCCCTCGTCGTTCACGTCGAAGATCGTCAGCTCCCCATCGGGATTCACAGCTTCCTCGAGGGCTTGGTAGGCCCCGACATTCAGCGCCAAGACCTCGTCTATCGTGAGATTGACGGACGCGCCGACGATCGACTCACGCACGACGTTGAGCTCGTTGTAGCTCATCGCAGCCGATGCGTCGACGTTTCGGTTCAGGAACGCATTCATGTCGAACGCCTGGCTCTGAAGCGTCAGGTCGTTGTCGGGATCGAGCCCGTACTTCTGCAAGAGTGCCAACAGCGGAACCTCATTCCCACCGTACCAAACCTCGATCGTGCGGCCACGTAAGTCCGCAGGACCGGCGATACCCGAATCCGCCTGCGTGATGTACCGGAATCCGCTCGCCTGGAAGACCTGCGCGATGTTGACCAACGGGACACCTTGATCACGCGCCTCGAGGAGAATCCCAAGCCACGTCACGCCGAACTCGGCCGAGCCGGCGGCGACGAGAGCTTGCGGCTCATCTCCGGAGCCGCCGGGAGCGATCGTCACGCGAAGCCCTTCTTCCTCGTAGAAACCCATTTCCTTCGCCGCGTAGTATCCAGCGAACTGCGCCTGCGGCAGCCACTTGAGCGCGACGGTCACTTCATCGGAGCCCTCCTCTGCATTCGCCAACAACGTCGTCCCCAGTACGAGACCAGCAACGAGCACAAGGAGCGCCCCTGCGCGAATCCTAGTCTTGTTGTTCATGTTCTCCCCCTTTGTCCGACCGCGACCGAATAAGCCGTGGGCCGAACTCAGTCTATCGTATCCCCACGAGCGATTCGCTGTCGAAACCAGGCAAGGGTGACGATCCAATGTGTTCGCGTCATGTGCACGTTCGGTGCATCCGATGAGTTGCCCTGCGTAGCAAAGTGAAGGGACGCTCACGCCGCTCGATCCAGAGAGCGTCGAGGTTTCGCAGGATCCCGGTGCTGGAATGCGAAACCCCACCACGCACCGAACAGATCCTTCCTCCGTCCTGCCCAGTCCGCGCCGAGGAGTTCGGCTTGCCCGTCTTCCGCGGTGCACCGTCTCATCTCAACGTCGAAGAACAAGACATGACCCCGCTCCACGGTTGCGCGACATGGGTTTCGTACTGTGTCCCCGGAACTCCCACCATTCCTGTTTGGCCCGTGCATTGACTGTGCTGTATTCTGCTGATACTCGGGGGGGGTTGTGGATGACGACAAGACGTTGCTTTGGTTTCGCCGTATTGGCTATGGTGCTTTGCTCGGTGTTCCTTCTTCCGGGGTGTGTGCGATTCGACGGGGTGGTCGACTTCGAGGCGGATGTTCTTACGGGACGGAAG
>CAZMYM010000047.1:0-2233 GCA_964570515.1 uncultured Thermotogae bacterium | reverse complement strand
CTCGCGTGATCGCCTCTCGGGCGCGCTTCTCCTCCCACGCAAGCAGCGCAGATCCGATTCCCCGTTCGCGATGCTCCGGGTGAACCCGCCCCCAGCTGTGCACTTTCACGTGCGGCTTCTCCAAGTCCCACACCTCGGCATAACCGATAAGACTCGCGTCCGGCGCGAGGACAACGCGGGTGTCCGTCTCAAGATCGAATTCCGGTGTGCGCCACTCCACGCGTTGCTCATCCGCGTCATGGGGCGTTTCACTCGTTACCTCCAACGAACATCTTTTGAACAGCTCCACGGCCTGCTCCGCGTCTTCCATGATCGCGGGCCGAGACGTGTAGCCTTCTGGTGGATTGACTATTGACACGCTCCCCTCCTTGCTTCGATGACTTGACGCCGTGTCCGGCGACGAGCGAACGGAGCCCGATTCCGTCGGATCCATGAGCGAACCGAACGAGGTAGCCCCGCTGATGAGTGATCGACTGTGTCTGCGGCGTTCAGCCCAGGCGACGCGCTGCCTCCGTGGGCTGTCGGGTGTACCGTTGCGGAGAGCGAGAAGCGCTAGCGCGCTCTTGTTGCGTTGCCCTTGCTCGTCACGCCTGTAGGGGCCACCGACCGAGCTGTGTTAGCCTTTCGAATCATCGATTCGCCTCCTCCTTTGTCAGGCGCACCTTGCCAGGGCACGTATCGAGACTTCCCACTTGAGACAAGTGGATCTACACCGGTTATGGGGATCCAGTGTACGCGAAGGGCGGAACATGTCAAGAAAGCAGCCTGACGCCATGCCGATCTTGCGGTTTCACGAGCCCGCTCCTATCCTTTTCCCTGTCTCGAATACTCCGCACTCGCCCGCAGGAAGGATGGCCGAGAAGGACCATGACCGAGTCCGACAATCATCGGGCACCAGACCGCCCCGGCTACGTCCCGTTCGCGAAGGCGACGGAATCCATCTACCGCGAGCTTGGATTCAAGTGTGGCCTCGAGATCCACCAGCAACTGGCGACGCAGCGGAAGCTCTTCTGTCGCTGTCCTGCCGGGGTCTATCAGGACGGCGACGATTTCGACGCGCAACTCGTCCGTCACATGCGACCCACGCTTTCCGAACTCGGCGAGTACGACGGCACGGCGCTGATGGAATTCAAGACCAGAAAGAACATCAACTATCGCATCAAGGATGACACGGCGTGCACGTACGACATCGACGACACACCGCCGTTCCCGCTCAACCGAGACGCACTGGCGATCGCGATCGAGATCGCCCTTCTCTTGAAGTCGAGCATCGTCGGGGAGCTTCACATCATGCGAAAGCAGTATCTCGATGGCAGTATCCCCACCGGATTCCAGCGCACGGGGATCGTCGGCATCGAGGGGGAGATCCCCCTCACGAACCACACGGTCCGCATCATCCAACTGAGCCTCGAAGAGGATTCGTGCCGCGAGGTCAGCGATGTCGGGCACGAGCGCGTCTACACCACCGATCGCCTGGGTATGCCGCTGGTGGAGACGGTCACCTACCCCGATCTGCGAACACCGGACGAAGCGGCGGAGGCCGCCCAGTACCTTCGCTACCTGGCGCGAAGCACCGGGAAGGTAAACACGGGGATAGGCGCCGCGCGCCAGGACGTCAACGTCAGCATCGAGGGAGGTACCCGCGTTGAGATCAAGGGGGTCCAGCGCATTCGCTGGATACCCAAGCTGACGCACAACGAGGCGTTCCGCCAGAACGCGCTCCTCTCAATCCGCGACGAGCTTCTCGAACAAGTCGGAGACCCCGACAGCTGGAATCCTCAAAGCGTCGACATCGACCGGAACGAGACCCACGACCCGCACGGCGCACTCGACCTATCTCAGGGCGACCAACTGGTGGCGATGAAGCTGCCCCACTTCGGCGGCATTCTCTCTCGATTCACGTCGCCGGGGCGCTCCTTCGCCGACGAGCTTTCCGATCGGGTGAAGGTCGTCGCCTGCATCGAGAAGCCGAACATGACCTTCTCCGAAGCGCTCGACTCGCGCCTGCCGGAGGCCTGTTGGGAGCGGCTCAGCAAGACGCTGGACGCTGCCACCGAGGATGGGTTGATCCTCGTCTGGGGACCATCGGCTGACCTGCCGACCGCCGTGGAGACCATCGAGGAGCGGTGTCGGTGGGCGTTCGCCGGCGTGCCAAACGAGACGCGTAAGGCGATGCCCGACGGCACGACGATCTTCGAGCGCGTCCTCCCCGGGCCGGACCGGCTGTACCCCG
>CAZMYM010000046.1:0-2404 GCA_964570515.1 uncultured Thermotogae bacterium | reverse complement strand
CGGCGGGTATCCCGTCGCCAAAGCCTACTTCGATCACGGGATCGACACCGTGATGTACATCCACTGCCGCCCGGAAGAGGCGAAGAAGCTGCGCGACGAGTACGGAGACGCGAAGACGCTGATCGTCACCGGACACATCGCCAGCGACTCGGTCGGCATCAACCCCTACGTCGAGCGGCTTCGCGCCGAGGGACTCGACGTGACGACGTTCAGCGGGATCCTCCCCGCGTAGGACGGCGGCCGTGTCGTTCGTCGTCGCCACCTGGAACGTCAACTCGATTCGGACTCGTCTGCACGCGCTCCTGCCCTGGCTGGAGAAGGTCGCACCGGACGTCGTCTGTCTCCAGGAGACGAAGGTTCAGGATCACGAGTTTCCCGTCGCGGGGATCGAGAAGGCCGGCTACCACGCCGCCTTCCGCGGCGAGAAGTCCTACAACGGCGTCGCGATCCTGTCGAAAACGCCGATCGAGAACGTCCGATGTGGGTTCGATGACGACGGACCTCCCGACGAAGCGCGCCTGATCGTCGTAGAGGTAGGCGGGATCACGATCGTCAACACGTACGTCCCGCAGGGGCGGGACGTCGACCACCCGATGTACGCGTACAAGCTCGCGTGGTTCGAGCGGCTGCGCGCGCTGCTCGACGAGCGATTCTCGTCCGAACAGCCGCTTCTTTGGGTCGGAGACCTCAACGTCGCGCCGGAGCCGATCGACGTCTGGGACCCGAAGCGGCTGATGGGGCACGTCTGCTTCAATCCGCAGGTGACCGACGCCCTTGAAGCGGTCAAGTCGTGGGGCCTCGTCGACGTCTTCCGAAAGCACGTCCCCGATCCCGGGCAGTACAGCTACTACGACTACCGTGCCAAGGATGCCATTTCGCAGGGCAAGGGCTGGCGCATCGATCACATCTTGGCGACAAAGCCGCTGGCCGAGCGTTCCGCCTCGGCGTGGATCGACCTCGACCCGCGAACCGGCGATCGCCCGTCCGATCACACGCCGATGCTGGCGAGGTTCGAGGGGTAGCTGGCCGTTTCTTCACCTATGCCTCACCATCGAGTTGCGGACCAAGCCGGTCTTGCGCAACAGAAGAGAGCTTCTGTTGCGTCACTCCTGGTCAGCGATGGATTGCAGCTTCGGTGGAGAAGATGAAGGGCGGCCCCTTACTTGGTCTAGCCGCCATAGCTCCCATAATGGAGCAAGTGAAGGGAGTGGGTATGCGGGGTAAGACGATCCTCGACATGATGTACCCCAATCGCGGTAGACGTACCGCCTTTGCCATAGGAGTGAGACGTGAAACGGGACGCGCTGTCGGAACACCGATCTGAGGTCATCCATCATCACATCAACCTGGAGGCGATGGTCGACAACCTGGTAAACAGACACTACACAGGTGGACCTTCGATGGCGTTCCACGAAGAGGTCCTCGCCCACCTCAGTTTCGGTTTCAAGCTCGGAATACTCCAGAGGATACTAGGTCCTGAGGGGAAAGAGGCGGTGGGCAAGCTGTCTCGCCTGAACGCGATCAGGAACCAGTTCGCTCACTGTGGTGTGCTGCGATACGACAGCTCCAGCAAAGAGTCGTTCGCGCAGAACCCGCGAAAGCCGGGGCCGAGGGTTGATTTCGACGAGCTCTATCTTGAGTTCGTCAACGCACTGGCTGACCTGCAGAGGTTCCTGATAGAGAGAGCATGCAGGGAGAAGGGAGCAGAGATGCTGATCAAGCGCGGAGATCACTGGGAGTCCTTGTGTGAAGACGAAACCACTGATTCGTAGAGCCTTCTCCTTTCTCTTCAGAGGTGGTGCCACCTTTCTGGCACTTGGGCTGGCCATCCTCCATTTGCTCTCCCCTAATCTCAGGATCGACGGCACTGTCATCGCTCTATTCGCTCTGGCGCTGGTCCCGTGGATAGCTCCGTTGATGAAGTCGATCGAGCTGCCTGGCGGAGTGCGAATCGAACTTCGGGAGTTGGAGGAAGCCCAAGCAAAGGCGGAGCAAGCTGGCCTTCTTGAACCCCCCGCCGAAGAAGGTCCGGCCCGCTTCGCTTTTGAGATGATCGCAGAGGAGGACCCCAATCTCGCCCTGGCAGGGCTGCGCATCGAGATTGAGAGACGTCTGGTGATTCTAGCTGAGTCCGCCGGCCTGCCTACTGAGAGAAGGAGTGTCGGTCAGCTCCTGCGCGTTCTTCGCCAGGACCAACAGCTTGCCCCTCGGGAGAGTTCGGTGCTTTCCGACATGGTCTCGCTCCTCAACTCTGCGGTGCACGGAGCCAGGGTAGACGAAGGCGCAGCAACTTGGGCATTGGATATCGGCCCCAGGCTTCTCGCAGGTCTGGATGACAGGATCGCGAGTGTGGACACCGCGGGGCGGTAGCGCGGGTATCTGTCCGGCCAGAAGCCAGACTCCC
>CAZMYM010000045.1:0-3170 GCA_964570515.1 uncultured Thermotogae bacterium | reverse complement strand
AGGGCGTGATCAACATCCGCGTCTGCACCCAGGTGATCGAGCACTTCCGCTCGATCGCTCGTGCCCTCGGTGTGCCGCAGAACCGGATCCGGGTTCGCGGGACGATGGTCGGCGGCGGGTTCGGGAGCAAGGAAGACATCACCGTCGAGATCTTCCTCGCCTTCCTCGCCCGAGAGACGGGTCGGCCGGTCAAGCTCGTCTACACGCGGGAGGAGCAGTTCGCGTCCACGGCGAAACGCCATCCGTTTACGGTTACGCACAAGACGGGCGTTAAGAAGGATGGGCGGATCACGGCGTCGCAGGTCAAGCTTCTCGCCGATTCCGGCGCCTATCCGTACTTGACCCCGTACGTTCTCCTCTACGCGACAGGGATGGCTGCGGGGCCGTACAAGATCGACAACATTCACGTCGATTCGGTCGCAGCGCCGACGAATCAGACGTTCACCAGCGCGTTCCGCGGGTTCGGCGGCCCTCAGGCGGCCCTCGGCTACGAGCAGCAGATGGACGAGATCGCGAAGGCGTTGGACTTGGATCCGCTCGCGGTTCGGCGCGCGAACTACATGCAGACCGGAGACACAACGTGCACCGGGCAAGAAGTCACTTCGGCGGTCTGGTCGGAGGAGTGCGCGACCCGCGTGCTCCACGCCCTCGGCGAACGCACGGCGGAGACGCCGATGAAGAAGATCGGTCGGGGGCTCGCCAACACCTTCCAGAGTTACGGACGGATCACGTGGTTCCACGACACGTCCCGCGCCTGGGTCGGCGTCGAACAAGACGGGACGGTCGTCCTGCGTTGCGGTGTACCCGATATCGGCGCCGGGCAGTCGAACTCGATCTGTCAGATCACGGCCGAGATCCTCGGCGTACCGCTCGAGCAAGTGACGATCTACGCGACCGACTCGGCGGTAACGCCGCTCGCCGGAACCTCAACGGCGACCCGCCAGCTGTACATGTCAGGCAATGCGGTCACGCTTGCAGCAAACAAGGTTCGTGAGAACCTTATCTTGATGGCAGCGGGCGAGTTCGGTGTCGCGCCGGAGGAGGTCGACCTCGCGGACTCCTGTGCCTTTGTCGTGAAGGACGAGACACGCTCTCTCGAGCTCGCCGTCCTGGCGCGGAAGTGCGCCGCCGCCGGGCTGTCGCTCTCGCACTTGGCGCAGTTCAATGCGCCGTTCACCGACGGGCTCGATCCGGAGACCGGCCAGGGCGACATCTGGCCCGACTTCACCTTCGGCGCCGTCGCGGTCGAGGTCGCCGTCGATGTCGAGACGGGGCAGATCGAGATCCTCAAGTGCGCCGCCTGCCACGACGTGGGACGGGCGATCAATCCGGCGGCCGTCCACGGTCAGATTGCGGGCGGAACCCATCAGGGCCTCGGCTACGCGTTGATGGAGGAGTTCGTCCTCGAGGAGGGGTTCATCAAGACGCCGTCTTTCGCCGAGTATCTGATCCCGACGTCGGTCGACTTCCCGTCGACCGACGTGATCATCCTTGAGTCGGGAACCGGCGTCGGACCGTTCGGGGCGAAGGGAATCGGAGAACCGGCCCTCACCCCGGCCGCGCCGGCCGTGGCGAACGCCGTCGCCGACGCGCTCGGTGTGCGGATCCCAAGTCTTCCCTTCACGCCCAAGAAGATCCTGGAAGCGCTGGGGAAAGCATGAACCGGGGTGGCATAAGGGGAACAGCCAAACCAGTTTCTCTCGCAAAGCCGCAGAGCACGCAAAGAAGAAACAGGAAACATGAAGAGCATGAAGCTCACGAAGGGTACAGGCGAGGAGCAGTGAATCCGTCAGAGATGGGAGTCCACCTGAAACAGGTTGCGCATTCTCTGCGATCTTTGCGGCTCTGCGAGAGACAGACTTGTCCGTATGAAAGCAGGATCGAGTGACGAAGCGAATACTGACTGGGAATCAAGCCGTCGCGTTGGGTGCGTTGCGTGCGGGCGTGAGGGTAGCAGCGGGCTACCCAGGCACCCCGTCAACAGGGTGTCTGACGCATCTGCTTTCGCTCGACCTGCCCGACCGCCACGTCGAGTGGTCGACGAATGAGAAGGTCGCGTTCGAGATCGCGGCCGGGGCGGCGTGGGCCGGTCAGCGGGCGCTGGTGACGATGAAGATGTCGGGCGTCAACGTCGCCTACGATGCACTGATCTCGATCGCCTACTCGGGAACAAAGGGCGGGCTCGTGATCTACGTCGCCGACGATCCGGGCGTGACGGCGGGCATGGCCGAGCAGGACTCGCGCGGCTTCGCGTTGATGGCCGACCTGCCGATGCTCGAACCGGCGGACGCTGCCGAGGCGTACGCGCTGACCCAGACCGCATTCGAGTTGTCGGAGGCGGTCGGGACGCCGGTTTTCCTGCGTCTCACGACGGCGGTGGCTCTCTCTCACAGCGGCATTGAGGTCGAGGAGCCCGTGCCCCTGGCCATCCGGGACGTGATCCTCGAGAAGGACATCGCGCGCTACACGAAGGCCGGATCGGCGATCTGCAAGCGCCAGCACGCCGAGCTGATCGAGCGGCTCGACCGAGCGAGCGAGTGGATCCAGGAGAGAGGCCTCAACCGGCTCGAGCTGTCGGATGCGCCGGGCGGGCTCGGGATCGTTGTCGTGGGCGCGGTTACGCCATACTTGGACGAGGCTCTGGAGCTCGCGCGAGGTGCGGGAGCAGATCGAAGCCTCGCTTCGATGCTGGACGACGTGTCGACTCTCAAGGTCAGCGCGACGGTGCCGTTTCCCTGGGAAGAGGCCAGAGCGCTCATTCAGCGAAGCGACCAGGTCTTCGTGCTCGAGGAACTCGAGCCGTACGCCGAACGAGAGGTCTATCTTGCGGCGTACCAGCTCGGCATCGACCTCCCGATCATCGGTAAGCTCGACGGCACGCTGCCCCGGATCGGGGAATACACGCTGAGTACCGTGCTCTCCGGAATGGATCGGGCCGTCAGTAGCTCGCCAGACTGGGAAGCGCCTTCGGCGCTTCCCGAAGCTGACGCCAAAGGCGTCAGCCCGGCTTCTAGGCCCATCACGGTCTGCGCAGGATGTCCTCACAGGGGGACGTATCTCGCGATTGAGGCCGCGATCAAGGAGGCCGGATTCGAGAAGGAAGAGGTGATGGTCGCCGGCGACATCGGGTGCACGATTCTCGGGATGAACCCGCCGTTCGACCTCCTCTG
>CAZMYM010000044.1:0-3363 GCA_964570515.1 uncultured Thermotogae bacterium | reverse complement strand
CGTGCGTTGACGTATCGGTAGTGAACGCCCGGCAACTCGCCTTCGTAGCGGGTCTTCGGGACCAAGGCCGTCAGCCATTCCTGCACCTGATCGTCGGCGAGCAGCTCACGCTTGAGCGCGTGGATCATCGCGCTCGCCGCCCGCGCGTCCTCTTCGTGCCGCCAGACCGTTCGATCAGTCACGACGGTTCGGCCCAGGCCGTCGAGGATCGCGCGAAGCATCTTGGCTCCGAGCTCCTCGCACTGCGCTAGCTGCCCGAGTGTGTCGGCCGTGTGCGCCGTGGCGTGTGCCCACAGCGTCTCTGGAGAGACGTAGCCGCGCAAATCCTGTTCGGCATCTAGATACCGAATGACCGTCTCCGTCAGGTGTTCGAGCTCCTTCGGCGCGAGATACGGCTTCTCACGATGCGCCTGAACGAACGCGCTCAAGACGAGAACCGAGAACGCGCGCATGTAGATCGTGTCCGACTCCGTCTCGCCGATCCCGAGGAACAGATGCTCCTCGTCGGCGATCGTCCACAAGAGCTGACGGAGTTCGTCGTCCGACAGCTCGCGGCGAACGGCCCACAGATGCAGGATCCCGTAGACGCGCCTCTCGCGCAGCTTCCCGTCCGTCGTCCCTAGAAGCGGCAAGATCTCAGTGCAAAACGCAAACGGATCGATGCCCTCGGGCACCGCGCCTTTCGCCCTCACAATCTGAGCGATCTGCTCGAGGAGCTTGTCGTCGCCTGTGCTCATGGCCGGAGTGTACGCGCTACCGTCTTCCGTGCATCACGCCGACCCGATCAGGCCCGAGCCGCCAGCGTAGCGGCTCTACGCGAGGAATGTGGCCCGTCAACGAGGTGAGTTGGCCCCAAACGGCGTGAACCCGAGAACCAGCTGAGACACTTAGCAGCTGCGCGCACAGCCGACCACTCCGTATAATGACTTTCACGGCCAGTGACGGGAGATGAGATGAAGAGCGACTTCAGCGTCATCATTGAGCAAGATGCAGACGGTATCTACGTTGCGTCAGTTCCAGCATTGCCAGGATGCCACACGCAGGGAACCTCGCTCGATCAGGTCATGGAAAGGATCCGCGAAGCCATCGCTCTGTGCGTCGAAGAGCAGGGCGGGGAAGCCGAGACGCTTAGCTTCGTGGGAATCCAGACTGTCTCATACGCGCCGTGACACGGCGCGTGAGGAGAATCGCGATGCGATTCTCCTGGTGGATCCCCCTTCGTCGTTTGCGGCCGAGAACGTCAAGCTGATCAAAACCCTCCAAGGGGCAGGCTTCATCGATGTGCGCGTCCGAGCGAGCCACCACTTCCTGCGTCATCCGGATGGCCGAGTCACTGTTGTCCCGGTGCACGCAGGCGAGACGATCGGGCTCGGACTGCTCGCGAAGATCCTTCGCGATTGTGACCTCTCTCGCGATGAGTTCCTCGCCCTGCTCGACGCCCGCTAGGCAGAGGCACTCGCCGTACCCCCGGACGACACGGTTTCCCACGCCGCTTGGCGTGATGATCCGCGACTAGTCGGCCGCGGTCTTCCCCACCGGAGCGACGTAGAGGCTCATCTCGTCGGTCCCGTCCACGCCGAGATACGAATCGAGCGCCTCCTGGTTGTAGGCAACGATCGCGCACGTCCCGGCGCCGATCGACTCGCAGGCGAGGTAGAGGTTCTGACAGATGTGGCCACAGCCGAGCAGGATGTCCTTCAGCGAGTCCGGCCCGTAGCGCCACTCCGTTCGATACGGGATCGCCGTCCAGGCAAACGTCGCTGCCGCGCTCTGGACCGAGTGCTGTCCGTAGCAGATCTCGGCCAGGCTCGGCGAGCCTTTGGGCGCCTCCTCCCAGACCTGGATCAGCGCGTGTTCCAACGCGCTGTACCGCCAGAGCCCGGCCGGAGCCCCCTCGACGTTGCGGACGTCAATGTACGTCTCGTACGGATGGCGACAGCCGCCCGATGGAACCACTCGGAAGGCGATCGGTTTCTCCGGCGGCTTCTTGCGAATCCCCTGCGTCGCCCAAAGAAGAAACGACAGCTCCTCGAGCGTCAACGGCTTCTCGCCGAACATCCGGCGGCTCTTCCGATTCCGGATGGCGTCGGCAAGCGGCATCAATCCCAGGCTCACTTCCGCCAGCGGAACCAAGTCGATCCGCGTCGCGCCCTCCGGGATCTCCTTCTCGATCGGCGGCGCCTCGACGCCCTTCCGCTGGTCCGACTCCCCAGCCGCCTGCAGCACCTCGATCGGCGGGTTCTTCAAGTACTTGCGCAAGTCTTCCATCTGATCGCTCCTCCGCGTTGTTGCCTATCTGTATCCGCGGCGGGCCCATCGGTTCACGAATCCCGTTTGTCGGCAACACAGTCGATGCTCCCCAGACTGGATCGCTGATTGCTCTGCGCGAGCGAGGGCTGTCTGCCAACTCTGCGCTGGAGTACTCGATGAGGTCGGAGCACGTCCTGTTGGGTACACCCGAGTGGACGAATTTGGAACTTCCCGCTGGCCGAGTCGGGAAGAGATCGCGGCGCTTCTCGCGTGAGCCGGTTCGAATCCCCTAGGCTCCATACTGCATATGGTGCGCCGGGTCACCAGAAACAAACGCACACGCGTTCCCCGACAGATCCCATCCGCCAATCAGGTCATCGCGTCCCTCTGGACACACCCTGCTTCTGCGATGTACCCGCCGCTCTGGCGTCAGCATGAGCTCTTCTCTGGATCGAGGCTGCAACTTGCATTCCCCCCCCGGGAAACTGAGGGAAGTCTCCGTGCTTGCCTGTGTTGCCACACACGCAGTAGACTTGCCCTCACTAGCGCCTAAGGAGGCACCACATGTCGCGCAGGCTGACGCAGGTAGGGATGTTGATGTCTTTCGCGGTTCTTCTGATCAGCACCGCAGGCGGATTGGGAGGTATCGCTTCCACGTCTCAAGCCTCCTCCGAAAGCGAAATCGTGTTCTGGGAGTGGTTCGGCGGCACGATGGGTGACTTCTTCGAGGAGGAGGCACTGCTCTTCAGCGAAGCAAACCCTGGATTCACTGTGCAAGTTGAGCACTACCCAGACCAAAGGGTGTACACAGAAATAGTGGGGCTTGCGTTTGCCTCTGGCAGCGCGCCTGACGTGTTCGTGAGATCAGGCTCCTTCCTGCAGTTGATTGCGGATGGCTGGATCCAGCCTCTCGATCAGTGGATCACGGATGAATGGTTGGCGAGGTTCCCAGAGACTGCCCGAGGCTCTTTCGTTGATGCCATCAACGGATGGGGGGGGGAGATCTACACATTCCCCACCTACGCCCCTACCTATGACAGCGTGTTGTATATCAATGAGTGAACCGCCCCGGGTTCTCCGGAGGGTAGATTACTTGAGTCCGGCCACCGCGAC
>CAZMYM010000043.1:0-4491 GCA_964570515.1 uncultured Thermotogae bacterium | reverse complement strand
TAGTGTAGGCAGCATGACGAAGCCGAGGAGTTCGGCGAAGGCCGGGGGGAGCGCGAGGGCGTATGCGATCGGCTCGGTGAACGCGCTCAGCAGGCCGCCGCCGAGTCCACCGAGCAGGCACCCTCGCACGTTCCCATCGATCCCGAACAGGCGGCCCGCGACAAGAACTCCAAAGCTGCCGCCGAGGCCGCCGCAGATCGTCAACGAGCCGACGACGACGGCGATCTTGGCGAACCGCGGTTCGAACGTCGGTGCGAGTTCTCCAATTACGGAGAGGGAGACGGCCGTCCCGCCGATTGCGCTGACGAGGCCGATACCGAGATTGGCGAAGAGTGCTCCGGTCGACGAGATCCCCGTC
This sequence comes from uncultured Thermotogae bacterium, assembly GCA_964570515.1. Taxonomy (GTDB): domain Bacteria; phylum Bipolaricaulota; class Bipolaricaulia; order UBA7950; family UBA9294; genus CAZMYM01. Next base: position 4,133 of record CAZMYM010000043.1, on the reverse strand, counting down.
GCGGGAGCCGTTGCGACGGCGAGGAGCATGACCGTCACGAGGATCGCTCTCATCATCCGCTACCCTCCCTCCTGTGTCGCGCTGAGGATGGCATTGTGCGGGTCCGAACTGTCTTCGACGAACCCGTGGAGGTAGAGCCGGACACGCCCATCGGGCAGCAGGACGGGCCACGGGTTGTGAAGAGACCGAATCCGCAGGTCGCCGAAACTTGCCGGTGTCAATCGAACGCTCGGTTCGAGCGCGAAGGTTGCCCCGTCATCTGGGCTGATGAAGCTGTAGGTCGATCCTTGCCTCATCACGAACAGGCGCCTTCGGCCATCGGGAAGGAGGATCGACTTCTGGTCGACGTAGCTGTTCGGGCCGCCGCCGAGATCGGCGTCGTCGAGGGGGTTGTCGTCTTCGAACCGGAAGGTCGATCCGTCGTTCCCCGGAGGGGAGTAGGCACGCCGTACATGTCGCCGATGTAGAGGAGGACGATCCCGCCCTGGGAGTCGACGAAGTGATCGTAGACGCTGACCGGGAGATCCTGAGCGCGAGGTTGGTAGCGGATCCCTTCGTCTCGCGTGAAGTGTCTCCCGTCGGGCGACCTCTCGCTGATGAACGTCGAATCGGGCTGATGAACGTAGCGGCGGTAGATCGTTCGCCCCTCCACGTCTGGCTGCGGCATCACGAGGACCCGAGGATCGTGAAGCCACTCGGTCGGACTCGCCCCGGGCCCGAAGATCAGTCCGTCTTCCGACGTCGCGACGAGATGACGATGGGTTCTCTCATCCTCGTAGTAGAGATAGAAGAGGCCGGTATCTTCGTCGTAGCTTGGTGACGCGAGTCCCGCGTGGTCGATGCGAACACCGGGGTCGGGGACGAACGTGAGTTCCGCGTCAGCGCCTGCAATGACGCCGAACAAGCACGCGACGAGAGACACGCACGTGATGGCTCCACCGCGGATTCGCTTGATCATCGTCTCACCGCGTCAGTATAGGGTGCACATCTCGGTCGGTGAAGCACGCTCAAGGGTTCGGATGCCGCGGTCTGCGGTTTGACGACCCTTGCGTGCTGTGTCAGTATGGACGGCACAGTTCAAGTGGAGGTGGAGCGGATGCCAGATCATCGGAGTGATGGGATCGATCTCGACGAGCTTCTGAGGAGTGTTCGCGAGGTGGCAGACGGAATCGTTGAGAAGCGCTGGCCCGCGTTTCTCCCGCCCGGCGTCATCGAGAAGGCGAGGGAGTACCTAGCTGGGCGGGTGCGTGCGGCGGTCACGCGCGTTGCCAGCTTCGATGAGTTCCTTCAGGCGATAGGGGATCTCGCGCAGAGAATGCAGCAGGATCAGCGCAAGGCCGCCTCCGTGGGACGGTGGTACTTCGACGTGCTCCGGCGCCTTGACCCGGAGTACGCAGAAGCGCTGCGCCAAGAACTCGATAGCGAAGTGATCAAGACGGAGCCCAAGCCCGATGACGAGGAGGAGCCGGATTCCGACGGCGTCGGACTCGAGAATCTGCCGGCGCGCGAAGCGGTTCTGCTCATGCTCGCGCTACACCGTGAGCCGATGCTGAAGAGCGAAATCATGAAGGGACTCCACGCTCGCGGACGAGAGATAGACGATGTCGCTCTCAGCGACGCGTTGGTGGAGGGCCAGACGAATGGTGAAATCGTCTCCGTGCCGCGGGACCCAGGGGGCGGGGTCATCCCGAAGTGGGCGCTCGGCAAGCGCGGATGACAGGGAGGTGCGCAGGCTCGTCAAGCCTCGTTGGTGTCCTGACCTCACGGGGCGGTTCTCGGAAAGGGTCGATCCGGGTATCCTGGTTGCATGGCTGAGATTCGGATCAACCGTGCGCCCTTTCTCACGTTGTGGGCGGCCGTCGTTGCGCGTCGCCTTGGCTACAGCGGGGACGAAGCGCTCACGCTCGGACGGGCCGTCGCGGGGTTGGTGGCGCAGTCGAAGGGGCGGAGACTCGGCATGTACGAAGCCCGCCCGGAAGCGGAGCGGGAGAAGGTTCGGGGGAAGCGGGAAGCGATCGGCGCGGAGACGGTCGCGATGATGGACCGGGTGATTCCTTGCGTGCGGACACCCGACGGCGTGCGTGCGCTCAGTAGGGCCGTGCCGATGGTACCAAGGCGGCGTGCGGAAGTATCTGACAGGGAAGTTCAAGCAAGACCTCGAGTTCGTCGAGGAGAAGCTCCAGACACTCGCCGAAACATTCGAGCCGGAGGACCTTGATCGGATGGCGATGGACGTGTACATGCGCCTGCGTCCGAACGTCCCCAAGGGGCGTGAGGGATGGGGCAAAGCCGGCCTGCTCGAGACCGGTGCGATCGATGTGCTGATTGCTGAGCGCCGTGGGGCCGCTCGCGAATCGGCTAGGTAGTCGCGGACGGCCCGGCGCGTCGCAGTTGGCGTGATGGACCGAGAGCATTAGGATGGGCCGGTTCAACCATCAAAGAGGGGGGGGATGGAGATGAGGAGGATCAGACGGATCAGGCTTGCGGTGGTGCTCGCCGCACTCATTGGAATCGTTTCGGTAGCTACGTAACCCGTGAGCGCGTCCGGGCGAATGGAGTTCGGTATCGGCATTCCGATCTCGACATCGTTCAGCCTTTCTTCGTTCAGTTCCGGCTTGGAGGCGTACGGGCGGTTCCTGCTGGGCGCACTCGTTCGGGAGACGGCACTTCAGACGTATTGGACGTTCGACAGCTTCTACATCCGGAACACGATCTCGACGGCTGCGAGTTTCTTCTTTGCGCTCGGCCACGTCACGAATGTGCTGTCGCACTTCGGTTCGACGTACTTCACGTTCGGAGCGGGCCTGGCGCTCGGGCGTGCCTTCGTCGGTCGGCTCACCGCGAACCTTGCCATGTCGGTCGGGGGCGGGTTCTTCCCGTTTCTCGAGTTTCGCTTCCAGTTCGGACTCGATCCGTAGCGCGTGACGTCCCGAAGGCGGGGCCTGCTGTTTGCGTGGGGCCTTTGCCAGAGGCGGCGAGAGCCGGGTCGGGTGAAATCCTAGATCTGGAGTTCGCTAGGCGCCTGACTGCGACTGCCATTCGATCTGCACCTGCATTCGGTACTCGTGGTTGATCCGGCAGATCTCGAGGAGCTGGCCCGCATAGCTGGCGGCCGTTCGCGGAACCACGATAGGCAGGGTCGTTTTCAGGCGTCGCCGGTCGATCGCCCGATTGGCGATGAGCAGATCCAGATCCGGCGAGGTGACTTCGTAGGCCGACAGAAGGTGTGTCTGCAGCCCTTCGCGGCTCTGATCGAGGACAACGAGCGCGCCGAGCCCGACGATGACGCCACGGCGAACGTGCATCATGAGAGCATATCCGCCTTCGATACAGAGAACGTCCGCATTCCGCGGTTTGCTCCGTTCGGCGGCCTGAGGCGACACCGCATGTGTAAGAGCGACAAAGCGATCCCGGAGGTGCCGGGCACGCTCATAGTCGCGTTGGTCGGCGGCGGATTGCATCTGCTCATGGAGGGACCGAAGGAATGCCTGCGGAGGGCGACGCAGGAAGCGACTCGCGGATGTGACGATCCGGCGATACGCATCGTTCGTGATGAGGCCGGCGCATGGGGAGAAACAGCACCCTGTCTCGAGCCGAGGGCACGGTTCCTCCGGCAACGTGTGGCAGAGACGAATCGGGAACCGGGTCCGCAATGCGTGGAGGATTCGGTTGCGGAGGCGCCGTCCCACGTACGGCCCGAACAGCGCCGAGGCCTCGCCACCGGCGCTTGTCAGGGCGTAGTTGACGCGGCGCTTCCGGAACGGGACGAAGCGCGGGTACGCCTCGTTCGTTCGGGCGATGTAGTAGTAGCTGTCGTCGTCCCTGGTGAAGCGGCTGTTGTACGGCGGATTGAGGTGGCGGATCAGATTGCTCTCGAGGACGAGCGCTTCGCGCTCGTCCCGGACCAGGGAGATCTCGATCTCACGAATCCGAGCGATCATCTCCGCCTTCCGATGAGATTCGGAGGAAGCCCGGAAGTACGAACTCAGGTGTTCTCGCAAGCTCTTCGCCTTTCCGACGTAGATGACGTCGCCGTCCGCATCCTTCATCAGGTAACAACCGGGGTGACTTGGATATTGGCATGCGTGAAACGTGAAACGGGCGGGAGCTTCTTGTGTGATCGGCATCACGTT
>CAZMYM010000042.1:0-6656 GCA_964570515.1 uncultured Thermotogae bacterium | reverse complement strand
CTTCTTTCCGCCCCTCTCATTCGCCCACCTGCAAACAGTACTACGAAACTCGACACTCTAGTCCTCTTTGCAGTCGACGACCTGTCCGGAGAGCGTATCCGTCGTCACCCAGACTGACTCCCCATCCGTGGAAACACAGATCGTACCGTTGTTGTGAGTCGCCAAGATCGGAACTCCATACGCGCCAAGGCTTGCAGCTGTCTGCGAATGCAGGTCATCCGCATCGCCGCTCACAATCGCAAGTTCAGGATCTGCCCATTTCAGGAAATCTAGCGAGGTAGAGGAGTCCGATCCGTGATGCGCAACCTTGAGAATCAAGCAGCCTTCCGGGAGCACGACGGTCCTGATTGCTGCCTCGGAGTGCGTCTGGATGTCCCCGACGAACAGGAAAGCTACACTTCCGTACTGAAGGAGCAACACCAGCGAGTTCTCATTGTCATTGGCTTGGGTGTCCCGCAGCTCGCCGGGCCCAATAACGGACCACGTTGTGCCGCCAACTGAAATGCGATCTCCGAAAGTCAGTTGAGTCGGCGCAAAAGGCTGCGTCTGTAGTGCGTGGTCGAATGAGATGTAGTGTGGCCCGCACCTATCGGGTTCAGGATCAGTGCTTTGCCAGAACTCCAGTACGCGATATCGATCGAAGACAGCGCTGAAGCCTCCGTAGTGGTCATCATGGTAGTGAGAGAGAGCCATCGCTTCGATGGTCTCATCGTCGACATGATCAGAGAGGACAGTCAGGAGTTCGTCCATTGGGGTATTGCCGCCAGGACCAGCGTCAATCAATGCTTCCCACCAGCAGTAATCCACAAGGATCGCGTCTCCATGTCCGACATCGATGAAGTACACATCGAGCGTGTCGGCTGAGTGCAGCGTGAAGCCTGCCAGCGCAGCGAGGATCAGCGCTAGGAACAGCTTCTTCATGACGATCACCCCCCCCACCCTACTGGCGAGTCCTAGCGAGGACTAGAGGGAATAGTCAGGAAAGAGATGGCATTGGATGCCAAGGCAAGGCAAGGCAAGGGGCTACTCGGCGAGCGGGAGGGGAGCAGATAGCAGCATGTGGCCTGTAGCATGTGGGAGCGGGGAGAAACGGGTGGGGGACTACAGCATGTGTCTGGCTACTCGCACCGACGTCCGAGTAGCTACGAGTTCCCGCGGGACGCGATAACTCGCCGTTGTGGCGGGTGGGAAGAACGGGTTCGTTGGGTTCGTGGGTTGCGGGATTGCAGCTTGTGGCGGGTTCGTTGGGCTCGCTGACTTGCCTCGGCGAGTCCCCGCGAGATAGCGTGTGTGGCGAGGTGATCCAGGATGCGGAAGAAGGCTTATGTCTTGACGGTGTTTCTGTTGGGCGTGCTGGTCGGGTCGTTGGTCATCGTCCCCAGCATTGGTGATACGACGTGGGTGATGGGCGACCTCAAGCCGATTGCCGATAGGCTCCATGTCGGTGAGCGTTTCGAGGGATACCACGTCTCGGACATCCTGAATGCGATGACCGATCGGTTGATGTTGTGCTGCCCTAACGTTCCACCACAACCGGCAGATGACGAGTACGAGACCGTGCCCGGCGCGACGTCCTACTTCGACGTCCTCACCAACGACACGGACTTGGACAGCGACGCGCTCAGCCTGACCGCCGTGTTGCCGGCCGCGTTCGGTCGGACGTCGTTGAGCCATAACATGGTCCAACACACGGCGGATGGCGACTGGTGCGGGCAGGAGTTGTTCAACTACGAGGTCTCCGATGGGCAGGGCCACTTTTCGGAGGCAACCGTGACCGTGTCGGTTGAGTGGGGGCTGATGATCACCGAGGTCGAGCTGAACCCGGCCGGTTCGGACGCCGGGTCGGAGTGGGTCGAGATCTACAACGCTTCGAACGAACCCGTGAGTCTCGATGGATGGGAGGTCTCGATCTCAACCGGCTGCACCACGGGCGAGAACCGGTGCTGGCAGAGTCTCCCCAGCGACGTCACAGTTGATCCTTGGGATCACTACGTCTTCGTGACGTCGGCCGAGGTGTTCGACGACACCCGCGGCTGGCGCGTGTCGCTGCGCGATCCGGGCGGAGCGATTCCCAGCCAGACGGCCGCTGGTCTGGATGACACGGCTGACAACTACCTGACCTGGCAACGGATTCCCGACGGCTCGCTTCTCGACTCGTCGTGGACGTACGACTCGAGCACGCGTGACGCGTACAACTACCAGCCGTAGAGGGTTACGGGCTGGGACTGCCGATTCCGCATAGGGTTCGGCGCGAGGGTGTCTCTCGGGGGCGAGCGAAGGGCCTGCAAGCCGGGCCGGTCGCTTCTGACGAGCGGACGACCTTGGGAGTTCGTGTGTCAGAACCCCATGCAGAGCGAGATGAGCGGGACGGCGACCGTCGCGCGAACTTCCTCCGCAGGAACCGAGCAGCCACGTGACTTGCTCCTCCTGAGGTGCCGGATCGACTAGAGTGGGAGGCTACCAGAAGGAGGAATCGTGATGTGGGATCGAATCGTGGAGTGGATCGTCGCCTACGGCGGACAGGCGTTGGGCGCCATCGCGACGTTGGTCGTCGGCTATCTCGTGGCGCGGCTGGCACGCAGAGTCATGAAGCGCTGGCTGGCCAAGACGGATCTGGCGACGGCGCTACAGCGCTTCTTGACGCAGATCACCTACGTCGGAATCTTGGTATTCGCCATCGTTGCCTCACTGGCGCGGTTCGGGATTCAGACGACGTCGTTCGTGGCCATTCTCGGCGCCGCCGGTTTTGCGATCGGCTTCGCCCTTCAGGGTTCGTTGGCCAACTTCGCGGCCGGCGTGCTGCTCCTGGTCCTCCGGCCATTCAAGATCGGCGACTATGTGGAGGCAGGCGGGGTCTCCGGGACGGTGAAGGACATCCAGCTGTTCACAACGGTCTTGGCGACACCGGACAACGTCAAGGTGATGGTGCCGAACGCACAGATCTACGGAGGCGTAATCCGCAACTACAACGCGTACGACACGCGACGAATCGATCTCGTGGTCGGCATCGGCTACGGGGAATCCATCGAGGAAGCCTTCGCGGCCGCGCAGTCGGTGATGTCGGAGGACGGGCGTGTTCTGCAGGATCCCGTGCCGCGGGTGATGGTGAGCGAACTGGCTGACTCCAGCGTCAACCTCAACCTGCGATTGTGGGTGAACGGCGACGACTACTGGAACGTCCTGTGCGATCTCAGGCTCAACATCAAGGAGACGTTCGATAACCGCAGCATCGAGATTCCGTATCCGCAGCACGTCATCCACACCGCGGCTGACGCGTAGGCATACGGGATCGGGGCACAGCCGCGGTGACGATGCCGGAGAGACTGGGCGCTCTAGAACCCCATGACAAGCGAGATGACCGGGGAGTTCCGGGGACATAGTACGAACTCGCTATCGGCATGATGCCCTCACCCCGTCAACCTTGGCCTCGCATGATGCTTGGGAGCTGGCTGAGGCCAGTTCCTCGCAGTTCGCTGAGGCGAACTGCATGTGGTCTGGGAGCCCGTCGCATCGACGATTGCCGGAACTCCTCGACGGCCGCGACGGCTGCAAGAGCTTCGACAATCTCATGCGACTGGCCCAAAGGCCTCAGTAAGGCAGCGCGAGCCAGTCTCCTCGAGTCCACCGGTGCGGAGTCGTTGGAGTTGGTCGCAGGTCGTGTAGAATGGTGACTTGGACGAGGAGGAGCACGATGGCAAGTGAGATCATCTTCATCGTCGAGGAGTCGGCCGAGGGCGGATATGAGGCCAGAGCTGTTGGCCATTCGGTGTTCACCGAGGCGGAGACGATCGACGAGCTGAAGAGCAGGATCCAAGATGCGGTCCGCTGCCACTTCGACGCGGCTGAAAAGCCTTCGCTTATCCGCCTTCACCAGGTGCGCGACGAGGTCATCGCAGCATGAAGCTTCCTCGGGACATCGGCGGGAGAGACCTCGCCGATCTCCTATCGAAGTATGGCTACGAGACTAATCGCCAGACAGGGAGCCATCTGCGCCTGGCATCGTCGGCTCGTGAGGGAACCCATCACCTGATTATCCCAAACCACAAGCCACTCAAGCTGGGCACCCTCAGTGCCGTGCTCTCCGATGTCGCTCAGTATCTCGGGATGGACAAACAGGAACTCACTCGACGGCTCTTCGAGCCATAGGCCCTCGAAGGCGGGAAGCGGGAGGCGCGCGTGAGGCTTCTGGCTGCCGCCGCGAGGCCTGCAGGGACTGCAAGAACCACGAGAACCTCCTGTTGTTGGAGTAATAGGGGGCAGGCCCTATTCTCGAATTGGAACGCAGGGATGTGGTCCGAAGAGCGCAGGCCGGGACTTAATGAGCAGGGTTCCCGCTGCCGAGCTAGGACCGATGCAGGCGCTTTGCTAGCTGAGTGCGCGAACCCTTAGGGTTCGTACGAGTTTCGTCCGATTTGAGGTCCGAAACATCGTGCGTTGATTCTGAGCCTTGAGCTGCTTGTGAGAATGACGGGAAGAGTCATCCATTCTCTAGGCCGGCTGGCCAGCTTGCAGGAACTTTAGCTCTTGGCCTGTTCCTGGGGACGGGCAGCGGTAGCATCGCCCGCTAGAAGTTCATGATGAGTGAGACGACCGGCAAGGCGACGGCTCCTGCGATGGCGCCGAAGAAGCCGCCCCAGAAGCCGCCGGCAAGGACGGCCATGCCGACGGTTTGCGGGTAGTCGAATCTCCCCCAGTAGCCTTCGGGAACCTCCAAGAGAGGGTGCGCGATCACGAAGTTGAGAGGGAAGACGATCCCGCCGACGATCGCTCCGCATACGAGTCCCAGCCCGGCCCCTTCGATGATGGAGAAAAGGGGCGAGGGTTGATGGCGCAATGCCACGTCGGCCATCCATCGTCCGGCCAGGGCGGCCGTTGCTGCTCCGGCCGCCGCGACGGGAATCGTCAGCAAGAGTGTGTTCGACAACGGCGTGTCGATCGTGTCGAGGCTGAAGCCGATGCCGACGGATGCCCCGGCAAAAAGGCCAGCCGCGGCCCCGGCGATCGTCATCCCCGTTCGCACGATTTCCGCCCGATCGACGTCGAGCTCGCTGCTGAGGACCGGTATCGTCGGGATCCAGAGGGCCAGTAGAACGCAGGCGACTACTCCCAGACGTTTCATGTCACGCCTACCATGGTGATTCAGGAGGGCCCTGTCAAGGGAGCACCTTGGTGTCAGGTCCTGCAATCACGCATCAGGCGGAATAGGGCTGGAGCATGGCACGACCACTCCGAATCGAATACCCCGTCTGCCGTCGGCCACTCAGCTTCGAGAAGAAGTTCGGCTCCACCCGGAAGCTTCTCATAGGAGGGGACGGGATCTCCTTTGACGAGTTCCTATCGAGGCCAGCCGAGGACTAGCTTCGTACGTAGCGCCCCATCGACCAACTCACCGATTCGCCACAAGGATCGAACGCGAACTTCACATCGGGTCGGCAACATGGTCCCATGTCGAGAAGAAGAGCCGTGATTCTGGCTACCACACTGCTTCTTGGAGCCATCGTTGCGGGCGGGGTGATGCTCCTGTCTGCTGAGGAAGATTCAGAAGCCGCCGATGGAGGTGAATGCGTTTTGGAGACGATCCTGAGCGGCTTGAAAGCCGATCCGTTGCTGGAAGAGGGGTACGTGCCGGAGACGGTGGAGACCGCGTCGTTCGCGATGGGCTGCTTCTGGGGGCCAGACGGCCTGTTCGGCGTCCTTCCGGGCGTGATCCGCACGCGGGTCGGCTATGCCGGTGGAACGAAGGAGAATCCGAGCTACTACAACCTGGGCGACCACGCGGAGACGATCCAGATCGACTATGACCCATCGATCATCAGCTACAAAGAGCTCCTGGCGCTGTTCTGGGCGAACCATAGCCCGTTCTCGCGGGCGCCCTCGACGCAGTACCGGTCGCTCGTCCTCGTCCACTCCGAAGCCCAGCGCGAGGCGGTGCAAGCGTTGATCGACCGAGAGACGGCCAGAGAGGGCGTACGCCCGCTGACCGAGATCGTGCCGATGGAGGTATTCACGCGTGCGGAAGCCTATCACCAGAAGTACCGCCTTCAGACGGCAATCCGGATGCAACCGGTTGTCGAGGAATTGCAGTCGAAGGTCAAGAGCTTCGATGGCTTCGTCGATTCGACGGCAGCCGCGCGCCTCAACGGCTACCTGGCAGGCTGGGTGACGCGCGAGCGCACCGAACGAGAGATCGAGCGACTTGGCCTTTCGCAGGAGTCGAAGACCCTGATTCTCGGTGCCCTCTCCTAACGTAGACGCTCAGAGCCGCGTCGGGAGTTCTTCTCGTGTCTGCTGAATGCTCAGGACACAGCACGCAACCCGGTCGCGGGATCGCATCCGAAGAAGTGCATGCGAACACGCAGGGCTTCGATCGGGGGCTTGAAAATCCAAGAGGGATGTTCAGATCGTGAAATGCCTCATTCGCGGAGGCTCACCGACACGTGAAAGCAACCGGCACCGTGATCCAGCAAGCCAAACTCCTCGGCGAAGAATCAGCACGCCAGGCAGAGATCATGGGTAAAGGGTTCCGGCGAGATCGTGCACATCCACTTGCCTGCGTCTTCGCTATCGGCATGGCACCCCCGATTCCCTAAGCTGAGGTCCGTCAAGCACTCCGCTTCTCTGGTTTTTGACGCAACGAACGCCCATCGCTAGTCTGT
>CAZMYM010000041.1:5504-8055 GCA_964570515.1 uncultured Thermotogae bacterium | reverse complement strand
ACTCGCGTATCTCGCTCCGGCACCGCGAAGCATGCGGTGCCCCTTCAGCGCACGTTTGCCACACAATTGGCGCACGTTCGACATCAACCCTCATCAGTCTCCAACGGTCCTTCGATGGTCCGAATGATCTCGTCGGCCCGGTAGAGTCGGTTGCGTACCTGCCCTGTGATCTCGTGGACGATGCCGGCGCCTTCCAGCTGCCTGATGTACCGATTAGCGGACTGGAACGACACTCCGATCTGGTCCTTCACCTGGTTCACCGTCACGATGGGAGCGGCGAAGAGCAGGTCGACAACTTGAAGGAGCCTCGCGGACGCTTGCGTCGCCTGGAACCGCACTCGGTACTCTCTTCGGAGATCCTGAATTCGATGCGAGCGACGAACCGCGTCGCGCGCCTGGCTTTCGACGCCCTCCAGGAAGAACAGAACCCACTGGCTCCAGGTGCCGCACTGACTCACCGACAGCAGGAGCTCGTAGTACGTCTGGCGATTCGCTTCGAAGTAGGCACTGAGATACAGCAACGGCTGAGGCAGTAGGTCCCACAGGCACAAGAGCATGACGATGATGAGCCGCCCCACACGCCCGTTCCCGTCAAGGAACGGGTGGATCGCCTCAAACTGGTAGTGGATCAGAGCGAGTTGCACCAGAGGCGGGATGTCGTGCTCAGAATGCAGGAAATCCTCGAGGGCATCCAGACACGCGCGCATCTCCTCGACGGGTGGCGGCGCGTAGGTGGCGTCGTTGAGAAGGCACCCCGGCGGACCAATCCAATTCTGGCTGCGACGAAACTCGCCGGGGGTGGAATGCCCGCCGCGCACGCCTCGCATCAGCCTCTCATGGATCTCACGAATGAGCCGCAGGCTCACGGGCAGGTCCTTCAGGCGGGACAGTCCGAACTCAAGTGCTCGGACGTAGTTGAAGACCTCCCGGACGTCGCCGGTTTCCTCGGCTCTTGGGGCCGCCTCGAAAGCATAGAGGTCGGAGAGTGACGCCTGCGTTCCCTCGATCCGCGATGAGAGCACGGCCTCGCGGCGAGCAAACGGGAGAATCAGAAGATGCGGATTCGGCAGAGCGCGGCCGATGCCGGAGAGCTCCCCTAGAGCGCGGTCTGCACGCGAGAGTCGAGAAATCATCGCAGGAGTCCAGGAGAGTTCCGGGGGAAGAGATCGTGGGGCGAAGGCGAAGTATCCTTGTGGAGCGCGGATGACGCGCCCCGCTGCTTGGTCCGTGAATCCCTTGGCGTCCACTTCGCTCTCGTCTCCTTGTTACCAGGCATGGCAACAGCGCCGAGCCATATTAACATATCGAGCCAGACATGTTAACAGCGGCCGCGGCTGTTCACACAACTGTTCATACTGATTCGCCACTAGTACCAATCGTGTCGAGGCCAAATTCTTTGAGCACTTCATTCAGCTTCCGATCGGCCTCGGCACGCTCTTCTTCCGCCTCCCGGAGCAAGACGACCGGAGGCTGCGGTCGCGTCTTCATTCTTGGTGTTTCTCAGCGCTGGTGCGCAGTTGGATCTGCTGGGCTTTCGCGTAGGATATCTCCATGGAGAAGGTGAACCGTAGGGCCGGGGAGCTCATCATCCAAGCGATCAAGGAGCAGATCCGCCAGAATGATCCTCCCGAGACGAGGGAGACCTTCGACCGCTTGCGGCGCGAGGGGCATGCGGAGGACGAAGTCTATCGTTTGCTCGGCTGCGTGATGACCAGTGAGATCTACGAAGTGATGAAGCACGAGCGAGTATTCGACAGGGATCTGTATGTACGACGGCTTCAGGCACTGCCGAAGCTACCCTGGGAGTAGTCAACTGCTGGTGGAGTTCCGGGGACGCAACCCACGATCCCCCTCCCCGCCTGTCCCGACACGGCAGACAGGAAGGAGCAGGCAGCAGAGTGTGAGGAGGCTCCACGGGGCCTTATCCATGAACTCCCCGGCCCAGGTGCCGAGGAGATCCGCATTGTCGAGGAGGCAACGCGAGAGGTATGACGAAAGCGAAGGAACTCCTGCAGAAGGCACTTCGCAGCCCCGCAAGCCTCCGTTTCGACGAGACGGTGCGCCTGGCGGAAGCGTTCGGCTTTCGCCGAGCCCGACAGCGCGGCAGCCACACATCTTCGTTCATCCGGACGTGCCAAAGCTCGTGAATCTCCAGGACGTGAACGGTGCAGCCAAGCCCTACCAGGTTCGGCAGTTCCTGAAGCTCACAGAGCGGTATGATCTGAGACCGGGAGGCAGACGATGAAGGACTACCACATCAACGTCTTCTGGAGCGAGGAGGACGGCGGCTACGTCGCCGACATCCCCGACCTTGAGGCCTGTGCGGCGTTCGCTCGTACCCCCGAAGAAGCCCTGCGGGAAGCCGAGCTGGCCAAGACAGCCTGGCTGGAGGCCGCCCGTGCCGAAGGCAAGCCCCTTCCCGAACCACGCTACCGTCCTGCAATCTACCAAGCCGCGCGCTGATGCGAACTCCGGGGACGCTACTCGGGATTCTTCAAGAAACAGCCTGAGACGCGTTTCGTGTCCCTCGAATCACACGTTGGTTTGGTGT
>CAZMYM010000041.1:0-5404 GCA_964570515.1 uncultured Thermotogae bacterium | reverse complement strand
TGAACCATCCTGGGCAGCGGGAAACGGTTCGACCCGGGCGCGAAGTGCTACAATCGAGAATCGAGCTCAAAGGGCAAACCTACTTGGTCCGCGTGTTCGTTGACATCGATCGTGTACCGCCGGAGGTCGTGACGGCCTACCGAACGAGCAAGATTGAGAAGTACTGGAGGGACGAAGCATGAAGGCAACTTACGATCGTCAAACCGACACGCTGACGGTCATCCTTCGGGACGGCGTCCGCGTGACGGAGAGCGACGAAGACAAGCCGGGCGTGATCATTGATTACGATGATCGAGGGAATCTCGTGTCATTCGAGGTCTTGGATGCTTCGCAGCGGGTTAGCGAAGCAAGCAAGATGGAGTTCCAGACGACAGGATGATGAACTCACCTACGTCCTGCAATCCAGCACTAGGAATTCCGGGCACGCGCACCTTGTCTCAGTCGCCTGATCCGATAACCGAACTCGCCGCTCGTATGTCTCACTCCGACTTCACGAAACGTGCAGTGCGCCTTTGGCGCACGTTTGCCACACCACCTTCGCGCTTCTGAATCAGACCTCGCTTGTTAACGAAACCGGCCCAATTCGGTCATAGCGCCACGCGTATTATCAGATCCGTTCATACCACTCACTTCGTGTCGCCGCCGATCCTGCCGGGCCCGAGTTCCTTCAAGGCCGCGTTTCTCATCTTGGCTGTGTAGTCAACCTGCTCACCCGCATGCCTCGCGATCGTTGCAGAAGAATAACAAAAATGTTATTCTTCTGCCATGAAGTGGGATGCCTTCCTGCAACGCTTCGGCGACTGGCCGCTTATCGAGCCGCCGATGGTCTACGCGGGAGAAGCCAATCCGCAGGCCATCCAGGCCCAGTTGAGTCGTTGGGTGAAAGCGGGTCGGCTCATCAAACTGGCTCGGGGCAAGTACGTCCTCGCGCCCCCGTATCGGAAGGTCGAGCCGCCCCTCGAGTACGTGGCCAATCGCCTGGTGTATCCGTCCTACGTCAGCTTCGAGCGAGCTCTCGGCTGGTACGGCTTGATCCCCGAGACGGCCGCTGTTGTAACGTCCACAACGACGGCCCGTCCCCGTGTGGTTGAGACCGCTTTGGGGACGTTCCGGTATCGGCACATCCACCGGCGGCTGTTCTGGGGGTACAAAGCCGTTACTCACCAACAGCTTGAATGCATCATCGCGTTCCCGGAGAAGGCGATCCTCGATCTGTTCTACTTCCGGCGCGGCGTCGCCACGCTCGCGGAAATCCGGGAGATGCGGTTTCAGAACCTGGATACTCTGGATCCAGATCGCCTGCGCGCGTTCGCCCAGCGAACGGGCGTCGAGAAACTCCGGAAGACCGCAACACGTCTTCTGAGTCACCAGGATGAGTTCTTACGGGAGTATGGATTGACATGAAAGAACGAGCACTGCAGCTGGTTCGCCAGGCGCCCCCGGAAGCGAAAGGGAACGTCCTGCGCGAGTACCTGCAGGCACACGTGCTCTTCTCCCTGCAGGCGGGACGAGCGTTTGAACAGCTCGCGTTCGTCGGTGGAACGGCACTTCGATTCCTGTACGGGCTGCGTCGGTATTCCGAGGACCTTGACTTCTCGTTGGAGCGGCCGACGGGGTACCGCTTCCAGCGGCTCCTCGATCGAACCGAATCGGATCTAACCAAGGCGGGATTCGACGTCACGATGCATCCGCGTGAGGTCGATCCGGTGCACTCTGCGTTTGTTCGGTTTCCGGGGTTGTTGCACGAAGCGGAACTGAGTCCTCATCTCACGGAGAAGCTATCGATCAAGATCGAAATCGACACCGAGCCGCCGGCCGGAGCGACCCTGCAAACGACCGTGGTCAATCGGCACTTCCTCGTGGCCCTTCAGCACCACGACCTCCCTTCGTTGATGGCCGGCAAGCTTCACGCACTCCTCGCAAGACCCTACACGAAGGGGCGCGACGTCTACGATCTGCTGTGGTACCTCTCCCGGACGGAACCGACGGTTCCCAACATCGCGTTGCTGAGCAACGCCTTGACGCAGACGCAATGGCGTGGTGCGCAGATCACAGCCGAAGGCTGGAGAGCGGTCATTGAGCGCCGCCTTGATGAAGTAGACCTCGCGAAGGTGGCCGAGGACGTGGGGCCCTTCCTGGAGAGCCCTGAGGAGCGGACGCTTCTCACGCGGGAAACTGTTCTGACTGCACTGCAACAGGGGGCGATGTAGCTCGTCGCTCGGTGTGGTGGCATTCAGACGGCAAGTTTTCGCCCCGAATCCAAAACAACTGACGATCGGCGTCCGCCCACATGGCATTGGGCAAGTGCAAATCCCTTGACGCGAGGAGTCCGTCCCCGTAGGGTCTGGCGACTTCACGAGGAGGATCGACGGATGTCAAACGAGTACCAGGTACGGATCGCCACCGAGCTTGCACTCTCACCTCGCCAAGTGGAGGCGACGGCAACGCTGCTCGACGACGGGGCGACGGTTCCGTTCATTGCCCGCTATCGGAAAGAGCGAACCGGCTCGCTCGACGAGGTCGCGATCGGCTCGATCCGCGATCGCCTTGCAGCCCTCCGAGCGCTTTGCGATCGGAGGGCCGCGATCCTCGCCTCGCTGATCGAGCGCGAGCTTCTCACCGACGAGCTAGCGGCAGCCATCGGCGGAGCCGAGACGATGACGGAACTCGAGGACCTGTATCTTCCGTATCGGCCGAAGCGACGAACCAGGGCGATGATCGCCCGCGAGCGGGGCCTCGAGCCGCTGGCGGACCTCCTGTTCACGCAGGACCCGTCGACCGATCCGTTTGGCGAGGCTCAAGGCTTTGTCGATCCGGAGATGGGGGTCGATGACGTCGACGCAGCGCTCACGGGCGCGCGTGACATCCTCGCCGAGACGGTCAACGAGTCGGCCCAGGCCCGTGGGGAGATCCGGGTGCTGTTCGAGAAGTACGGCGTCCTACGGACCCGCGTCGTCGAAGAGAAGCGAGAAGACGGGGCGACGTATCGCGACTACTTCGAGTGGGAGGAGCCGCTGGCCAAGGCGCCCGGACACCGGATCCACGCGATCCTCCGCGCCGAGCGCGAGGGGGTGCTGCGCCTTTCGGCCCGTCCCGACGAAGAGACCGCGATCTCCATGCTGAAGCATTGGTTCGTCCGCGGTTCGAACCCAGCCGCCGATCAGGTCGCGGAGGCCGTCGAGGACGGCTACAAACGCCTGATGGCCCCGTCGATCGAAAACGAGTTCCGCGCTCGGCTGAAGGAGCGCGCGGATGAGGAGGCGGCCAGGGTCTTCGCCGCCAACCTCCAGGAGCTGTTGATGGCTCCACCACTCGGGCAGAAGCGCGTCCTGGCGATCGATCCGGGATTCCGAACCGGCTGCAAGGTCGTCTGCCTCGACGCGCAGGGACAACTCCTGACGCAAACCGTCATCCAGATCGCCGGCTCGGAGCACGAGCGAGCGCTCGCCGGCCAGACGATCGCCGACCTCGTCCGTACCTATGCGGTCGAGGCGATCGCGATCGGCAACGGAACCGCCAGCAGGGAAACCGAGGTGCTCGTGCGGACCCTCGAACTTGCCAAGAACGTCCCCGTGGTCTTGGTCAACGAGTCCGGCGCGTCGATCTACTCCGCATCGGAGATCGCGCGACGTGAGCTTCCAGATCAGGACATCACGGTCCGCGGCGCCGTCTCGATCGGACGCCGGCTGATGGATCCGCTCGCCGAGCTGGTGAAGATCGACCCGAAGTCGATCGGTGTCGGCCAATACCAACACGACGTCGATCCAGCCCTACTCCGCGGAGCGCTGGACGACGTCGTCGAACACTGCGTCAACGCAGTCGGGGTCGAGGCGAACACGGCGAGCGTCCCGCTCCTGTCGCACGTCTCCGGGCTCGGCCCGAGCCTGGCCGCGAACGTCGTCACCTATCGAGACGAACACGGCCCATTCCGCAGTCGTCGCGAGCTGAAGAAGGTGCCCCGGCTCGGCCCGAAGGCGTACGAGCAAGCGGCCGGGTTCCTCCGGATTCGGGACGGGGACGACCCACTCGATGCGAGCGCCGTCCACCCGGAGAGCTACGGCATCGTCCGCGTGATGGCGGCCGACCTCGGGTGCGCCGTCGCCGATCTGATGCGCGATGAGGAGTTCCGCAACCAGATCGACCTGCAACGGTACGTCACAGACGAAGTCGGGCTCCCGACGCTGACCGACATCCTCGCCGAGCTCGCCAAACCGGGGCGTGACCCGCGGGAGACGTTCGAGACATTCTCCTTCTCCGAGGACGTGGGGAAGATCGAGGATCTCGCCGCCGGAATGAAGCTTCCGGGGATCGTGACCAACGTCGTCGACTTCGGCGCGTTCGTCGACATCGGCGTTCACCAGGACGGGCTCGTGCACGTCAGTCAGCTCGCCGATCGCTACGTCGAGCATCCATCGTCCGTCGTCCGGGTCGGCCAGCGGGTGTCCGTCACCGTCGTCGAGGTCGACATCGAGCGAAAGCGGATCGGCCTGTCGATGCGTCGCGATCCGGCGAAGCGAACTCCGCGACGGGAACCGACCGCCTAGAGGCCGCCGCCACGCCCTGCTAGCGAATGAAGGCCCCCACTGCCGCGGTCAACCGGAGAGAGAACGCTTTCAGCGTTCTCCGAGCAACCTGCGGGGGCTTCTGATCGCCGCTGACGAGCCCTGCACCACATCCGGCGCGAGACGACCGACCCTTGACAGCGTCACCAACCGGAGAACGCCGGAGGCGTTCTCCACCCTGCCGGCGGCCATCGTTGATCGCCGCCGGCAGGCTCACTACCATGTCCGAGAAACCCATGGCGGGGAGATGGTCATGAGCGAACTCCAGATGATCCTGCTGGTCGGAGACTCATTTCGTTGCGAACGCGCGCTACATGAACGGGAAACGGCGCTACAGGCCGCCGATCCAGAGTGCGAGCGCCACGTGCTGTTCGGCGACGAGATCAATCCGGCGTCGTTCGAGATGGAACTTCGCTCCTCATCTCTGTTTGCTCTCGGACGTCACTTCGTCGTTCGCCAAGTTGAGCGGATCAAGGCGGCCAAGGCCCTGATCCCAGCGATTGCCGGAGAGATCTCCGTCGGAACCTTCGTCACCCTCACTGCAACGGAGTTGAAGGGAACCAGCCCAATCTTGAAGGCCTG
This sequence comes from uncultured Thermotogae bacterium, assembly GCA_964570515.1. Classification (GTDB taxonomy): domain Bacteria; phylum Bipolaricaulota; class Bipolaricaulia; order UBA7950; family UBA9294; genus CAZMYM01. The sequence goes on along the minus strand of CAZMYM010000041.1, from coordinate 260 downwards.
CAAGGCGAAAGACGCCGTCGTGTCGCTCCCCGCACCGCGAGGCCAGGGCGTGGCAAAGGCCGTCCGCGAGATCCTGGCAGTCGAGGAGATCGAAGCGTCACCTGAGGCGGTCCGGCGGCTCATCTTCCGGAACGGCGGGAGCCTCCTTGGAATCGCGCAGGAAGTGAAAAAGCTCCGGTCCTTCGCTCCCGGAGCGTCCCTCACAGACGAGGCGGTGGATAGGATCGTCTTTCCGAGCGCCGAACGAACCGCGTATCCGT
>CAZMYM010000040.1:0-9008 GCA_964570515.1 uncultured Thermotogae bacterium | reverse complement strand
ATCGAGCGGAAGTGCTCGATCACCTGGGTGCAGACGCGGATGTTGATCACGCCCTGCTCGTCAACCCAGGCGACGCCGCCGTCCGGCTCGAGGTAGGCGTGCTCGACGAACGGCATCTTGAACGTGCTCTCGACGACGAGATCGGCGTTGGCCATCCCCTTCTCGAAATCGCCCTTCCGAATCGCGTATCGACTGACGACGTTGTCCGGTTCAAACAAGATCGGCGCCCCAGGTTTCATCGCCTTCTCCGGCGTGAACACTCCCGGCAGGTCCTCGTATTCGATCTCGATCAGGGTGAGCGCTTGTTCCGCAAGTTCGACCGTCTCCGCTGCAACGAGCGCAATCGGTTCGCCGACGTAGCGGACGACGTCCAGGGCCAGGACCGGCGCGTCGGAGCCGGCGCGAGTCTCTCGCCCGGTTTGGCCGGGGAGATCCGTGTTCAGCTTGGCGCCCTTGGCGTCCTCGCCGGTCAGGATGCAGGCGACGCCCGGCAACTCACGCGCTCTCGAGACGTCGAGTCTCGTGATTCGAGCGGACGGGCGTGTGCTCCGGAGGACCTTGGCGTGAAGCATGTTCGGCATCGTGAAGTCGGCCGCATAGACCGTCGCCCCGACGGCCTTCCCCAGCGCATCGACCCGTCGAAGGGGCTTCCCCACCTGCCTGAGCTCCGGAAGATTCACCTCAGGCAGCGGTTTCGGCTGGACGTTGTCCATTACGCCTCACCCCCTCCCGTCTCGTCACCATCCGGGAGAACGCCCTGGCGTTTTCCTGTAAGGCGGTCCGCGGCCAAGCGGACCGCCGACACGATCTGACCGTATCCGGTGCACCGGCACAGGTTGCCGGACAGCGCCTCGCGAATCTCGGCCTCGGTTGGATCGGGGTTTCGGTCGAGGAGTGCCTTCGTCGAGACAACCATCCCCGGCGTGCAGAAACCGCACTGGATCGCGCCCGCGTCGGCGAACGCCTCTTGGATCGGATGCGGATCCTTCATCGTCCCGAGACCCGCGTTCGTCACGATCTCGGCCCCGTCGGCCTGCTGTGCGAGGACCATGCAGCTGTTCACCGCCTCGCCATTGAGGAAGACGGCGCAGGCGCCGCACTCGCCGATCTCGCAACCGTTCTTGACGTCGGTATAGCCGAGATCGCGAAGGGCCGTCAGGAGCGTTGTGTTTGGCGGGAGGGATGCCTCGTGCAACCGGCCGTTGATCGTTAGTCGGACGATTCGGCTACTCACTTCGCGCCTCCTCACACAACGACTCCAAAACGCGTCGCGTCATCCCGCGCACCACCTGCCGCTTGTATTCCGATCCGGCCCTTGGATCTGCCGCTTCTGCTGCGAAGTCGGATGCTTGAGTAATCGCTTCGGTCGAGAGTCCACTCTCAACGAGCGCGTTCTCTGCTTTGAGCACCCGGAGAGCCACAGCGGAAGCAGCCCCAACGGCGACCTGCGCATTCGTCACGGAACCCGTATCGCCGGTATCGACGCGGACAGCCACGTCGACCTTGGCCATGCACGAGATCTTCCTCAGCCCCATCTTCTCGAACGCCATTCGCGCACCCTCAGGCGGAATCGGCACGCGCACGCACGCCAGCAGTTCATCCGGCTGTCGCTTCGTCTCGAAGGCCCCGACGAGGAACTCGTCGAGCGGCAGTCGACGCGTGCCTGAGCTGCTCGCCAGTTCGACCTTGGCATCGAGGACGAGGAGCGCGGGCGCGGTGTCGGAGCAAGGGGCGGCGTTGACGAGGTTCCCGCCGACCGTCGCCCGATTCCGGATCAGCGTGTTGGCGAACGAACGCGCCATCTGCTGCAGGATCGGCGCGTGCCGCGCGATCATCGGATCGTCGAGCAGCTCAGCGATCGTCACCGCTCCGCCGATCAGAAGATGCCCGTCCTTCTCGCGGATGCAACAGAGCTCTTGGAGCCCGCCGATGTCGACAAGCGTCGACGGTTGAAGCTTCCTGCTTCGCATATCGACAATCAGATTCGTCCCGCCTGCCAAAGGCTGGGCGCCGGCCGTCGTTGACAACACACCGAGAGCCTCTGCGAGAGTTGCCGGTTTCAACAGCTCAAACCTTGGAAGAGTCATGAGACGCCCTCTTCGTCGCCCACCGTCGAAGACTCCGCAGGAGGCTTCGGCCCTAGGTACGCTCGGTTGTCCGCGGCCCGCTGGACCGCGCGGACAATCGAGCTGTACCCAGTACACCGGCACCGATTGCCCTTTAGGTAGTCGCGGACCTCGTCCTCGGTCGGCTCCGGGATCTCTTCGAGCAGCTTCTTCGTCATCATCAGCATCCCGGGCGTGCAGTAGCCGCATTGGAACGCGTTCTCCTCAATAAAGGCCTTCTGGAGTGGATCGAGCGTCCCGTCCGGCGCGGCGAGTCCTTCGATCGTGCGCACGTCGCCGCCATCAGCACTGACGGCGAGGACGAGGCAGCCGAGGACCGGCTCGCCGTTCAGCCAGACCGTGCATGCGCCGCACTCGCCGAGCCCGCAGCCATACTTCGTTCCCGTCAGTTCCAGCCGCTCGCGCAGCACATTCAGGAGTAGCTCGTTGGGCGACACGTCCAGCTCATGCCGTGTACCGTTCACCGTCAGCGAGATCCGCGCCTTCTCATCCTTCCCAACTTCGAGCAGCTCGTGAACCGGGGAAACTGACCGAGGAGTCGGGTTTCCCCGAGGAACAACTGCCACTTCAGTGGCAGTTCGTTCCCAGCTTGCAAGCAAGCAGTCGTGCGTGAGCGCGACCGCGACGCGACGTCGGTAGTCGGCGGTCGAGCGAATGTCATCGATGGGCTGGATCTCGTCACCGACCAGGCGAACGGCTTCCAGAAGCTCCTCGCTCAGCTGCCGTTCGCCCGTAAGTGGCGGCAATGCCGCCACGGCGGCTTCTGCCTTCCGCGCGCGGACCACCGTCGGCCCGACCGACCCGAGCTCGATCCGGGCCGTCCGGACTGCGTCTCCCTCGCGCACGATCCGCACAGCCACCGAGACCTTGGAGAGATCGGCGCGAACCCGAGACAGCTTCAGGAAGGCCGACGACGTCTGACTCCCGGCCGCCGAGACACGAACCTCCTTCAGGATCTCGCCCGTCCGCACGCGCGTCCTCCCGGGGCTGTTGAGCAGATCGCCAACGGCCACCGTCCGTTCCCCGTCCGGCCCGACAAGGACGGCCTCCGCCTCAAGGGCGAGGAGCGCGGGCACCGTGTCCGAGGCAGGCGAGCCATTGCAGATGTTCCCGCCAATCGTCCCGCGCATGGCGATCTGCGTTGAGCCAAAGGCGGCCGCCGCTTCAGCCAGGGCCGTCGCCTTCTCCCAGAGGAGGGCCGACGTCGCGAGCGCGCGAATCGTCGTCAGCGCGCCAATCCGGATCGTCCCCGCCTCCTCACGGATGCCGACGAGTTCGGAGAGTCCCGAGATGTCGATCACGACGTCGGGCGCGACCCGTTCCAGCTTCATGTCGACGATCAGGTTCGTGCCACCCGCCAGTGCGCAGGCGTTTTCGCCATGCTCGGCAAACGCGGCGACAGCATCAGCAAGCGAAGCGGGCCGGATGTACTCGAACCGATGAACGAGGATGTGACTGTTTGTGTGGTGTCGATGCTCGCTCATCGGCGCTCACCCCCCTCGAGCGCAGCGAGCACCCGTTCAGGCGTTATCGGTAGCTCATAGAACCGCACGCCGATCGCGTTGGCGATCGCGTTGGCGTAGGCGGCGGCAACCGGGTTCATCGCCGCCTCGCCGATCCCCTTCGCACCGAACGGCCCGGTCGGCTCGTACGTGTCGGCGAAGAAACAGGTCAGATCCTCGACCTTCGGGCTCTCGCCCATCGACGCGATCTTGGCGTCGAGCCAGTAGCCTCCGGACGCCAGCTGCCCATCCTTGTCCCAGTCACAGCCTTCGTAGAGCGCGTAGCCTGCGCCCTTGGACAGACCGCCTTCGAGCTGCCCGACGGCCATCGCCGGGTTGACGACCGTCCCGCAGTCGGAACCCATCACCGCCCGTTTCGTCGACACCTGTCCGGTCCACGTGTCGACCTCGACCTCAAGGAAAACGGCGACGTAGGCCGGCGGGCAGTTGGTCGGACGATAGGATTCGACCGCGGCCAGCGTCTTCCAGCTCTCCATCCAGCACCTCTTCGCCAGCTCCTCAAGCGTGATCGTGCGATCGGGAATCGCGGGTGCGTGAATCACGCATTGGCCTCGCTCGCTGTCGAGGCGCAGTTCGAGCGCGTCTGCATGGATGTTGAGGTAATGGGCGGCCGTCTCGAGGATCTCGGTCTTCAGTGAGGTCGCGGCCTTCACCGCCGCTCCGCCTCCGGCGTAGACGCCGCGTGTCGCGTGGGTGACACAGTCGTAGACCGTCGTCTGCGTGCCGACCGGCACGACGTTCACCTTGTCGAACGGCACGCAAAGGGCCTCAGCAACCAGCTTGGCGATCGCCTCGTGGGTCCCGCCACCGTGATCCATCAGCGCCGTGACGACGTCGACCGAGCCGTCGACGTTCACCTTGACCAGCGCCCCGGAGAAGTCGATCACGTCCCCCGGCTGCGGCGCGCCTGCGCTACTGGTATGAAAACCTCGGGCAACTCCGATGCCGGTTCGGTACCGGAGTTGCTCAGAGTTTGGCTTCGCCAAACGTCTGGGCCAGTTGATGAGTTCCGCACCTCTGCGCATCAATTCGGGCACACCGTCCGACCGCACGATCGACTTCACCTGTGGACCTTGGCCCCAGAACGTGTCGCCAAGACCGACGTAGTTCTTCATCCGCAGCTCGATCGGATCAATCCCGAGCTTCTCGGACAGCTCGTCGATCAGCTGTTCCACGGCGAAGGTCACCTGCGGGTTGCCGAACCCCTGCATCGCGCACGACAGCGCCTTGTTCGTGTAGACGGCCGTTCCGCGGTAGCGGATGTTCGGGATCTTGTAGAGCGAGACGAGCCAGCCGATCGAGACGCCGAGGAACGAGTAGGCCTGGATGTTGTGCGCGCCGATGTCGGCGACGAGGGTCATGTCGGCGCCTGTCAGTGTGCCATCGCGCTTCGCGGCCAACTTGAGGTCGATCGTGCAGCCGTAGCGCGTGTGATCGTGGGCGTCCTCTTCGCGGGTATACGAGAGCTTCACCGGCCGTCCGGCCTTCAGCGCCAGCGCGGCGCAGATGGGGATCGGCGAGTTCATCTGGATACTCGAACCGAACGTCCCGCCGATCGGGACGCGCCGAACGTCGATCTTGGAGAGCGGGATGTTGAAGATCTCGCCGAGCAGGATACGGACATTGTGGATCGACTGCGTCGTCGGCCAGACCGTGAGCCCGCCGTCCGGCTCCGGGCGCACCACGCACGACTTTGTCTCCATCTGGGCGTGGTAAACCTTGGGAAGGGTGAAATGGCCTTGGACGACAACATCGGCTTCGTCCAAGGCCCGCGAGAAGTCTCCTTCGTCGACTTCTCGTGCGCAGGCAACGTTGTTCTCGATCGGGATCTCGTTTTCGCCCCACATCACGGTGTCGTAGATCGCCGGTGCCCCGCGCTTCATCGCTTCGTGGGCGTCGATCACGGCAGGCAGCACCTCGTATTCCACCTGGATGGCGCGAACGGCGCGTTCGGCAAGCTCTTCGCTCTCGGCTGCCACTGCGGCGACCGCCTCGCCCATCCGCCGAACCTTGTCGGCAAGCACCGTATGATCCTTGTGGAGGACCGGCGGGATCGTGATGATTCGCTCGTTGTAGCGGACCTTCGGCACGTCGGCGAACGTCAGCACCGTCGCCCCCATCGCCTCCGCCTCGGAAGTGTCGATCGACTTCACGATCGCGTGCGCGTACGGGCTCCCCAGAATCCGCCCATGCAGCATCCGCGGCAGCGAGACATCAACGGTATAGACCTCCCGGCCCGTCACGCGGGCCACGGAGTCAGAGCGAGGGTAGTCGCGACCGAGAAGGTTGAACTCCCGTTCAGGCACTACGAATCCCCACCTTCGTGTCTTGTGAAGTGATTGTGCATCGCATCGGAGGCCTTCGCTACGTCGCCTTTGGCAACGGCCTCGATGATCGCAAGGTGTTCGTTGAGAGACGCCCGAAGAAGGTCGCCGCGATCCGGCAGCAGAAACTGCCTCTCCATGTCCTGCCAACCTTCGTGATCCATGAACTCGAGGAAACTCTGCTCGGTCTGCTCGACGATCGCGTTGTCCGTCGCCTGCGCAAGCGTCAAGTGGAAGTCGCGATGGAGGCGAATGTAATCCTCATAACACTCTCGTTCGGCCGCATCGGACATGTCGGACAGGAGACCTTCGAACCCCTCCGCCTTCTCTGGAGACCACCGGGCCACCGCCAGACGCACAAGCCCGCACTCGAACACCGCCCGCGCCTCCTGCAGCTGCAGCGCCTCTTCCGACGCCGAGATTGCAGCAGCAATCTCGTCCGCGATTCCCTCAGGAATCGCGCTCCCGCCGACGGCAGCTTTCACATAGCTGCCGTCGCCGACCCGCGTCTCAACAACCCCCATCAATCGCAGCGCCGCCAGCGCCTCGCGCACCGACGTCCGCCCCACGCCCGTCAGCTCCGCCAGCTTCGCCTCCGAGGGCAGGCGTTCTCCCGCAGTGAGCGACCCGTCCTGGACAGAAGAGAGGATCTCATCTACCACATGTCTAGGCCGGTTCACCTCACCCAATCTCTGAAACGGCACTAGACACCACCTCTTCGGGAAGCCGGACTACGCAGCTTCCCGCTAGCTGCTTCGCACAGCGAAGCGGCCAGATGACAATGCGGGGGCGGTTGTTGGATTCGCTGAGTCGCCTAAACGCCATCAGATAAACCTTCCAGCGGAACACGAGAAGCCCTGTATCGTCAGCTTCTCGCAAGCTACTGCCGCGCAGTAGCCCTTCTCATCAAGCTGCTTTCCCGTTGAGGAAAGCGGCCAGACTACAGAGCGAGGCTTCTTCGTCTCGACTAGACGCTTGATTGGCATTGCGGATGGATGATATCACATCTGCCAGGTGTCTGACAGATGTGATAGTACCCGGGCCGTCACTTCAACCTTCCGGAGACTGGGAAGCCAGTAGTCATTGGCATGGTGCTCAACAGCGAGCAGTTGCATCCCGCACCACCTTCCCGGTTTCTCAGTCGAGCTTCTAGCATGTTTCCTCCCCCCCCCCCTGGGTAGTCGACACCTGTTGTACTCGGAGGTACCATGCCATCAGCCTAACAGCCTCGATGGTGAGGACAGGGACATGCAGTGAGCACCACGGACACGCCGGCATTTGGCACGGACGAAGCGACTGAGGATCTTGCGCAGCTTCTGGATGCTCAGCTTCGCTTCCTACGTGCTACCCGCCTTCAGGTGACTCGCCAAACCGGGGTAGTTCACGGAGTCGCCTTCCCACTCGTTTGGGCTATCGGGGAATCGTGCGAGACCCTCATCTTGCTTGCACAGGATCGAAGACTGCGCGACAGCTATTCGATTGCCAGGTGCATTATCGAGGGTGTCGTCAACGTTCTGTATGTCTACGCTGAGGGTACGCCCGTTGCTGAGAGGGCCCTTCGCTATTGGGCACAGAAGTCCTTCCGTGGGATCAACAGGCAACTTCAGCTCCTGAGAGATCATCTCGGCTGTAGCTCTGACCTGAAGCTAGAGGTCAGAAAGGGCTCGCTCCTCGAAGACGCAATAGACGAATTCACGGCAAAGAAAGGCCGCGAGATGAATAGCTGGTCTGGGTACACGTTGGAACGCCGGCTTCAGACTGCCGAAGGTGTCTTTGGCAGCCAGCTGATCAGAATGATCAAGCTGGCTATCGATGCTGTGTTTGTAGATGCCTCGGAGGTCGTCCACTCAACATACTACGGCGCCCTGCTGGCGATGGGGCGGTCTGGACGCGCCCCGATCGGCCAACCGGCATCTTCTGAACTCGAAGAATACCAACGAAAACATGTGCAGATGCTTCTCGTCGTTGTTGCAGGATGCATCTGTACTCTGATGAAGGCGATTGGAATGTGTGTTGACCTTCATGACGGCCCGGACACAGCGAAGGAGCTGTATCTCGATTGGACAAAGCGCTACTTTGAGGCACCAATGTGGAGTGACGCATCGTTTGGGGCGGATGCGTAGGCATCGGAGGGATGCGGGGTCAAGTCTTGCAGTCCAGCACCGGTATGCGCTCGACTGCCGTCATGGCCCGACCGTTGCGGATTGAGTACCCGGGTGCCCTCTATCACTTAACCAGTCGCGGAAATGCTGGGCAGGGAACGTTTGTTGATGACGCCGATCGCGAGGCGTTCTTGCAGACCGTTCATCAGGTCGTCGACCGGTTCAACTGGTTGTGTCACGCCTACTGCCTGCGCGGATAGGCGAACGCAGTTCGCCCAAGCAACGCTGAGCGTTGCCACACTACACATCTGCTGGTCGAGACGGTCGATCCAATCCTATCCCGTGGCATGCGCCAGCTGAACGGGGTGTACACACAGGCATTCAATCGGCATCACAAGCGGCGAGGACATCTCTTCCAGGGCCGTTTCAAAGCGATCCTCGTTGAGAGAGACTCATACCTGCTCGAACTCTCTCGATACGTTGTGCTGAACCCCGTGCGTGCAAGAATGGTTCGAAGTGCCAAGGACTGGAAGTGGAGCAGCTATCGCGCTACGTTGGGGGGCGTTGAACCTCCCGAGTTCCTGACCGTGGAATGGGTCCTCTCTCAGTTCGGTCCTACGCGAAGCCAGGCTCAGAGAGCCTATCGTCGCTTCGTATCTGCAGGCCGTGGCATCCCCATCTGGAACAACCTTCGCGGGCAGATCTATCTTGGGAGCGACGAGTTCATCGTGACTCTTCCCCAAATCGAACGCGGGCTGAAAGAGATCCCACGTGTCCAACGCCTCGCGGATCGGCCAAGCCTGGAGGAGATCTTCTGCGGCAAGGTAGATCCCGAATCCATATCTCAAGCCTACAGACAGCATGGCTATACGATGAAGGAGTGAACCGCCCCGGGTTTTCCGGAGACTGTTTTTCTTGAGAGGATGGAGTCAT
>CAZMYM010000039.1:0-10412 GCA_964570515.1 uncultured Thermotogae bacterium | reverse complement strand
ACGAGACGCGGGCGAAACGGCATCGGCTCACCCTCTTGTCGATTCCGCGACGACGGAGTAGGCTTCGTTCGTTGCCTGAGAGGTGATGGCTGATGGCGAGCAGTCTCTACGAGCAGATCTACGAGGTGACCCAGAAGATCCCCGCCGGGCAAGTGGCGACGTACGGGCAGATCGCGCGGCTGGCCGGGATCCCGAAGGGCGCGCGTCAAGTCGGCTACGCGATGGCGGCGCTCGGGCGCGGACGACCTCGGCCGGAGATTCCTTGGCATCGGGTGGTCAACGCCAAGGGCGAATCGAGCATCGGCGGCGAGCAGGTTGCACGCCTGGAGCCCGAAGGCGTCGTGTTCGACGAGCGAGGCCGGATCGATCTGAGGCGATTCGGGTGGAGCGAGTTCGACGAGGAGCGGATGTTCGAATGAAGCGCGCGAGGATCATCCGGCCCGCGCTGGCGCTCGCTCTCCCACTGGTCCTTCTGTGTCTGGCCGCCTGTTTGGGTCCAGTCGAGCGGCCGATCGCCGACTTCACTTGGTGCCCCGATGGGGCCCAGGGACGACTAGACTACTGGTTCACTTCGACGTCGACGACGGCCCCCCGAGCATCGATCGATCGACTCCTGTGGGAGTTCGACGACAACTCGCCCCCGGCGGAGTCGTACTGGGACGTCGTCCATCGCTTCGACGAGGAGCGGACGCACCGCGTGACGCTGACCGTCACGGACAGCCGTGGCGTCTCGGGAACAATCACCAAGGACGTCCCGGTCGCGATGGCGGCGTTCGTGCACTCGACGTGGCAACTGACGCTCGGCTACCCGCCGACAGTCTCGGGGATCGTTGAGAACCGGTTCACAGAGCGGCTGGACGAAGTCATCATCCACGCGAAGTTCTACGATGCGGACGGCGTCCGTCTCACCGACGGGCGAATCGAGATCGGCGATCTCGACCCCGGCGAGCGGGCGGCGTTCCAGGTTCGGGCGGAGGCATTCATGCCCCGGATCTTCCACGCGACAGTCGAGGTCGAATCCTTCACCGCTGAGTGTTCGCCACGCTGGGACGTGTTACCGCTCGCTCCGGATCAGCACTGAAAACCTCGATCACGCGCTGCGGCACACGCTCCTCAACCGGCTAGATCGAGAAGGCCGCAGCGACCTGTTCCCGCAGTGAATCCTTGACGTCCTCCGAGCAGAAGGCGGCGTTGGCGCTGTCGAGGAGGATCGTGCGGACCACGTCTCGATCGAACGAGAACGCTGCCACGATCGACTCGAATTCGTGGGTGAGATCGATCTGCGACATCAGCCGATTGTCGGTGTTGATGCTGATGGGGATTCCCAGATCCACGTAGCGCTTCAGCGGATGGTCGGCGTAGGACTCGATGAAGCTTGAGGTCTGAAGGTTGCTCGTCGGGCAGATCTCGAGCGGAATCCGGAGTTCCTTCACACGCGCTTCCGTGGCGGGATCCTGGAACAGGTGCACGCCGTGGCCGATGCGCTCCGCGCCGAGATCGACGGCCTCTTTGATCTGCTCCGGGCAGCAGGCCTCTCCTGCGTGGAGGGTGAGGTGGACTCCGGCGGCGTGGACGAAGCCGACGGCCGCCCGATGGATGCGTGGGGGGTGGAAGTGCTCCGGCCCCGCCAGATCGAACGCCACGACACCCTTGCCCGCAAACTGCGCCGCAAGCTGAGCGACCTCCATCGAGCGCTCCGTCGATTCCTGTTTCAACGCCGTCAGGATCAGTCCCGTTCGTATCGGGTAGACGGCCTCCGCTCGACGCATCCCGGACAAGACTGCGGCGGCGACGTCACGAGGCTTCAGGCCCGTCTCGGTGTGCAATAGCGGGGCGAAGCGAATCTCGATGTAGATCACGTTCTCACGTGCGGCGTCCTCGCACAGCTCGTACGCGACCCGTTCGAGCGCTCGCTCATCTTGCAGCAGGCGGACGGTGACGTCGAACGTTTTGAGGTAGTCCTCGAGGGTTCCTCGCTTCGGTGGAACCACTGCCTTGCACGGGTCGAATCCTCGCGGGAAACGCAGATCGGAAGGCAATCGCTTCGCGAGTTTCCGTACCGTCTCCGGCCGAAGAGAGCCGTCGAGGTGCACGTGAAGCTCGATCTTGGGAAGCTCACGCAGCCAGGAATCCATGTGCAGAATCTACTGCTTTCGGAGCCTGTTCAGCAAGCGAGGGCGCCTTATCGTTTGCCGATTGTCCCTACATCTTCGCCTTGGCGGAGGCAACCTTGTGCGCCAATCGGTCCGTCGTGCCCTTCCGATCGTCGATCTTGATGGCCAGAGAGACGCGGTTTGCATGCTCCAACAGCCGGTCTCGGCAAGCCTTGATCACGGACATCACTTCATCCCAGTCGCCCTCAAGGTTCGTTCCCATCGCGTGTTGTTCGTGAGCCACCCCCGACACCTCGATGATCTTGAACGCTTCGGCGACCGACGCGCTCAGGCTTTCGCCCACCCCGATCAGATGGATGGAGAACTCGGCGATCATATCATCCTCCTTCGAGCACTAGGGCACCCTGCTTGACTCGGGTGTCGCTACGGGTCCCGATCATATCGAAGCTCGTAGTCGGCCTGCGCGCCGGCGCCGTCGATGGCGATCGTCCCGGTCGAAGGATCGAGCGTAATCGATGCCCACGACGGAGGCGTTCCCTGGTCGACGAGCGCTTCGAACGTGACGTAGTGGATGCCGCCGACGACGTTGTGAGCGTTGTCGTGATCGTGTCCCTGGAAGACGGCGATCACATCTCCGTCGGCCTCGAGAATGGCTTGTACTTCGGGCTGGTTCGGCACGAGGGCTTGGCCCCACTCCTCGACGTACTCGTCGAGCATCTGGTGCACAAAAACGATCGTCGGGCCGTCGGACGCAGCAAGATCCTGTTGCAGCCAGGCGATCTCTGTCTCGGGCACGAACCCGGCGACGCCCGAGTACGTGTGCACTAGATCGGTTCCGTCCTCGGCGTACTGGAGGTCGAGGACGATGAAGTGGAAAGCGCCGACGTCGAAGCTGTAGTAGGTCTCATCGACGGAGACGCGGTCGAGGTACTCCTGCTTCGAGAGGTTGTAGACGTCGTGATTCCCCAACACGTGATAGCGCGGGCCTTCGAACCCGGCGTAGAGGTTCTCCGTCCACGCCAGGATGCCGGGAATGCGAGCCGCATCGCCAAGGTCACCGCCAAAGACAACCCATCCGTTGACGTAGTCGCCGAGCTCGATCACGAAATCAGGACCCCACCCGTTCATCGCGTCGACGAACGCCGTGAGCCGCTCCTCCGTGTGCGTCATCCACTTCCCATCAAACGGAGAATCGACGTCGTGAGCGTGCAGATCGGTGAACAGACCGAAGCGAATGACGTCGGTCCCCGCGTTTGCCAACGCGGGCAAGACGAGCGCACAACAGACGAAACAAGCGAGAACCGCGTGTGTACGAAGCCGCCCCGGTGCCGTTCTCATGGAGACCCCTTGTGCATCGTCACGAGCGTTCGGTCAATACGTCAGCTGCAGATCGTCCTGAAGCCCCGCGCCGTCGATGGTGATCGTCCTGGCCGATGGATCGAGCGTAACCTGCGCCCACGATGGCGGTGTCGGATCGGTGTGATCGACCATCGCCGCGAATGTCACGTAGTGGATCCCATCGATCTGCGCGTACACGTTGTCGTGAACGTGTCCTTGGAAAACGGCGATCACCACGCCGGACGCACTCAACAGCTGACGAACCTCCGCGTTGTTGACCACCGGCGGCCCGCCGGCGACGCTATCGAACTCCGAATCGAACGGCTGGTGGACGCAGACGACCGTCGGTAGGTCGGTCTGCTCGAGGTCGTCTTTAAGCCAGTCGAGTTCGTGGCCGGGAATCCGGCACTTCACCCGCGTGAAGACATGGTCGTAGTCATCTCCCGCGGGATCGTTGTACTCCGCATCGAGAATCGCGAAATGGTATCCGCCGGCATCGAAGCTGTAGTACTTCTCCTCGCGTCCGACGGCGGCGAGGAACTCGTCCTTCGACAGGTCGTACAGATCGTGGTTGCCGAGCACGTAGTGCGTCGGGCACTCCAACGCCGCGAAGAGGGCGAGCGCGTCATCGAGGATCTGCGAAACCCGTGTGGGATCGCCGTAGTCGGCCCCCCAGACGATCGCGCCGTTGACGAAGTCGCCCAGCTCGATGGTCAGATCGGCCGGCCAAGCGTTCATCGTATCGACAAAGGCGGTGAGTCTTTCGGGGTAGTTGACCATCACCTTGGACTCTCCCGGCGAGTTCGTGTCGTGTGCATGCACATCCGTGACGATGCCCAGGCGAAGCACATCGCCATCCGATGCCCATGAGACGATCCAACCGACGCAGACAACGGCAATCACAACGACAAGCGACCAGAGCTTGGTTCTCATCTCGACCTCCCGAAGATCTGTAAAAGAATGTCACGAAAGCCTAGCGACAGGGGCACAGGAGAGCAAGCCTTGAGACCGAGGACGGCCCGCGCTACGCTGGGCGACTGTAATGAGCGAATCGAAGACGATCGACGTGTTGCAGCGCGCGGTTCATCAGACGGCGGTGAAGCACGGCTGGTGGGATCAGGCGCGACCGATCGGTGAGGTGCTGATGCTGGTGGTCACCGAGCTCGCAGAAGCGATGGAGGCCTATCGAAGCGGCGATTCAGGGAGCGACAAGATCCCGGGCTTCTCGAAAGTCGAAGAGGAGCTGGCCGATGCGATCATCCGGATCCTCGACTTCGCCGGCGGCCACAGCCTGAACATCGAGGGCGCCCTAACGGCGAAGATGGAGTACAACGAGTCCCGTCCGTATCGCCACGGGGGAAAACTAGCCTAGCCTGACAAGTACCTGCAGATCCGGTTCCAGGATCCGCCACCGCCTCTCGTTGTTCCGGCCCAAAGCGACGCCGTGCAGGCTTGTCTCCATGGAGGATTCTTCCGTGTCCGCCACGATGGTTTCGGCTCCCGCAGCGTGCCTCAGAGCCGTTCTTGTGGGCGGCGAGAAAAGCGAGCTAACCGTTATCCAGTATGCGATCCCGCGTCTTGCTATCGTCCAAAGGCATGGATATACTGCGCACGAGTTCCTTTCGATTCGCATCCAAGGGGGATACCGAATATGGGGCAAGCAAGAAGCATCTGCTTGGTGGGGCACTCCGGCTGCGGTAAGACGACGCTCGCGGCGGCGCTGATGAAGAAGGCGGGCGTGAAGGACCAGATCGAACTCGACGCTTCGCACGAGGAGAAGGAGCGCGGGCACACGATTGACATGGGCCTCGGCACATATAGCGCAGACGGGACTACCGTTACGCTCCTCGACACGCCCGGGGGCGACGAGTTCATCGAGGAGATGTACAAAGGCGTGCCCGTGGTGGACCTGACCCTCTTGGTGGTAGGCGCGGAGAAGGCGGTCGAAGTGGTGACCGAGCGAGCTTGGGAGATCACCGGGGCGGCGAAGCGGCCGACGGCGATTCTCGTCAACCAGATGGATCGAGAGAACGCGAACTTCGATTCCGCCGTTGCGTCCATGCAGGATCACTTCGAAAGAAAGCTCCTTCCCATCCAGCTTCCCATCCGCGATGGAGGAAGCTTCACGGGAATCATCGATCTCATCGGGAATCGCGCCATCCAGTTCGCGGACAAATCCAGCAAGGACATTCCGGCGGATCTCAGTGCGGCCGTCGAGGGCGCCCGGGGGCAGCTGATCGAGGAAGTATCGACGATCAACGATGAGCTGATGATGAAGTTCCTCGAGGACGAGCCGATCACCGCCGAGGAACTCGCGACCACTCTGGCCAAGGGCGTCGCGAGCGGAGAGCTAGTTCCCGTCTTGTGCAGTTCGGCGACGGAGGGAAAGGGACTCGACCTTCTGATGAAGATGCTCATCAGCCTCACGTCTGGACGCGCAGGGAATGCCGGCGGTCCGGCGCGCGCGGTCGTGTTCAACCTGTCCAACGACCCGTATCTCGGGCGACTCACCTACGTCCGGGTCCTCGACGGCACGCTGAAGGAGGGGACGGCCCTCGTCGACGTGGCATCCGGATCGCGAGTGGATGTTCGTGATCTGTACGCTCTCGAGGGGACAAACCAGAAACGCGTACCTCAAGCCGAGACGGGCCAGCTCGTGGCGATCGGGAAGATCGAGGACATCCCGCTGAGAACGACCATCGCGGCGAGCCAGGACGCGGCCGCGTTCGAGATGCCCGAGTTCCCGAAGCCGGTCTACTCGCGGGCGATCGTCCCGAAGAGCCAAGCGGATGTGGAGAAGATGAGCGAGGCGCTGCGAGATGTCCTGGGGACGAAAGCGACGATTGACGTCGGCCGCGATCCGGTCACCAAAGAGATGATTGTCCACGGAATGGGAGACATACACCTGTCGGTGTTCATCGAGCGGCTGAAGAACCGCCACAACGTCTCTCTGGAGACCCATCAACCGCGCATCCCGTACAAGGAGACGATTCGCAAGAAGGCCGAAGCGAAGTACCGACACAAGAAGCAGACCGGCGGGCGCGGCCAATTCGGAGAAGTCGAGTTGCGCATCGAGCCATACACCGAGGGCGAAGGCTACCAGTTCCTCAACGAGATCAAGGGCGCTTCCATCCCCGGGCAGTACATCCCAGGCGTAGAGAAAGGGATTCTCGAGGCGATGGAAGAGGGGAATCTCGCCAAGTTCCCGGTCACGAACGTATCCGTCGCCGTGTTCGATGGGAGTTTTCATCCCGTTGATTCGTCCGAGCTGGCGTTCAAACTCGCGGCACGCCACGCGTTCCGTGACGCGTTCGATCAAGCAAGTCCGGTTCTGCTCGAGCCGGTGATGACGGTCGATGTACGGGTACCGGAGGAATACACCGGGGACATCATCAGCGATCTCAACGGTCGTCGCGGGAGGATTCTCGGAATGGACCCCGCCGGCAAGGTGACGATCGTCCATGCCTTGGTGCCACTCATCGAGATGCAAAGCTACGCTCTTGATCTGAAATCTCGCACACAGGGACGCGCGACCTTCCAGATGGAGTTCTGCAAGTACAGTCAAGTCCCGGGCAACGTGCAAGACAAGATCATCGCGCAAGCGCAGCCCGCCGAATGAACGTCGATCGGTACATGCACCAAGGGGCGGTGACCGCTCTACCCACAGCCGCCCTCTCCACCGTGCGGAAGGTCATGGAGGAACACGGCTTCGGCCTCCTGCTCGTAGCCTCCGAGGATGGAGTTCTCAAGGGATTCGTTACGCGCGCATCGCTGAAGGGCGTCACGGATTGGGAAGACCCCGTCGGGCGAATCGCGCATCCGGCGAAGTTCGCCGTCTCTCCCGGCGACACGCTGGAAAAGGCGGCGCTGATCCTGCTTGAGAATCGGCTCGTCCTGCTCCCCGTTACGTCGGACGACGGTCGATTGGTCGGTGTTCTCACGCAAGCAGAGGTTCTTCGCGGCCTGGCCGAAGGGCTCGGGATCGGCCTCGAGGGAACCAGACTGACCGTGAAGCTGCGGGAAGATTCCGACGATCTCTATCGCGTGTTCGAAGCGCTGCGCGAGCAGGATGTCCATCTGATCAGTCTCGCTTTCGCACGCGAAGCGAACAACGGTGATCGGCGGGAAGCGATTCTCCGCGTTCAGGGTGTCGACGATCGCGAGAAGCTCCGCGAGGAGCTTGAGCAATGCCTCCGCGAAGCTGATGTTTGAGCTCGTCGTCGAGACCCGCAGAAAAGAAGAACTGCTCGACATCACGCCGCTCGTGCAACGGGCGACGGCTGAAGCGGGCAGCTCGGGCAAGGCCTGCATGGTTTTCTCGCCTCACACGACGGCAGGGATCACGATCAACGAGCACGCGGATCCCGCTGTCGCAGGCGACTTCCTGGCCGCGCTCGGACACGTCGTCCCCGAGGGCCAGCCTTGGCAGCACCTCGAAGGGAATTCGCCCGCGCACGTGAAGGCGTCGATCGTCGGATCGAGTGTTTTGGTCGGGCTCGAAGACGGAGAACTGACGCTGGGAACGTGGCAAGGGATCTTCTTCTGCGAATTCGACGGGCCCCGCACGCGCAAGGTTTGGCTAGAGATCCTGTCCTGAAAAGAGCACTCCCAGGCAGCGCCGCGCACGCCAAGCGAGGCGGGGCGTCCGCAAGCAGGACGGACTCCGCGACGCTCCGCCTTCGAGCCGGCGCCAGCCGCGGGCCGGCCGGACCCTCACTGTGCGCAGGGTTTCGTTCGACTCTCGATTCCGAGCAGACACCCCAGCCGGACACCGTGGCTTATCCAATCAATTGTCGCGGCTCCCCACAGCGAAAGCTTGCCGAGAGGCCTCATCAAATCCGATCGACTGTGAACTCAACTTCCCGGCAGCACTCGACCGAGGTTGATCGATCGCTGCCCCGCGAGCGCTGCCTAGTAGCGGATGACGATC
This sequence comes from uncultured Thermotogae bacterium, assembly GCA_964570515.1. Classification (GTDB taxonomy): domain Bacteria; phylum Bipolaricaulota; class Bipolaricaulia; order UBA7950; family UBA9294; genus CAZMYM01. The sequence goes on along the minus strand of CAZMYM010000039.1, from coordinate 2,030 downwards.
TTGCCGCGGTCTAGAACCTCAAGGAAAGGGTTGAGCATGCAGAACTCATCCGCGGCTCCATCGTCTTTGGCCCAGAACTGCCACACGGGGGGACCGGGTAAGGGGTCGCCTCCGGCCCCTCTGACCTCTGCGAAGAAACTGACCCTACCGTCCGCCGTAAGGTGAACGTCGAATACACGCTTGGAGAGGACTACGCCTGCGAGCTTCCCTGATCCCTGGTCGAAGAGGCGAATCGAGATCGATCCGCGATCATCACCCGGTTCGCCCCTGTCCTGCACGTTGAATGCAACTTGTAGGTCGAGCGGCATACCCGCGAAATAGAGGGTTCCCCAGAACTGACCATGCGCCCGTACCAGCGGCTTGGCAGACAGCACAGTCAGGCTTGCCGCAACCAGCAGAACGATGGCCAACAGTCCCAACTGAATCCTTCGCATCGCGATCTCCTTCTCCGAGCTTCTGGCCCGCAAAACAGCAACACTCAGTGTGCACATGAAGGCAAACCGGATTCCCCAGTGAGGATCGAATGCGGCGAGCAGACGTGGTATGGAGTGCGCCGATGAATACTACACCTATCATTCATGAGAAGTCAAGAAGAGGGCGCCGCCTGAGTGGCGCCGAACTGCCGTCAATTGCCTTTGCTGGAAGTAGTGACTTGAACCGGCTCAGGCGTGGACCGAACATCGTGAACTGGTTGCGAGGATCGGCAAGCTGCCCCCGTAGATCAATCGCCAGGGCAACTGATCTGTCATCAGCAGGTTGCCAGTTCGACTCGAAAGCACCTTGCCAGTCTTGCTTTTCGCTATTCCCGCCCTCTCGAAAGACCGACTGATTACTCCTTTTCGTCGCCTGGGCGTCGGTCTTGATGGGGATGCGCTGCAACGTGCCTGCGAACCCTCGATCGCCGTTCTTGACCGGGAAACCGCGCGTTGATACAATCCGGCACGGATCGGGCAAGCCGCCAGCGTAGCTCAATTGGCAGAGCAACTGATTTGTAATCAGTAGGTTGCCAGTTCGACTCTGGCCGCTGGCTCTTCCGTGTTGTTTCGGAGGGGTACCGAAGTGGCCAAACGGGGCGGACTGTAAATCCGTTGGCGGACGCCTACGGGGGTTCGAATCCCTCCCCCTCCAGTTGGAAGGGCATTGGGTTTGGGGTACACTCCGGCGTTGCGGAGTTCCGATTGCCCGTGTAGCTCAGGAGGTAGAGCACCCCCTTGGTAAGGGGGAGGTCGTCGGTTCGACTCCGACCGCGGGCTCATGCCCGCGGCGGAAGGTTTTCTCCTTTCGAAGATCAGACAACGTCGCGGGATAGTTGTGAAGGAGGTTGGAGGAGATGGCGAAGGAAGCGTTTGTGAGGGACAAGCCTCACCTGAACATTGGCACGATCGGACACATCGATCATGGGAAAACGACGCTGACATCGGCGATCACGAAAGTCCTCGCGACGCAGGGCAAGGCGCAGGCGATGGCGTTCGAGGACATCGACAACGCGCCGGAGGAGAAGGCACGTGGGATCACAATCAATGTGCGACACGTCGAGTACCAGACGGAGAATCGGCACTACGCGCACATCGATTGCCCGGGTCACGCGGACTACATCAAGAACATGATCACCGGCGCCGCCCAGATGGACGGCGCGATTCTCGTTGTGGCGGCCGACGACGGCCCGATGCCGCAGACCCGAGAGCACGTGCTGCTGGCCAAGCAGGTGAACGTGCCGGCGATGGTCGTTTACTTGAACAAGGTGGACATGGTCGACGATCCCGAGCTGATCGACCTGATCGAGATGGAGATTCGTGAGCTTCTGACGGAGCATGAGTTTCCGGGCGACGAGATCCCGATCATCCGTGGCTCCGCCTTGAAGGCAATGGAGCACGGCGACGAGGCAGGGCATGCCGATGCCGAGTCCGTCATCGAGCTGATGAAGGCGGTCGACGACTACATCCCGCTCCCGGATCGCGAAGAGGACAAGCCGTTCCTGATGCCGGTCGAGGACATCTTCTCGATCAAGGGCCGCGGAACGGTCGCGACCG
>CAZMYM010000038.1:0-12566 GCA_964570515.1 uncultured Thermotogae bacterium | reverse complement strand
CTTGGAGTACATTCCTACGTGAGGCAACGAATGGTCCTTCGAGTACATTCTTACGTGAGGCAACACGGCTGGCCAAACCTGGGAGGGAAATCCAGGGGCGGAACAAAACAAGCACACCGGGAGACCTGGTATCCCCCAGTGCGCTGATTGCTTGTCCAGATGCAGCTTGCGTGTGTGTTTGGCCTATCCGATAGCTGCAAGCCGGCTGCAGATGTCGCTGATCGCTCCCACGGCATCGCGGAAGATAGGTAGAAGCGTGCAAAAGCGCTCGGTGTTCTCCGGGTTCGGAAGGGACGTCGCGACGGTCTCTGTAAGGTCATCGACAATCTCGAATCCCTTCCACAGCCCGATGCCGACTCCGCCGATCATCGCTGCCCCGAGTGCTGCAGCCTCTTGTCCGATGTTGGTCATCATGATCTCCGCGCCGAAGACGTCGGCCAGTGTTTGGCGCCAGATCGAGCTCTTGCCACCGCCGCCGACGAGACGTATCTGCGGAGCAGCGACCCCCAATGAGCGGAAGTGGTTCAAGATGAGCCCGAGGTCGAGACTGACTCCTTCCATCACTGACCGGATCAGGTCGGCCCTCGTATGCGATGGCCCGATTCCGATATAGGCCCCCTTCAAATCCGGGTTGTCTGCATGGATGTTACCTCCGCCAGCGAACGTGTTGAGGAAAAGAAGGCCGTTTGAACCCGGCAGGGAGTTGCCGGCGACCGTCTCCATCACCGTGAAGGGATCGCCTCCCGACGCCTTCGCCTCGGCGACTTCCTGAAGGCAGACGTTGTCCTGAACCCACTGGTATGCGCTTCCGGCGGAATAGAGCCCCATCTGAGGCGTGTACATCCCCGGAACGATGTGGCAGAAGTTGGCTACCCTAACAGGCCCCTCAATGAGCGGCCTGTCGCTTGCCACGGACATCCAGGCGGACGTGCCGATGTACGTGTAGATGCGACCTTCCTTGACTACCCCAGCTCCAGCTGCGGTGCACGGCACGTCCTCGGCGCCGACGACGACGGGCACGCCAGCAGGGATTCCCAGTTCCGACGCCGCCTCGGGAAGGAGCTCTCCGGCGATGTGCGTGGACGGGTAGACGTCCGGAAGCTTCTCTCTCGGGAAGTCGGCCGCCTTGAGGAGCTCGACGGAGTAATCCCACTCGTGAATGTCGTAGAACCCGGACAGCCCGGCGTCGGACGGATCCGTCTGCTGACTCCCCGTCATCCGCAGCACGATGTAGTCTTTCGTCCCCAGAAACGCGTGGGTCTTCTTGAACAACTCCGGCTCGTGATCGCGATACCACATCAGCTTGAACCCGGCATAGAACGCAGGTTCAAACGCACATCCGGTCTTCTCGTACCACGCATCAAGACCAATCTTGTCGAGCATGCGGGTTGCTTGTTCTGAGCTTCGAGAATCGAACCAGACCATCGTGCTCTCACGAAGGAGGTTCCCTTTCTCGTCGACGGGGACGTTCCCCATCCCGTGGCCGTCGAGCGAGATGACGGCGATTTCGCCTGGGTCAATCCCGCTTTCGGAAAGCACGGTTCGAGTTCCGGCAACGATCGCCGTCCACCAATCCTCCGGGCGCTGCTCGGCCCAGCGAGGTTGGGGATAGATCGTCTCGTACCCGTGGAATGCCTTGGCGATCAACGTGCCGTCTGCATCGTAGAGGACGACCTTGCTGCCGCCCGTCCCCATGTCGTGAGCCAAGATGTACTTCTTCGCCATTCGTTCCTCCTTTTCGTCTCATGTCAACCAAACAAGATTCCCGCCCGACATCTGCAGTCACTGAGGGCACCGGCCCATGGAGGCAACAGACCTAACTGGGCTCTCGGACTGGAGGAGAAGACTGCAAGGTCCGGCTCTCCTGATCGGACGGCCTACGTCGAAGCGCATCGCGCTTCACCGTGTTCACAAGGCTGATACCCTCGCGAAAACGCGACCTGATGACCTCAACCGGGGAATCATCCTTCACCGCGTAAGTCACACCCGAGAGAAGAAGAATCGGGCTTAGTAGAGGAATCTCAAGCAACTCGGCAACCTCTCTCTCCACGACTTCTGACGCCTCGACCCAGCGCACGGACTGCTGAAGCGGGCAGTTGTAGGTCTCCTCAACCGTGGCATACAGGCTCCCGCGGACAAGCGGCGCCTCGCCAAGGCCCGGGAACCGTGCCGCAGGAAGAAAGGAATCGCACAAACAGAGGGGATGCTCCCTCAGGAGCCGCAGACGCCGAATGAACAAGATCGGCGTCCCAACCTCCACACTAAGCTCCCCTGCGATGTCACGAGATGCTCCCAAGATCTGTCGATCTACGATGTTGTATGAAACAGCCCCCGGTGAAAACTGCTCAACCGGGCTCATGCTGTCGCTAAGCATTCTCAGCTGTACTCTCGGGTCTTCTTCAACGAAGGTCCCTTTTCCTCGAATCCGACGAACCCACCCCTGGCTAAGGAGTTCCTGTATCGCCTTGTTGACCGTCGGCCGGCTCACGCCGAAACAAGCCCCAATTGCCTCCTCCGACGGGAATTGCTCTCCCGGCATGATCCCTGTCTCGCGGATGAATCGTTGGAGTACCCGTGCAAGCTGAAAATACAAGGGAATCTGGGAATCACTCACAAGTTCAATCTTCGTCTGGCCGGCGTAGCTCTCAAGTGGGTTCGCTCGACCCTCCGCCTGTTCTAGCATTGCACCCTCCTCTGACCGACGTAGTTTGCCAGCTTCGCCCTGTTACGTCAAGTCATCCACTCAGAATGTTGGCATTACAACACAAACCCGCCTGCGTGCGCATCGCCAACCGCCGACGGCTGAAATATTGCTATGTCGTTAGCTTGACCGGCTAAGCTAACAAGTCTATCATGAGCACGTGGATCACAACCAACAGGCACTTGACGATTTCGCGCAACGGAACCGCCACATGCTTTCCGATGCGGTGTCAATTTCCCTTTACTACCAGCTCTTCCGCCTTCTGGACCGCTTCATCTCCGAATGCCACCTTTGCCCAGAGGATGGCTTCCCTGCTGAGGAAGCCATCGCTGCGGCGTTCAACGTGTCGAGGCCGACGGCAAGCCGCGCCACGCGCGAACTCCTCAATCGTAGCTGGCTTCACCGCGAGCGTGGCCGCGGCACGTTCATTGCGTGCGCTCCACACGCGGAACTAGCCCTCCTTAGTGATGAGTTGAGCTTGTCTGACCAATTCCAGGATGAGAGTCGCCTTGTCAGCCGACCGGTCTACTGCCGGGAGGGGGCTGCTCCGTGCGAACTGGCCGACGTATTGAACGTACCCGAGGGCAGCTCAGTGGTCGAGCTACGCCGACTGCGATCCATCGATGAATGCCCCATCCTAGTCAGCGACGCCTTTCTTCCCGCCGGACGTTTCCCGGGGTTCGGGACGGAACCACTGATCGATGGGTCGTTGTTCGCAACGCTTCGAGAAAGGTACTCGGTCGTCGTTGCTCGCTGCGAGCGGTGGCTCGAGGCGTTCGAATTGCTTGCCCAAGACGTCGCCGATCTATTGGAAGTTCCCCTCCTCGCACCGCTCCTTCTCGTTCGCGGCCTGGCATACACATCGAATGACGAACCCGTAGCGTTCATGAAGTCCTATGTCCGTGAGGGAATCTCCTTCCAGGCCACTGCGCGACCCCACCTTGAGCCCAGCCCGCGGACAGCGAGGACATTTTCCGAGACAGTAGAATACGATGAAGGGCGACCCAAATGAGCAGTGACATCGTACTGGCGCACGACTTCGGCACCACCGGCAACAAGGCCACCCTGTTCGCGCCCAATGGCGAACTGCTTGCCAGTCACTACCTTCCCTATCAAACGGAGTACCCGAACCCCGGTTGGGCTGAGCAAGATCCGGATGAGTGGAAGCGAGCATTCATCTGCTCGACCAAGGCGGTGCTTTCCCAAGCTGAGATCCGGGCTGTGGATCTCGCCGCCGTCTCGTTCAGCGCACACATGCTCGGATGCATTCCTGTGGCCGAGGACGGGCGGGTTCTACGCAAGAGGATCCTCCTCTGGGCCGACCATCGGAGTGTGAAGCAAGCGGAGACCATCCGGGAGCGGATCGGCTGGGAAGCGTTCTATCGTCGAACCGGTGGCGGGTTGGAGCTCGCTCTCTATCCAGCGGCCAAGCTTCTTTGGCTCAAGGAGAATGAACCCGACGTCTATCGTCAGGCCCACCTGTTCCTTGGGACAAAGGATCTGCTTGTTCACTGGCTCACCGGACGCTTCGTCACCGACTATTCGGACGCTTCGAACACCGGGCTGCTAGACGTGACGGAACGTCGCTGGGCCGAAGACCTCATCGACGAGCTCGGTCTGGACCTCGGCAAGCTGCCGGAAGAGGTCCTCCCGAGCACCGAAATCGTGGGACGAGTCAGCCACGAAGCTGCGCAAGCGACCGGACTCTCAGAGGGAACGCCGGTCGTCCTCGGCGGGGGAGATGTCCCATGTGCTGCGGTCGGCGCGGGCGTTGTCGCCGAGGGAACTGCGTACAACTACATTGGCTCCGCTTCGTGGGTTGCGGTTGCCGGATCGAACGGCGTCTTCGATACGGAGATGCGGCCGTTCACCCTCTGCCACCTCGTTCCGGGGATGTACGTAAGCCAGCTGGCGACGTACTCGGCAGGCGTCGTCCACGAATGGTTCAAGAACAACATCTGCATCTCCGAGGGACGGGACGGGGAGCGGGATGGCGTGAGCCCGTTCGATCTGATGGACAAGGAAGCCGCCGGCGCTCCTGCCGGCGCGAACGGCCTCCTGTTCCTTCCACACATGCGAGGAGGCGGGGCGCCGTTTCACGATCTTGGTACGCGTGGCGCACTTCTCGGACTGGAGCTCAGCCACACGCGTAGCGATGTCCTACGCGCAGTACTCGAAGGGATCAGCCTCAACATCGGTCTTCTCTGCAGCGCCCTGGAACGGGGTACCCGGAAACCCTTCGACGAACTGCGTGTGATCGGCGGCGGCGCGAAGAGCCGTACATGGATGGAGATCCTAGCGAGCGCCATCGGCAAGCCGGTCGTAACCCTGGCCGCCTCGCAAGAGGCGAACTGCCTCGGGGCTGCGATGACGAGCTTCGTGGCGCTCGGACGGCACGCCGACTTCCGCCAAGCCGCCGCCGAGATGATCGAAATTGAAGAGCGAGTCGCCCCAGATCCTGTAGCCTCCGGCCTCTATGAGGAGATGTCGGAGACCTTTCGCAGGGCCTACGAACAGGTCTCACCAATCCACAAGGCGCTCGCGCATCAAGCGTCATGAGAACACATCGATCACAGGTTGTTCTCGCAAGTCAGTGAATCGGGGAGGTGGTGTAATCGAGAAGGACACTGCAGAGAGGCGACAGGCAGCTGAATGAGAGAACTCGATTGACATCAGGAGGTGTAGTAATGCATTGGAAGAGATTCACGATCGCTCTTGCTTTGGGACTGGTCGCTCTGCTGCCACTGGCCGCGTGGGCGGCCGATCGCACGATTGGCGTCGGCGCGCAGGGGCTCTCGAGTCCGTGCCCGACCAGAATGGCCAACCAGTGGCGCGTCGTCTGTGAGGAGAAGGGATGGGACATTCTGAGCGTCGACGGCGGTGGTGACATGCAGAAGGTCATCGACGCGGCGCTCACGTGGGTTCAGATGGGCGTCGACGCCATCCACATCTTCTTCCCTCCGGCTGCGTCGTTGGGCGAACTCGCCGAGGCGTGCGACGCGGCGGGCATTCCGCTGATCACGACCGGCTACGGCTGTGCCCAAGGCCAGACGTTCGACGTTGGAATGAGCGACTTCGAGGGCGGCGTCAAGATGACGCAGTGGCTGTTCGATTCCCTCGGGCGCAAGGGCGAGATCGCAGTGCTTCACTGGGATCAGGTCCCATGCCCGCGGCAGCGATACGGCATGCTCGAAGCGATGCTCCCTGAGTTCCCCGAGATCAACGTGGCAACCAGCCACGTCGCCCAATTCCCAGGCGCCGGGGAAAGCTGCCGTGCAGCGATGGAGAACATGCTCCTCGCGCATCCAGAGATCAATGGCGTGTGGGGAGCCTGGGATGAGCTCACGATGGGCGGCGTCCAAGCGATTGAGGCGGCGGGACGCGACGACATCATCTGCGTCGGCATCGACGGCAACCTGTCGACGTTTGATGCAATCCGGAGCGGTGGGCCGTTCAAGATGACGATCGCCCCCGACTGGGAAGGCGGTGTCACGATCGCGCTGGCGGAGCTGGAAGCGAGGCTGTGGCAGGGGCAGCCAGCTCTGCAACAGCAGTTCTACATTGAGATCCCGATCGTTACCGCGGCCAACTGCCCTCCGGAGGGCTGGTACTACAGCGAGTGGGTCGTAGCCGGCATGCCGGAAGGGGCCAAGGAGTAAAAGCGACTGAGGGTGGCGGAGGCTTCCAGCCGATGTAGTGGAAGCCTCCGCCTTGGTTTCGACCGCACGAGGAGGGCATCCTCTTCCCATGAGCGACGACGGCGACACAGCGCTTCGCCTGAAGATGCGGGGAATCACCAAAGCCTTCCCCGGGACCGTGGCCTGCGAGGAGATCGATTTCGATCTGCGCCGCGGAGAGATTCACGCCCTCGTCGGGCAGAACGGTGCGGGAAAGTCGACGCTGATCAAGGTTCTCGCCGGGATCCACGCTCGCGATGCGGGCCAGATCCTCATCGATGGATCGCCGGTGGACCACCTGACACCTCGCCTAGCCCACGACCTCGGGATGCGTTTCATCCACCAGGAACTGAACCTGATCGCGCAGTTCAACGTGGCTGAGAACATCGTGCTGGGAGACCCCTATCCACTGCGGCGCGCGACCCGTCTGATCGCGTGGAGGAAGCTCAACCGACACGCCGGCAAGATCCTCGACAACCTCGGGATCTCCATCGATCCGCGAAGGTCGGTGCAGTCGCTGAGCGTCGCCGAACAGTGGATGGTCGCCATCGCGCGAGCCCTCTACACGCAGGGCCAGATCCTGGTGATGGACGAGCCAACGTCGTCGCTCGCACGCGAGGATGTACACGAGCTGTTCGATCTCGTGCGCTCGCTCACTGCACGTGGCACTTCCGTAGTCTACATCTCCCATCGACTAGAGGAGATCTTCGAGCTCGCAGAGCGCGTCACGGTCCTCAAGGACGGCCGCAAGGTCACGACAGCCGACGTCGCTGCGCTCAGCCTGAGCGAATTGGTCCGGCTGATGGTCGGAGGCCAGCCTCAAGAACTCTACCCGATCATCCAAGAAGACCGGCGGCTGGGTGAGATTGCACTCGAAGTCAAGAATCTCACGAGCGCCGATGGACGGCTCACGGATCTCTCGCTCCGAATCCGAGATGGGGAGGTCCTAGGCATGACAGGTCTCCTCGGGGCAGGGCACAATGAGTTCGCAGATCTCCTCTTTGGCATCGGATCCTTGGTCTCGGGAACACTCGTCCTGGATGGACGGACGTACAGACCGTCATCCGCCCGGCGAGCGATCCGGCATGGGGTGGCCCTGGTCCCTGCCGAGCGACGAAGCCAAGGCGTCGTCGGCGACATGAGACTGTGGGAGAACATCATCCTCGCACACCTCCGCCGTTTCCTCCTCGATCCGGTCACGCGCATCATCCATCGCGGACGAGCTCGGAGAGCGGCAATCGAGCAGATGCAGGCGCTTCAGATCGTCGCGACCGGCCCCGAACAGGAGGTTCAGTATCTGAGCGGCGGGAACCAGCAGAAGGCCGTCCTCGCCAAGTGGCTTCTGCGAAGGCCGCGGCTGCTGGTCTTGAGCGAGCCAACACGGGGGATCGACGTCTCCGCCAAAGCCGAGATCTATGGACTGGTACGACGCCTCGCAGATGACGGCAGCACAATCCTGTTCGTCTCCACCGAAGCCGAGGAATTGGCGGGCGTCTGCGATCGCGTTGTCGTCCTGCGTCGCGGGCACATCTCCGCCGACCTCTCGCGCGTCGAGCTGTCCCCCCAACGAATCATGGAAGCCTGCTTCGGAGGGTGAGTTGACGATGGGCCGAACAGCTCTGGATCGATCGATGAAGCACCGACTTGAACGAATCGCCCTTGGAACGGGGCGGTTCGGTACGGTGATCGGCCTGTTGATCCTCGTCGTCGTCTTCACGGTGCTGAAGCCGAACGTCTTCCCGACCATTCGGAATCTCTTGAACATCCTCAACCAGATCTCTCTGCTCGGAATCTGCGCCACCGGCCTCACAATCTGTCTCGTAATGAAGGAATTCGACCTCTCGATCGGAGCTGTAGCCACACTCGGCGCCGTTCTCACAGCCGGGTGGATCCCTCACATGCATCCCGTGCTGGCCGTGCTGGCCGTGCTGGCGGTTTGCGCAACGATTGGGCTGATCAGCGGATTGGTCATCACGACCTTGCGCGTCTCTTCGTTCATGACCACGCTCGGGATGATGACCGTGCTCACCGGATTCAGCTATTGGTACACAAGTGGAAGCGGGTCGATCCTGTACAGCGGAATCCCGAAAGGTTTCTTGCAGATCGGAAGAGGGGCCTTCCTGAGCATCCCCTATCTCGTGTTCGTCATGGCCGCCGTCCTGGTCACGCTCCACGTCCTTCTCAACCACACGACCACCGGTCGGCGGATGTACGCCGTCGGCGGAAGCCCGGAGGCGGCCCGATTTGCCGGGATCCCGACGACTCGTCTGAAAGTGGTCGGCTTCATGCTCTCTGGAACCCTTGCGGGACTAACGGGAGTTCTGCTGGTAGCACGACTGGGACTCGCGGAGCCGACCATTGGGAACCGATTCCTGTTCGATGCATTCACGGTCGCCTTCCTCGGAGCAGCCTCCGTCTACGTCGGCCGGTTTCACATCGTCGGGACACTAATTGGAACGCTGATCATGGGCACGATCTTCAACGGGTTCACACTCCTCGACGTTCCCTACCACCTGCAGCTGGTCGTGCAAGGCGCCATTCTCATCACGGCGGTGACGTCAGCAGGCCTCTGGCAAGGGCTGCTGCATACAGTCCGTCTGCGCGCAGTGCGCCAGGAGCCGAATGACGAAGGAGAGGCGTCCGATGTCGAGCAGTAAGCCTTTCGCTCCGCGCACGACGAGATGGGGGCTGACGGCTAGGATTCTTCCAGGAGCTCGACGCTACGGGATCATCGTCTCGTTGTTCCTCCTGTTCCTCTGTTTCTCCATCCTCCGACCCGGAATCTTCCCCACAATCGGGAACCTGATCTCCATCCTCAAACAAATCTCGCTTCTGGGAATCCTCTCCGCCGGGCTGACCATCTGCCTCGTCGTCGGCGATTTCGACCTTTCCGTCGCGGCCATCGCCACGTGGAGTGGGGTGATGATCGCGGCGCTCCTTCCACAGATGAGCATGTGGATGGCAATCTCGATCGTGCTCTCCATGGGCGTGGGCATCGGCCTGGTGAATGGCTTCTTCTCCGCCGTCGTCGGGATCTCGCCGTTTATTGTAACGCTGGCAATCCAGACGATGCTGCGCGGATTGACGCTGTGGTACACGGGCGGATACTCGCTGTACTTGGGGATCCCGCAAGCCTTCATACGAATCGGTCGCGGAACCTTTCTGAGCATGCCCTACCTCGTCTACATCATGGTGCTCGTGTACATCGTGATCTACACTGCAACGAATCGCATGTCGTTCGGCAAGAAGCTGTACGCGGTGGGAGGCAATCCTACGGCAGCACGATACTCCGGGATACGGGTCGTCCGGATCCACCTCATCGCATTCGTGATCTCCGGCGTGCTCGCTGCGGGCACCGGCATCTTGCTGGCAGCGCGGCTCTCTTCGGGTCAGCCACGCGCGGGCGAAGGTCTCTTACTCAATGCCTTCGCTGCCTGTTTCCTTGGCGCGACGGCCTTTCGCGCCGGGCGATTCAACATCCTGGGAACCCTAATCGGGGTCCTGTTCATCGGGATTCTCAACAACGGACTGGTCATTCTCGGCGTTCCGTTCTACCTTCAGTACGTGATCCAAGGAGCCATCCTCGTCCTCGCGATTGCCGCCTCCGGACTGGCCCGCTCCGGCGTTCGCGGGAAAGTTCGTCAGTCCGAGAGAGAAGAGCGGCAAGGGGATATCGAAGAGGTGTAACGCAAGGGCCTCTGGGAATCCGCCGTGGCAGCGCTCGAGAACGCCTGCGTCAGTAGCCCACGCACCGGCAATCCAGGGTTGACCGGTGCCACAGGACTGGCCTTCGAACACGAGGCTTGATGGGTTGTCGTGACGGCGAACGCCCCCTTGGCTATGGAGCTTGGGGGGCCATTGCACAACGCGCTCGCGAGTTGTCTCGTGGTGATGGGTTGCCTCGCGCTCGTCCCGACAGGTGTGTTCGTCTTCACGGACTTCTGCATTCCGCGTTGGCTCACTCGAATGCTGAGGCTGTTAACCCGCGCTTCGATCGACTGAACCACGAGTCGCTGAAGGCGATCCTGGTGGAGAACGGCCTGGGCATTGCGTACCCGGCGCGGGAGAGACACTCCGCTGGTCTTCCGAAGTGTGGGAAAACGGTTACGACAAAGCATCAGACGAGTTCTGCGTAATCCCATGCAGTGCTGGGGCGGCATCGATCATGAGGTGCTTCGAAGTCTCAGACGATGACTCGGAGTGCGCCTGTTGAGCTGGTGTCGGAACATGTCAACGACGTGGAAGGAGCCGTGAGTCGTTGTGGAAGTGATTGGCACGTACGCCGAGCGAAAGGAGCAGGTGGCGGCGTTTCTCAAGGAGAAGCGGGCGGTTTCTTTGGCGACGTGCGTGAACAACCATGCAGCAGTACGAACGATCTCGTTTGCATCTCGAGGCCTCGAGATCGTCTTCCTCACCTACCGTCACAACACGAAATACCGGCAGATCGCAGCGAATCCCTCCGTCGCTCTCTGCAGGGACAGCGTGCAGATCGAAGGCACAGTCGAGATCCTCGGCTCCCCGATCGACCCAAAGAACGCCACCTACGCTCAGGCTCTCCGTGAGAAGTTCCCTGACAGCTTCGACGCGGATGCCCGTCGTCTTGGGATGGTGATCGTCCGTGTCGCCCCGAGGCTGGTCAGCGTCTTCCGAACGACAGACGGTGCGCATCTCGTAGACACACTGGACCTGGTCGGCCAGACACTCAAGACAACCGACCTGTCAGACTCCAGTGACCTGAAGCCGTCTCACGCCGCGAGCCCGGAAGACTGATTGTGGCGCACAAATGACCGTCTGTTCACTGACGCATCCGCTCAGCATCTCGATCAACCCTCTCTCGTGCCTACAACGTGTAAGCACTCGGCTTTCACTGCATGCCGTGCCGGCACGGGCACTGCCAACTTGAGATGTGCCCGATGACTCTCCCGTCTCTAGATGCCGACTGCATAGAGGATCGCACCAAGTGCAAGACCGAGGACGAGATTGAAGGCCTTGATGAGCATGACGTCGCGCGCGGAGTGAGAAAGCAGCGGGAGCGTGCCATGGCCATCTTGAACGACCGAATTCACGAACAGCACTGAGAACGGAACGACGCCTTGAGCGAACAACGTCACGAACACCAAGTGGGGACCTGACGTCGGAATCAGACCAAGGAGCGCTGCGGTCAAGAACACGATGGCCATGTGTCCATCCACAAAGCCAGCGATATCCCAATACTGCAGGCAAACGTCGACCACGACAAGTGCACCGAAGGTCCAGACAAGAACCCTTCCCAAGTGCCGTCGAACAATGTGGTCCAGGATGTGCTTTCTGAGGTAGTGCTCCGGTACCGTGAGCACAAGCACGAGGACGATTGGGAGGAGAGTGAGCAACGCTACGCGGATCCATGGGGCGTCCCCAATCCACCCCACGCTCACGGCTCCCAACGATGCGAGAACCGCCGCTGCAGTGAGGATTCGCGGCAATCCAAGGCTCCACGGCCACGACCAGATTTCTCGGTCGAAACAGCGGCAATCCGCATCCTCCTGGTGGAAGGTCGGCTCTTCGCAAGCAGGCCGCGGCCGAATCCGGAGGCGCTGTGCAACGGCGTCAGAGATCCATCCGGATAGCACTCCGACGAGGAAGAGCGTCGCAAACAGCAGAAGGGCGGTCTTCGGGAACAGCGCGAGCATGATGAAGGCTTCGTCGCCCGACGTGGCGGCCATACAGGCGACGATGGCGCCGAAGGACAGGAGCCCCCGGATGTACAGGGAGACGGACAAGAACGCTCCCAGGCACCCCGGGGACGCACCAAGAAGCGAGGCCCCGAGGTACTGACGGAAGCGTCCACCGCGCACGATGGACTCCAGCATCCCCCGCGACAGGACAGTCAAGTAGTCCACCAACAGCATCATGGAGAAGACGAAGAGCGCGATTGTGAGAGAATGGCTTAGCGCTCGGCACGCGATGTCGGCCACCGATATCACCACCTCAGACGCGGGGTCGGCAGGCCGTAGTGTCGGGCGCAACCATCCCCCAGCGACCGGTTCATTCTTGAAGGTAGTCTAGCCGATCATGCCCTTCTGTCGCTTTCGCTTGACAGCGACTGACCCTGCCCCACTCTCTGGACCAATCGAAAGGTGAGGAATCCGGCTCCTGACCCTGCCCCATTCTCTGGACCAGTCGAAAGATGAGAAATCCGGCTCCGTGAC
>CAZMYM010000037.1:0-13022 GCA_964570515.1 uncultured Thermotogae bacterium | reverse complement strand
GCCGCCGGTGGGTCCACCGGTGACGGACGATTCGCCGCCGGTCACGGTCACGGTTGAGTCGACACCCAACATTGAGGTGACCAAGCAGGCCGATCGTGCCAGCGCGAACATCGGCGACGTGATTACCTACACCTACACGGTGACCAACATCGGAGACGTGACGCTGACCGCGGTGAGTTTGGTGGACGACAACGGGACGCCGGGGATTCCGGGAGACGACCAGACACTGACGCTGAGCGACGTTGCCGGCGACGGTGTGGCCGTTCTTGCACCGGGAGACTCCGAGACCGCGTCGTTCACGCATACGGTGGTTGAGGGCGACCTGCCTGGGCCGATCATCAACGTGGCACTTGGTACGGGCACGCCGCCGGTGGGTCCACCGGTGACGGACGATTCGCCGCCGGTCACGGTCACGGTTCCCTATCCGGAGCTCACGATCGTTAAGGATGGGCCGGGCATAATAGGAATGGGCGAGACAATTGCCTACAACATCACTGTCAGCAACACTGGCACACTTGACCTGCATGGTGTCGTTCTGGCAGATCCGCTTCTTGGACTTCTTGAGAACCTCGGGACTTTGCTCATCGGTGAGGTCTTCACCTTCACTCCCACGTTCGGACCGGTCACCGAGGCCGACCTTCCAGGTCCGATCCACAATACCGCAGTCGCCGACTCGGACGAGACCGAGCCGGTCGAGGACAATCACTCCGTCTCGATCCTCACCGACCCGATCATCGACCTCTCGCTCACCAAGAAGGTCAACAACGCGACCCCGGCGGTCGGCGATGAGGTCGTGTTCACGATCACGCTGGGCAACGCCGACGCCTTCGACGTCGCGACCGGCGTCAAGGTGACTGACGTGCTGCCAGACGGGTACACGTACGTTGACAGCGATCCGGAAGTCGGCCTCTACAACCCTGCCACCGGCGTGTGGGCCGTCGGTGTCCTGCCCGCAGGCGTTTCGGTCACGTTGGAGATCACGGCCACCGTCCTCGGATCGGGTACGTATGTGAGCCCGGCCGAGGTAACAGCACACGACCAGAAGGACGCAGACTCCATCCCTGCCAACGCGGTCACGACACACGAAGACGACGACGACGAGGTCCTCGTGGAAGTGGACGCCGGTTTCGGTGGTGGCGAGGAGTGCATCGGCAAGGTCATCATCAGCGAGGTTGCCTGGGCCGGGACCGCGGCGGATCCGACGCACGAGTGGATTGAACTGCGCAACCTCGGCACCGAGACGGTCAATCTGGAAGGTTGGTCTCTCAAGTGGACCAAGAAGGATCCGATCACCAGTCTGGATCACGAACTCGTGATCACGGTTCCGCTTTCCGGAGTCCTCACGAGTGCGCCGGCAGGCTTCTCCGCCTGCGAGATCGCGCTTAAGGACCCGGAGCCCACGATCGAACTCAAGAAGCGAACAATCGACAACATCTCTTGGGACGTGATCTCGACGCTTGAAGAAGGCTATGGAGGCTACTACACGCTGGAGCGCCTGAGCGATCGGACGATCGCAAACCTTGACGCGGACAAGGTGTACGACGATCTGACCGACCCGCAGAAGGAGCTGTGGGACACCGGAGCGTTCATCCAGCTGCTCGATGCGGACGGAAAGGTGGTCGACACCGCCAACGCGTCCGCCACGCCTCGTGGAGGCTGGGCGGCGGGAGACGCGGCGACCTTCGGGACGATGGAGCGGACCGACCCGCTCAAGCCGGACGAGCCGGACAACTGGCACACCAACATCGGCGTCTCCACACGTGGAACCGACAACGAGGGTCGACCGCTGATCGCCACGGCGAAGGTGCTCAACTCGCAGTCGCTTGACGAATGGATGTTGTTCGTCGATCTGGAACCGACGGCGACCCGCGCCGGGGGGCGCCTGGACGTCGGCCTCGAGCTGACCCAGGCGGAGCGCCGGGAGAAAGGCTGGCCGTGGATACGCATCACACGGCCGGTGATGTCGAGTGTGATCGGCGGTGGCGGCGCTGTCGAGATGCCCTCCTCCTACACGTTCTCCAGTCGGACCGCGACAGACCTGTATTGGCTCGGCATCGACACCGCCGGACTGGCGCCGGGGGAGCACCTGGTCTGGATCGTCTACGGCGAGGGCGAAGCGGTCCTCGTTCCGATCACGGTCCTGCAGTAGCCGGCGTTGCGGATCGCGGGCTCCGCGAGGAAGCTCCGGAGCCCGCCTGCTCTCGGACTCGTAATCAGTCAATACAGCTCCTTTGCGGGTTCAGATTCCTGCCCGTATGATCCCGCCGCCCGCTCGCAGCGAGCGGCATGGAGAGGCAAGACCGCAAGGCACAACGGGAGAACGTGCAATGATCCTCACCGCGTATCTGATCCTCGCATACCTGCTCGGCGCCTTCCCCACCGCCGTGGTGTTGAGTCGCCTCATTGGGGGGATCAACATCAGAGAGCACGGAAGCGGGAACGCCGGCGCCACGAATGCGTGGCGCGTCCTCGGATGGAAGGCGGGAGTTCCCGTTCTCCTCATCGATCTGGGAAAAGGCGCTCTGGCGGCAGGCCTGATTCCGCTCCTTCCGCTCGGGCACGTTCCTGTTGACGCTGCAACGCTCGGCGTCCTTTGCGGCGTCGTGGCGGTCCTCGGACACGTCTTCCCGGTCTATTCGCGATTCCACGGAGGAAAGGGCGTCGCCACTGCGGCCGGGATGCTCGCGGTCGTTGCGCCGGCTCCCGTCGGGATCGCGGCCGGCCTGTTCGTGCTGCTTCTGGTTTCGTCCGGCCTTGTCTCCCTCGGCTCGATTCTCGCCGCTTGGACGATCCCCGTTTCCGTCCTCTTCCTTCCGTCGGCGATTCAGGCGGAGCGGCCTCCGGCTTTGATCGTTCTGGTCTTCGCCCTCGCGGCCTTCATCACGGTCACGCACAGAGCCAACATCGTGCGACTCTTCCGCGGCACCGAACCCGCCTTCCCGAAACTCCAGATCTGGCGACGCTTCTCCCGGCGATCGCAGTAGCCTGAGCCGTATCGTCGATGGAATATCCCGTTCTGGACTGCGTTTGATCCGCATTCAACCCGGTGCTACAATCGACACCCAGTCCAAGAGGTGTAGACAATGGAACGAGACTCAATGCGGGACTTGAGAAACCGCAACTTGCGCAACATCGCGTTTATCACGATCGTGGTGATCCTGGGGTTGATCCTGCTCCAATCGTGGTTCGGCAGGAGCGGCGGAAGCAACGAGATCAGCTACAGTCTCTTCCGCACCTTCGTCGAGAGCGATCAGGTCGCCCAGGTGACAATCAAGGACAACGTCGCCAACGCGGTGATGATCGATCAGAGCACGCTGACGGCGCGTCTCCCGGAGGACGGCAGCCTGTACGCCGCGCTGCTCGACGAGCACGTTCCCGAAGTCACCTACGAGCCGCCGTCCAACGGGGGCTTCCTGATGACCCTTCTGATCTCGCTGTTGCCGATCGTCCTTCTGATCGGCGTTTGGATCTTCATCATGCGCCGTACGCAGACGGGCGGAGGCGCCCTCTCGTTCGGCCAATCGAAGGCCAAGCTCGTCCAGCCGGATACGATGGAGATCACTTTTGACGACGTCGCGGGCAGCATCGAAGTCAAGGAGGAAGTGCAGGAGATCGTCGAGTACCTCAAGGATCAGAAGCGATTCATCAAGCTCGGCGCCGAGATCCCGAAGGGCGTTCTACTCATCGGCGCGCCAGGCACGGGGAAAACGTTGCTGGCCAAGGCGATCGCCGGTGAGGCGAAGGTCCCGTTTTTCTCGATCAGCGGGTCGGACTTCGTCGAGATGTTCGTCGGAGTCGGAGCGGCACGTGTACGCGACATGTTCGAGAAGGCGAAAGCAAGCGCGCCGTGCATCATTTTCATCGACGAGATCGACGCCGTCGGCAGGAAGCGTGGCGCGGGCCTCGGCGGCGGCCACGACGAACGCGAGCAGACGCTCAACCAGCTGCTTGCCGAGATGGACGGGTTTCAGCCGAACAAGGGGATCATCATCCTCGCAGCGACGAACCGACCGGACGTGCTCGATCCGGCTCTACTGCGTCCGGGACGATTCGACCGAAGCGTCCAGGTGCCCTACCCGGCTCAGAAGGACCGCGTGGCGATCCTCAAGGTCCATCTGCGAACCCGGACGATTGCAGAAGACGTCGATCCGGAGATCCTCGCACGCAAGACGCCCGGATTCGTCGGCGCCGATCTCCGAAACCTGTGCAACGAGGCGGCACTGCTCGCGGCACGTCAAAACAAGGAGCAGGTCGAAATGGCTGACTTCGAGGAGGCCACCGACCGCCTGTTCCTCGGTCTTCGCCAGAAGAGCGTCACCCCGACGGAGAAAGAACGAAAGGTAACAGCGTATCACGAAGGCGGGCATACCTTGCTCGGTCATCTGCTCAACTCTGAGAGCACCATCGTGCACAAGGTGTCAATACTTCCGCGGTCCCACGGCTCGATGGGCGTAACGCAGACACTGCAGCTTGAGGAGCGCTGGATGCCCAGCGAATCCGAGTTTCGAGCTGTCCTCGTCGGCTTGCTCGGCGGTCGCGCGGCGGAGGAGGTCGAATTCCACGAGTTCACAGCCGGCTCGGCTGATGACCTGAAGCAGGCGACGCGCCTAGCGACGAAGATGGTCGTGGAGTGGGGGATGAGCGAGGAACTCGGTCCGATCAACCTGGGCCGCGAGCGAACGAACGTCTTCCTTGGCGAGGACATCATCAAGAGCAACGTACATTCCGAGGAGATCTCGATGATCGCCGATCGGGAGATTCGCCGCCTGCTGACCGCTGCGTACGACAAGGCAAAGCAGCTCCTTTCCGAGCATCGTGAAGCACTCGATCAGCTCGCCCAGGAGATCCTCCGGCGTGAGGAGATCGCCGGCGATGAGCTGAGCGAGCTGCTGAACCGCCTCGTCCCCTTAGCGGCCACCGGATGACCCGCGAGGCTCGGCGGCTCGTTCTGCTGGGCTCCACCGGCTCGATCGGCACGCAGACCCTCGATGTCGTCGATCGGCTCCGCGAAGCCGGACATCCGATCGACCTCCTTGCGCTCGCTGCCGGTTCGAATCTCGATCTTCTCTGCGAGCAGATCGACTCCTACCGCCCGCAAGCCGCCTGCATCGCCTCGGAGAGCGACGCAAGAACGCTAAGGACGCGCTACCCGGATCTCGAGGTGGTCTTCGGTGACGATGGGCTCGTTCGCCTCGCTGAGATTGCCGGCTGCGATGTGGTGGTCAACGCGCTCGTCGGATCCGTTGGTTTGGCGCCGACGCTCGCCGCCCTCAGGCTCGGCAGGCTCGTCGCGTTGGCCAACAAAGAGAGCCTCGTCATTGGAGGCGAACTCGTCCTCAGGGCGATCGCCGAGCACGGCGGTCGCCTGTTTCCGCTCGACAGCGAACACAGCGCCGTTTTCCAGTGCCTGGAAGCGGGGCGGCAGAACATCGCCAAGGTCATCCTGACCGCATCGGGGGGTCCCTTCCTCAGGACCAAGATCGAGAGGCTGGAGGACGTATCCCCGGCGCAGGCTCTCTCGCACCCGAACTGGTCGATGGGGTCCCGCATCACCATCGATTCCGCAACGATGGTCAACAAGGCGTTTGAAGTGATCGAGGCGCACTACTTGTTCGACCTGCCCTACGAGAGAATCGACGCCGTCGTCCACCCCGAGTCGATCGTCCACGCGCTGGTCGAGTACGACGATGGTTCGATGATCGCGCAGCTCGCCCCGCACGACATGCGGATCCCCATTCAGTATGCCCTGACCTACCCGGAACGAACCTCGACCGATTTCCCACGGCTCGACCTCGCGGGAAGCCGGCAACTGGGCTTCGAACCCCTCGATGTCGAGCGATTTCCGGCGTTTGCGGTCGTCCTTTCCGCCGCGCACGACGGAGGAAGTGCGCCCGCCGCCGTAAACGCCGCCGACGAGATCCTGGTCTCTCGCTTCCTCGCCGAGGAGATTCCGTTCCCTGGGATCGCCGCCGGGCTCGAGGCAGTCCTCGGCACCTGGCGCGCCGAAATCAGCGATGGGTCCCTCACCCTGGCCCATCTACTCGACGTCGACCGGTGGGCACGCGAGCTGGCCGCCAGCCTCTCACTCCGCTGAGCCGGCGTCGGCCTCACCAAGCTCGCTGATCGATGTCCACAGCCCTGTCCAGCGCGCATATACCGCGTAGAAGAGCAAGCCGGCAAGCGTCGGCGCGACGACGGCGACGATCGGTGACCCGCCTCCGACGAGCCAGCGGACCCCCAGTGCGATCCCTGCTAGTAACAGGGCCCCGATCGCAACGGCCCCGATGCGTTTCCCCAGCCGGCGGTCCCAGTGGATGCTCGAGCGGAGGAAAACGAGAAGAACGGCCGCGTTGATCAGCCCGGCGATCGCGGTCGCCAGCGCGAGCCCCGCTTCCTGGAGCGGTCCGACCAGCGCGAGATCCAAGCCGACGTTGACCCCAACCGCGCAGATGGAGGCAAGTAGCGGGAGCCTCGTTCGCCCGAGCGCGTAGCAGGCTCGCGTCTGCACGTAGACCAGGCCGTACGGGAGAAGGCCGAGCAGATACGCGGAGAGCGCGCCGGCCGTGCGGAGCGTATCGGCCGGGCCGAAGCTCCCGTGCTCGAAGAGAAGCCGAATCAGATCGCGTCCGATCACAAGCAATCCGACCATTGCCGGGAGAAGCACAAACGCGCTCGCGACGAGTCCGTCGCCGAGGTAGCGAGAGAACCGGTGCGACTCACCTCGCGCCCGCGCCGCCGAGAGTCGCGGGAGAAGCGCCGTGGCGATGCTGACGGCAAAGACACCCAACGGGAGCTGAAACAGGCGCATCGCATACTGGAGAGACGAGATCCCACCGTCGCTGAGGTGCGATGCAATCTTGTTGTCAACGAGGAGGTTGATCTGCGCGACCGCCAGAGCGAGCACGGCAGGCGCAATCCGGCGGCCGAACTCCCACATCTCGGGATGCATTGGAAAGAGGCGAAACCGGAATCGGAACCCGAGCGCCCGCAGCGCCGGCAGCTGGCTCACGAGCTGACCTGCTCCTCCGATCAGCACGCCGATGGCAAGTCCGTAGATCGGCCGATCGGGAAAAGCCGACGCGATGACGAGAACCCCCGCGATCATCCCGACGTTGAACCAGACCGGCGCGAACGACGCGGGGAAGAAGCGGTGACGGGCGTTCAGGAT
The DNA here is from genome assembly GCA_964570515.1 of uncultured Thermotogae bacterium. Lineage (GTDB taxonomy): Bacteria > Bipolaricaulota > Bipolaricaulia > UBA7950 > UBA9294 > CAZMYM01. The sequence continues at coordinate 5,854 of CAZMYM010000037.1, read as the reverse complement.
CCCCATGAACACGGCGGCGAACCCGATCAGGGCGATGAACGGGAACACAATCCGCGCAAGCGCTATCGAGAGCGTGAGCTTCTCCGGGGAGAACCCACTCGCCAGGAATGGCACGTAGACCGGCGCCAACAGGACGCCGACGGCGACGGTCACGGGAAACAGCACGAGGAGGAGCGAGAGCAGACTGCTGGCAAACGCGTCTGCGTCATGACGCGCCGCGTCAGCATCTCGACGCGCCGTGCCAGCACTGCGTCCAGAGACTCTGAGCCGGGTGTAGATGGGGACGAATGCCGTCGACAGAGCGCCTTCGGCGAGGAGACTCCTGAGGAAGTGCGGGACGAAGAACGCAATCAGAAACGCGTCATAGGCGGCGCTCGCGCCAAAGCGATCGGCGATCGCCGCTTCGCGTGCCAGGCCGAGCACGCGCGAAACACCCGTCGCAACGGCCATCAAGAGAACATCGCGCGCCAGGCGCTTCATTCCGTGATCGATACGAGGAGGAGTCCGACGGCGACCCGGCTGGCGTCGCCCAGTTCAAGATAGCCCCGATCCCGTACCACCAGTGAGCTCGATCCCCCTGAGTCGAGCACAAACGCGTCCTGAACCGGGACGGAAAGGGTTCGAAGAAACGATCGCACTTCATTGACCGTTGCCCCTGCGCTCCGCTCGTTCCGGGGAATCGAGAGAAGGATCAATGCGCCGTGCCAGTCGGTGGCAAGCAGGTTCCAGCTACGCGCAAGTTCGTCAGCCTGTTCGACGCCGACATCGAGTCCGTCGTGGATGAGGACGGAGTCGATCGTCACCGCGTTCTCCAGCGGTTCGACGCCGTCCTCAGTGTGGCACTCGAGACGGGCATCGTCGCCGATCGAGATGGACGCGAACCGCGCACTCGATTCTCCACTGCCCACGATCAGGGTCACGGTCGGATCTCGATCGACGAACGCGCCCTGATACACGGAGACGACCCGATCGGATCTCAGCTTGAGTACCGTGAAGGATCCCGGGACACCTTGGGAGATCTCGCCGTAGTAGCCGGGAGGATACGCGATCGCCTCCCCATACCGGATCGGACGATTTACGTCGTCGATCGGCACGTTGACTCCCTCCACGCGCAGGATCGCCGAACCGGTGGCACGGAAGGCGGACAGCCGACCGAACGCGTCGATCCCAAGCACAGGTACGTCTCGCGTAGGCAGGCTGAGCGGGACGCCGTCGGCGACGAGGAGGCCCATCTCGCTCCCGACACCTAGTCCCGCCTCCGCGGCATTCTCCTTCACCATCTGGCTGAGCGAGGAGGCGCTTCCCGGAGCAGACAGGACGTAGGCCGGGCGAACGCGGTATCGGGTCCGCCAACCCTCGACTCGCTCGTAGGTGATGCGGGTCAATCCCGCCTCGAGGATCGTCTCGATCTCGTGCAACTCCACGTCACGGCCGATCTTGGTGACGGATTCCGTGATCGGCTCCGCCCCGACTTCGATCGTGACGGCGTAGAACCCGACCGTCTCGAACCGCTTCACCCGAAGAGCCCCAATCTCGCGGAGCGACACGAATAGGTCGACGCCGCCTGACGTCATCGAGCGAGCCTCGACGCGAGTCATCGGCCCAACCCCCAGCACGACGGAACGCTGGGAGACGGAGGCGTCGCAATGGTGGAAGCGAAGATGGAACAAGTCCTCGTCCATCGCGACAACCTCGACCGGCACGAATCCATCGAAGCGCAGCACAACGCGCTCCTCCGAGACGTCAAGCTCGCTCATCAAGGACGGTTGGACGTCGACGTGCGTCGCGGAGCCAACGCGGCGAAGGTCACCGCCCGCGAGGGCGACCAACCAGTCCAGGGAGACGTAGAGCCGACCTTCGATGACCGGAAGTCCCGCGGCCTGGATGTCGCGCCTGCCTTCTCGCCACCGCAGCGAGAGGGTCTCATCCGCTATCTCGCTTACCTCAACGCCGATAAGATAGCCGAACTCGGAAAGTGGAACGAGAAGTCCTTCCTCATCGCGTATGGCCGGGCTCTCGAGGTTGACGAGCACGCCGTCGAGATAGAGCAACTCCTCCTCCCCGTACGCAGCCGCCGCGAAGAGGAGGAGACTCACGACTGCGGTCCTCCCGATCCACCCGCCCCTCATGTGAGAGTTACTCCCCCTTCGCCCCCTCCTCATCGACCCGAACCCTGACGCTCACCGAGATGTCCTTGTAGAGAGTGATCGTCACAGAGTGAGGCCCGAGGGTCTCAATCGGCCGCTCCAATTGGACCCTGGACGTCTCAATGTGTTCGCCGAGGAGCTCCTCAATCTGCTTCGTGACGTCGTCGACTCGAACGGATCCATAGAGCCTGTCATCGTCATGCGCCTTGCGGACGAACACGAGCGTCTGGTCGGCAAGCTTGCCCCGAAGGAGTCGGGCCTTCTCCTCGCGTGCGAGGAGATCCGCCTCGTGAGCCGCTCGTTCCTTGGCGTAGCGCGACAAGTTGTGCTCCGTCGGCGCCACGGCAAGCCCCCGAGGAAGGAGATAGTTCCGCGCAAAGCCATCTGCAACGTCGACGACCTCGCCGACGTGCCCCACGTTCTCCACTGTCGTTGTCATCAGTACCTTGGCGATGACGATCACCCCAATCTATTAGCGAATTGTAGGCACCGCCGGGAGGCCCGTCAAACCAGTATTCTGCCGGCTCGAACGGCCATGGTATACTCCCACTCGATGAACCGACTCGCCGAGTGGATGAGGCATCGCGACCGGGTCTTGGTGATGGGGGTCCTCAATGTTACACCCGATTCCTTTCACGACGGCGGCCGGTACGCGTCAGCCAAGGCGGCCCTGGAGAGGGCGCTGCAGATGGAGGCTGACGGAGCCGATATGCTGGACATAGGTGGGGAGTCCACGCGTCCGGGCGCCGAGCCGTTGCCGTCCGAAGAAGAGACGAACCGGATTCTTCCGGTCATCGAGGCAATCCGGAAGCACAGCGCCATCCCGCTCTCCGTCGACACGACCAAGTCCGAGGTGGCACGAGAGGCCCTCGCCGCGGGCGCATGGATGGTCAATGACATCAGCGCGCTCCGGTTTGACGAGAGGATGGGAGTAACCATCGCGAACACGAACGCGTTCGTCGTGCTGATGCACATGAAAGGGACACCGGCTTCGATGCAGCAGGATCCGACGTATGAGGACGTTGTCGAGGAGGTTCGCCGTTTCCTTGACGACCGAATCCACGCGGCGACGGGTGCGGGGATCGCGCCCGATCACATTCTGATCGATCCCGGCATCGGATTCGGCAAGCGGCTCCACCACAATCTCTCTCTCCTTCGCGGTCTTCGACGACTCGTTGATCTCGGAGTTCCGGTGGTGATTGGAACCTCACGGAAGTCATTCCTCGGGAAGATCCTTGACCTGCCGTCCGACGAACGCCTGGAAGGGACCATCGCGGCGAATGCGATCGCCATTGCGAATGGAGCGAACATCATCCGCGTTCACGATGTGAAGGAGGGGAGGCGGACCGCAGACGTCGCGTTCCGTCTTCGACGAGACGATGTTTGAGATCCGGGAATTCGTCGATCATCCTGGCAGTCGCTTCCTCGTTCGCCTGACGTTGCCCGGCGACAGGGCCGTCGACGACGAGCTGCGCGTCGTTGAGGAAATCGCCATCGACGGCGAGGCGTTCGCCCAGCTTTCCACGCTCTACCTGGCAGTCCATATCAAGGCCTTTGTCCGTCAGCCGTGTCGGCGATGCTTGGCCCCGGTAACGACCACGGTCGAACTGGATGAGGAATTCGAGGTTCCGATCGCGCCGCAAGCGGTCGCGGTCGATCTTCGGCCGGACGTGATACGGCTTGTACTATCGTCGCACGATCCGAACGTGGTCTGCCGGAAGGACTGCCGCGGGCTTTGCCCTGTCTGCGGCGTAGACCTCAACCGCCAGCCAGACCACGACTGTCAGAGCAAAGCGGACGAACCCCGAACGTTGCGCGATCTCGTGTCATGGAAGAACGACTCGTAACCATCGGGCTTGACCCCGGCCTCGCAACGACCGGGTACGGTGTCGTGCGCGCCACGCTGCGCGGCTGGGAAGTCGTCGCCGGAGGCGTCATCGAGACAGACAAGAAGACACCCAGATCTCAGCGACTACGCGAGATTTTCGACGAGGCGCGCGCGCTAATCGATTCACATCAACCGACCGGTGTGGCGATCGAAGAGGTCTACCTGGCGACCAACGCGAAGACGGCCATGCGAACGGCGGAGGCGCGCGGAGTGATCCTGATGGCCGCGTCGGGGGTTCCGGTACGGGGGTACACGCCCCTTCAGGTCAAGAAGCGGATCACCGGGTACGGCCGGGCGAACAAGGCGCAAGTTCAGGCAATGGTCAAGCGGCTCCTTCGACTCGCTGAAACGCCCAAGCCGGACGACATGGCCGACGGACTAGCGCTCGCCATCTGCTATCTCCTCGACCTGCGCGGCCCCGCCAAGTCAGACGATGCCTACCTTTGAGGAGATGCTTCGCCTGCCGAGTGCACTCGACGAGGACCGCGTACTCCTGTTTGACGGGCACTCCCTCGCGTACCGCGCCTACTACGCCATCCGCGACTTGACAGCCCCGTCCGGCGAGCCGGTCAACGCCATTTTCGGGTTCTGGCGAACCGTGCTCCGCACCCTGCGCGAGTACCCGTCTGCATTCGTCGCCGTCGCATTCGACGCCGGAGGGATCACGTTTCGACACGAGATGTACTCCGAATACAAGGCGACGCGGAAGCCAATTCCCGAGGACCTTGCCGCTCAGATCCCCCGGATCGTGCGCCTCCTGACAGCGCTGGGAATCCGAGTCTTCTCTGAGGCCGGTGTCGAGGCCGACGATGTTCTCGCCACCCTCGCACGGTCTGCGGCCTCCTCCGGACTGCAGTGCCTGATCGTCACCAGCGACAAGGACATGGCACAGCTCGTGGACGATCGCATCGCCCTCCTTCGTCCGAGTGGACGCGGATCGGAAGTTGGACACCAAGTCCTCGGCCCGGACGGGGTTCGCGAGAAGTACGGCGTCAGTCCGGAACAGATCGTCGACATGCTCTCGCTGGTCGGGGACACCTCGGACAACGTTCCTGGGGTTCCCGGCGTCGGGGAGAAGACCGCCACCAGACTCCTCGACGAATTCGGTTCGATCGACGCCATCTTGTCCCAGCCGGACTGTGTGCGCAACGAGCGTGTGCGCAAGAGCTTGGAGGACCACGCTGACGTAGCCCAACTCGCCCGCCGTCTAATCACGCTCAAGTCCGACCTTCTGATCGGCGAGGCTCGCGAATCCTGTCGCCTCGGTCCGATCGATGCCGACGAGCTAGCATTGTTCTTCTCGGAGGTCGGGTTCCGCAGCGCACTCAAGAATCTTGACATCGAGGCCAATCCCGAGCGCCCGCAGGGATCGGAGCATCCGAAAGCGCCCGAGCGAGAGGCCGAGTATCGGACCGTCCTCGACGCCTCAGCTCTTCGAGAAGTCATCGCAACACTGAGCGAGACAGACGCGTTCGCGCTCGATCTGGAGACGACGAGCCTCGATTCGATGGTCGCGGAGATCGTCGGCATCGCCGTCTCGCCACGTCCGTTCGTCGGCTACTACATCCCTGTCGGCCACGACGCCCTCGGAGCACCGGAGCAGCTCGCGCTGGATGCCGTCCTCGACGCTCTCCGGCCGCTGATCGAAGAGGAACGCCCGCAGATCCGGGGCCAGAACCTCAAGTACGACGTCGCCGTCCTGGCGCGCTACGGGATCCGCCCGGCGGGCATCGAGTTCGACACGATGATCGCATCGCACCTGGCTCGTCCGGACGAACGCCGCCATAACCTCGAACAGATCGCCGAAACGTATCTCGCC
>CAZMYM010000036.1:0-13809 GCA_964570515.1 uncultured Thermotogae bacterium | reverse complement strand
GTACCAGACGTCACTGTACTAAGAACTCCACCGCTTGCCTCATTGCCGTGGCGTTCTTCTTTAGGTATCGAGAACTCAATCGCAATCTTGCTCTTCGTGACCTCGATCTGCCGGACGAACGACTCAAGTATGAACCGTGACCCAAACGCTGGCTCTCCTTCTGTACCGATCCGAGGGTGAAGGTTAGGGTACTTACCACTACCTGCAGAAACGTTAGTCTGTCCTCGCGATTCCGTGCGCGGACCTGAGCGAGGCTGACGGCCGGCGGTGGACCAACGTCTCTCTGGCTGGCTGGAACACGTGAATCAGGCGCGGAGCCGTTGAATGACGGAGGCTGAAAGCGTCAAGTCTTCTTCGCGACCCAGGACCTCGTCGACTTCTCTGCCCAACCGATCGAGGAGAGGCTCCTTCGGGTGGGCCAGATCGAGAGGCGAACGCTCAATGAACCGCGGCGGGAGGTAGAGCGAGCTGCGGAAGTGCTTAGCCGTGTGCGGGTGTTTCAGGTAGATCGTTGGGCCCTCACCGCGAATGCTCGCGCGAGCCACCTCGTCGATCACATTCACGGCGAGGCTCTCGTCAGTCGGATCCAGAGCACTCCACATTCGCCGCACCCGGCCGATCATCTCATGGGTTAGTATGAGAAACCTCGAGTCGTACAAAGAGCCGTAGGCCAGAAACCCCACGTCATGAGCGATGCTTGCCCCGGATTGCTGGGCCAACAGGATGGACTGAAACGCTTCCTCTCCCGCCTGGGCATCAATCGAGTGGGCATCTGTGCAGCCGGCTCCGCCCCACGAGGGCAGGTTGTAGAATCTGCCGAGATCCGCATAGGCAGCGGTTGTGGTGGCGCATTCGGGCGAGCCGTAGCAGACGATTGACGTCCTCATGTCGGTCGCCCACGTGTTTGCACCGAACACGAAGCCTGCGCCAGGGTGCCTGGCCTGAAGGAGAACCAGCGCGGCGAGGGACTCCGCCGTTCCCTGCGCGAGTCCGCCCTCCACCGTGACGGGGCCGCCGCCTCCAAGGTTCGAACTCGTCACACCCATTGTGGGGATTCCCTTTTCACCGCAAAACCAGAGACGGTCCACGATGTCTTCTTCAAACCTGAAGGGCGACTCGGGCTCGATGTACGTGATGAAGAACGGCCTCTCGCGGAAGGCGGCTTCGCCGCCGGCCACTAACGCCGCCATCTCATAGGGCCCTTGAAGGTCTGCAAGACACGTCGAGGTCGCGACGATCGGTTTCGTGGAGTGGATCAACATTTCGCGAAAGACAGCCGGGTACATCCGGTCGGCAGGAACGTCCTCGGGGAGTCCCATCGACATGACGAAGTCGAACTCGGGAAGGGCTTCGACAATGCGAACGTTCTCGACCACATCACGGAGACGAGATCGGCGAATTGCCTCGGTCTTTCGGTCCACCACGTACAGCGAGTCCGATCCCGGACCGAAGAAGACCCGGTCGATCTCCAGACCCACCTCGCGCTTCCCGGTCTGGTCGAACCATGCAACACGGGACGGCGCCCGGTCAATTGCGTCCTCCACCATCGACGGCGGGATGAGAATCCGCGCTTCCTCGTCCTCCTTCGCCCCCTTGTCGAGGAGCAGCCGCCTGGCGTCTGGATGCGGGAGATGAATCCCCGTGTGAGAGAGAAGCTCAAGAGCAGCCTTGTGGATCGCTTCAACGTGCTCATCGGTGAGGAACCTCACCGGCGCCATTGCCTTCATGCCAACCTCCTCATATTGTCTCAGCGATCTGCATCGCATGTTCCTCTCAGAGAATCTCGGTACGATACCTGCCATTGTTTCGCCTAGGCCCGTGCCTTCCCGTGGATCAGTACGACGGCATCCTCGCGGCCTGTCCCGGAGTGAAACGATAGGTGCAGTCCCTTCTCACACATCCTTCACAGGAGAAGGCATGCTCCGCATGCACGACGTTTCTGCCCAATCCGATGATGAACGAAAGGGATTTGTTCGGGGACATCGTGTAAGTGCGACTCAGCTGGATGCCGATTCCGTCGGCATCGATGTTCTCGAACACGTACCGCTGGTTCTCGATCGGCCAATGACTGGACCCGGCTCCGGGCGAGAAGGCCCTCGTTGCACTCAGTCCCGCAGCTTGGGCCTTGCTGCGAATGACCTCGGCGAGTGGCACCGCGAACTCCGACACAGCAGCTGAACCGAGACTATCGAGAATCATGGCTCGAAGCGAATCACCCGATCGGACCAGCTCATCAATTCGCGTCTCTAGGGCATCCCCGATTGTCGACAAACCGAACGCGACGAACTCAGCGTCAGCCGCAGGCTCTGGCAGGTGCGCCATCTCGGTCAGGTCCGGTTGTCTCTTCTTGAGCACGTAACCTCCGCGTGGAACGGCCAGGCTCAGCAACTCGGCCATGGCTTCGGAAATCCGCTCGTCAAGGAGCCTGTTTCGGTCATCTCCTATCGGGTACTGCAGGTATTGGGCGATCCGCTCCCGAGAAGGAGGCGATGCGATTCCCGTGACGAGCTTCATCTGGTCAATCTCATCTGCCAGACTGGCCCTGATGCTCATCCCACTCCCTTGTGACGGCATGTTGCCGCGACTGAGATCGAGCGTCCTGATCCGCTGAACGTTCCCTCACGGCTTCGCCCGGACTGCTCCACGAGATCCCCTGTCGAGTTACAGGAGATCGTCCGAAGCAGGCTCACATCTAGATGCACGAGACATGCCCCTTCAGCTTCACTGCTCGCATCTTGCGCATTTGCTCGTGCTGTAAGAGACGCGCCGTCATCGACACTCACCCGTCATCTGATGCAGAGGCCCATGTCACTTGTGGATCTATCGCTCACGGACAACGAACTCGCCCCTACGGCCGGCCGCTTCGTCACGCAGACACCAGTTGCTTGGTGAGCTTGACTGCGCTGGCTGCGTCGGGGGCGTAGCCGTCCGCTCCGATCTGGTCTGCGTACGCTTGTGTGACCGGTGCACCGCCGATGATCACCCTCACCTTGCCGCGCAGCTCCGCTTCCTTCAGTGCATCGATGACTACGGGCATGTTGGTCATCGTCGTAGTCAGCAGAGCAGACATCGCCAGAATGCCAGGCTGTTGTTCCCGAACAGCTTGCACGAATCCCTCGGCCGTCACCTCAACCCCCAGGTCGGTCACCTCGAAACCGGCGCCCTCGAGCATCATCGCGACGAGATCCTTTCCGATGTCGTGGAGATCACCCTCCACCGTTCCGATAACGATGCGTCCCAGTGGCTCAATACCGACGGCGGCGAGGAGCGGCTTTAATTGCGCCATGGCCCCCTTCATCGCCTCAGCTGAGATCAGCATCTCGGGAACGTAGCGGTCCCCCCGTTCGTACTCCTCGCCGACGATGTCCATTGCCGGAGTAAGGGCTTGATCAAGGATCTCCTTCGGCTCCGTTCCCTGTTCAAGAGCCGCGGCGGTCAGCTCCACGACCTTGTCCCTGTCCCCTTGCAGGACTGCCTCTTTGATGGCGTCGATCATGCGTCGCTCCTCCCTATGCGGCCCCTGCGTTCAGGGCCGTCTGCCGTTCCTTCATGTTGCACTGAGCCTCTGCTCCCTCGTCCCGTCACGCCTTGCAGTCCGCTGGATCAAAACGATTCCGGATCTGACGTTTGACGTCCGAAGGGATGAACTCGCCTCTTGGCCGCTGGAGAATTTCTCTCGCGATTCCCCTTGCCCGCTCGCGAGCATCGATCGACCCCGCCATCTCCCAGGCGACACGTCCTTGTCGATCGGCAGTGGCTGGCACGAAATACTCGTCAGTTCGGATGTGGGAAAGCGTGTGCTGCTGCGTCAGGTAATTCCCTCCAGGCCCAACTGACGCGATGACCTCCTCCGCCAGGGTCTCCGGTGAGACCGTGATTCCGCGAAGGGCACGAAGCGCCATCCCGTTGATGTCGTTGTCGATGACGTACTGCTCGTACGCGACGGTCAGCATCGATTCCAGCATTCCCCCCGAGTGATGAATGTAGTTGCCCCCAGCCAACGCCAGCAGAAGGATGTTCATCCCCTTCTCGTAGCCGGCTTGGATGTCCGGAAGCTTCGAGTCGGTCAGCCCCGCGTCAGAGTAGATGGGAACGCCGATCGAATGGGCCAACTGCGCGCATGCCGCGTTGAGTAGCGCTGACTCGATCGCTCCGCCCGCGTAACCCATTGTATGGAAGTCTGCCACTGCCGGGACGGTGCCGTAGAGAATGGGAGCGCCTCTTCGGATCGCCTGGGCAAGGACGATTCCCGAGAGTTGCTCCGCGTGAGCCTGCGCCAGGAGACCGGAGAGCGTCGCGGGCGCGGTAGACCCTGCCACCGGTGCGGAAGAGAGCGCAACGGGAATCCCAGCCTCAGCGACGGTCATCAACACCTTGCACGTCTCGGTGTCGAGCGTCAGCGGACTGATCATCCAAGACGTGATGAACGAGATGATCGGATTTTCGCTAAGCGATTCTCTCCCGCCGGCAACTAGCGTGGCGAGGTCAATGACGTCCTTCGCGGTCTCCGGGGAGGCGGCGGAACCCATGACATGTTTGCTCGTGTTTGCCAGGCATGTGTGGAAGGTGCAGACGTCGAGCGAGTTGGGTGAAACATCGCGTGCGACAACGGGCCGCAGGAAGAAGTGGATGTTGTCGAGATTCTCCACGAGCCACGCGATGTCGGCGAGATCTGCGAGTCTAGGGTCGCGCGCGCGGCCATCCTTGAGATCGAGGATCCGGATCGCGGCGCCGCCCGTGCCTAGGTGAACGCGTTTTCCGCCGAGATCCAGCGGCGGGGTGCCGCCGCGACCGTGGAGGAGGACCCTCTTGGGCGTTCGCTCGATGGCGTCATCGATGACCCGGCCGGGGAATCGAACGCGGCCGTTCCGTTGAACATCGGCGCCTGCAGAGGCGAAGATCTCGAGGAACGGCTCGCTCGCCACGCCGATGCCTGTCTTGGCGAGAATCGAACGAGAGGTTCGATCGATTGTGCGAATGTCGTCATCCGACAGGAGCTGGACCTTCCCACCAAGGAACGAACTCGATCCCATATCATCTCCTCACTGACGGGATCAACTCACCGAGTGCAGCGACCCCTACAGGGCGACGTCACATGTATGACTTCCTACACGCATTCTACGGCCGCGCCTGTGCCGGATTCAAGGACTCCGATGGAAGACCGATTGTGGTCGCCCGCCAGGTGGCATGACGTCGTGCTTCGGTAGCGCGCGAGGTTCAAGGGCGGCGGGGAGACCGAGGGGCAAGCCTAGAGATCGAAGTAGAGCGAGAACTCATACGGGTGGGGGCGGTTCCCGACATTCCGTGCCTCAAGCCGCTTTGTGCGAATCCAGGTGGAGATCTGATCTGCAGAGAAGACTCCGCCGGCCAGAAGGTACTCGTGGTCTGCCTCCAGGCAATTGAGAGCGTCCTCGAGATTGACCGGCGTCGCCTCCAGGTGGGCCTTCGTCTCCTCAGGCACGGTGTAGAGATCCTGATTGTGCGGCCCGAGATCGAGTTCGGCGGCGTTCAGCCGCTTGCGGATTCCATCGATTCCGGCCATCAGCATTCCTGCGTAGGCCAAGTACGGGTTGCACGTTGCGTCGCCGGTGCGCAATTCGATCCGCCGCTCGAGCGCGGAAGCGTAACGCGGAATTCGTATCGCCGCTGACCGATTCCCCTCACCATACGCGAGCCACACAGGCGCTTCGTAGCCGGGTACAAGTCGGCGGTATGAGTTCGTGGACGGATTCGTGAGAGCACACAGACTACGGCCGTGAGTGAGAACTCCTCCGATGTAGCACAAGGCCAGCTCCGACAACTCGCCATCGTCTTCGAAGAGGCTCAGCCCGTCGCTTGCGAGGTATTGGTGCACGTGGAGTCCGCTTCCGTTCTCGCCGTAGATCGGCTTGGGAAGGAAGGTTGCGACCAATCCGCACTCCGCTGCGACGTTGCGGGCCACGTTCTTGATGATCAACGTGGCGTCTGCCGCGTCAGCAAGCTCCAGGAAGCCAAGCTCTATCTCCAACTGCCCGAAGGCACCGACCTCGTGATGGTGATACTTCACGCTGATGCCATGGTCCTGAAGTCGACGGCAAATCCTGTTGCGTAACCCGAAGAGCTGATCCTCCGGGGGGCACACGTGGTAGTAGGAGCGTTCAGCGTTGAGATTGAGAGGCTCGAGTGCGTAGCTAGACTCACGTGGGTCTGTGCGGAACTGCGCTGCGCGGAAGACGTAGAACTCGAACTCGGGACTCATGAGAGCTGATTCAGCGACCCCCTCGGATCGCAAGAACACTTCGGCTCGAGCGGCAACTGCACGCGGATCTCCGGGAAAGCGCTCGTTCGTCTGCGGGAGGAAGATGTCGCAGATTAGGGTCATGATGCGCTCTCCGTCACAGGGAACGACGACCGCCGTCTCGATGTCAGGACGGAGGACCAGATCGCTCCCTTCGACACCGGCATACCCGAGGTTCGATGCGTCGAATGCTACACCCTCTTCGAGAATCGATGGATCAAGGCGTTCCGCGGGGATCGTGACGTGGCGCCATCGCCCGCTCAAGTCCACGACGCGCAAGTCGACGAACTCGATTCCCTCGCTTGCGATCAGCTCTCGCAACGATTCCAGAGTTGCCATTACCCGTCCTCCGTTCTAGCGGCTCGAAGAGGAGCGCCCCGGCCGCCCACTCCTTGTGCCGGCGCGTTGGTTCGGTCCGCGCCCTCTAACATGCCGGACCATTCGCCAAGAAGCCCAGGCTACGATGAACAACCGCACGCAAGTTTTCCTTCAGACTACCCGCGAGAGCCTGCTGTGTCAATGCTGCGCTATCCCCGTAGCAATGGAGACTTTGGCTCCTTCAGGTCGCGGAGAGTCGGCCATTGCCATTGACGCGTCACCTGCGATATGATACGGCAGCATGGAGCCGGCACGCGGTATCTTGGATCGGATCAGAGACACGTCTCTTACGGGCAAGAAGCTGCAAGTCGCGAAATACATCCTGGACAACTACGTCGAAGCTTCGTTCTTGACGGCGGCCCAGTTGGCAGAGCGAGTGCAGGTCAGCGAGCCGACTGTCATCCGTCTTGCGTCTGACCTCGGGTATACCGGGTATCCAGGACTGAAGGATGCTTTACAGGTGAAGGTGCAGGCTCAGCTCACGACGGTGCAGCGACTGAGCGGGAGCCGGCGCAGGAACAGTGCGAGGAGACCGGCGATTCGGTCGCTGATCACAGAGGCGAGAAACCTCGATTCGCTTGTCCATTCGGTGGATGTCCGTGTGCTGCGACAAGTTGCGAAGCGCTTGGTGGCCGCAGACAAGGTAATCGTCATGGGGTACAAGATGTCGTCTGTTCTTGCGCAGTACTTGCACATGTCCCTGAAGAAGTCTGTCGACAACATCGTCGCCATCACGAGGGCAACAGGCCTGTTCCAGGAGGAGCTCGCATTTGCAGGCTCAAGCTCAATCGTCGTTGGCATTGCGTTCCCGCGATATACCCGAGCCATCGTCCGAGATTTCCGGCAGGCCCGAGAGCAGCGGATTTGCACCGTGGCGATCACGGATTCCGAACTCTCACCGTTGGTCGAGCATGCGGACTACTGCCTTCTTGCGCCTTGCAGTGCTGTCTCGTACGTCGATGCATTTGCGGCACCCATCGGGCTTCTCTGCGCGGTCGCGACGGAGGTCAGCATTGCGACTCAGGCTGAGTTGACGGAGCGGTTGGCGAAGATTGAAGAACTCTGGAGGGCGAACGAGGTATTCCTCTGAGGACTGTGGATGGTTTGTCCGGCGAAGCTGGCGAACTGAGACCGGAGAGATGCGTGGCTCCTGATGAACTGATCCGACTGAAACAGAAGTTGGAAGAAGAGCGCGTCCAGTTCGTTCGTGTTCTGTTCACGGATCTCCTTGGCGAGCTCAAGAGCGTCGAAATCCCGACGGAGCGGCTTGCGGAAGCCGTGAAACACGGCATCGCCTTTGATGGCTCGTCGATCGGCGGCTATGCACACATCGCAGATGGTGACATGATGTTGGTCCTCGACCTCGGAACCTTGACGATCCATCCGGGCTTGACACCCGCTCGGAGCTCCGCGGAGAAGTACGCTGTGGCGGGAGTCATCGCGGACGTCTTCACTTCAGGCGGAGATCCATTCCCTGGAGATCCTCGATGTATTCTTCGCCGATTGATGGGGGATGCACAGGCCGAGGGATACCGGCTGTTCGCCGGGGCCGAACTGGAGTTTTTCCTGTTTCCCGCGGGCGAAGTCCCGCAAGATGGAGCACAGATCCGGCGGAAGGAAGGCTACTTCTCTCGCTCGCCCGTCGACGAAGAGGCGGCGGTGCGGGAGGAGATTGTCCTGATTCTGTTGCGAATGGGGATCTCGGTCGAGGCGTCGCACCACGAGATCGTCCCCCATATTCACGAGATCGATTTCGAGTACTCGGATCCCGTCACGACGGCCGATCGGCTGATGCTGATCAAGTTCGTCGCCAAGGCAGTCGCCAATCAGCATGGACTACGAGCGGTCTTCATGCCGAAGCCCGTCTCGGCGTACGCGGCGAGCGGGATGCACGTTCACGTCTCGGTCTTCCGCGACGGCCGGAACCTGTTTCACGACCCGGCATCGCCGACGAACCTGTCACCTGAGTGCCGACACTTCATTGGGGGTCTGTTCGAGAACTTCGATGCGATAACGGCACTGACGAATCCCACAATCAACTCGTACAAGCGCCTCATTCCGGGGTTCGAGGCCCCGGTGAACGTTGCGTGGGGCTTCCGAAATCGGTCGGTGCTTGTACGCATTCCGGCGACCAACACGCCCGAGAAGTCGACCCGCCTCGAGCTGCGCTCTCCCGATCCGTCCGCGAATCCATACCTCGCATTCACCGGGATCCTCGCCGCCGGATTGGACGGAATGAAGTCCCGGATCGAACCGCCTCCCCCCGTGGAGGAGGATATCTACGGGATGACGGAAGGGGAGAAGCGTGCCCGCGGAATCCGGCCGGTCCCCGGCTCGCTTAGCAGGACCGTCGATGCGCTTGAGGTGAACGACGCGATTCGCGACGCAATCGGATCCGACGTAGTGGAATATCTCGTGAACGCGAAGCGCGAAGAGATCGCGGAATTCGATCGGGTCGTTACGGACTGGGAGCGTCTCCGATACCTCGACATCTAAGCTGCGTCCTCGTGTACCGGAGAGCGATGTCCGGACATCAGTTGAGTCTTGGCAGGCGAATGTCAAACTGCTTCCGGATTTCCTTGTCCACGTCTGGTGCGATCAGCGGGTCAACGTCTCGATCTAGGAACTGCCGTGCAACGCGCCGCGCGTGTTGGCGGAGATCCGATGCGTCCTCGCCACTCTGCGGCGCGCGGCGGTTGAGTCCGTTGGGCACGTAGAACTCCGAACTACGCGCATACCTACGTGTATGCTCCTGCATCAGGAACATCCCGCCCGGACCGACGTCGCGGATAACCTCGAACGCCAGTGTGTCGTCGTTCACGGCGATCCCCTCCAAGACGCGGATCGCCATTCCGTTGATGTCGTTGTCGATGACTAACTGCTCGTACGCAACGGTCATCAGGGAATCGAGCATCCCGGCAGAATGGTGGATGTAGTCTCCACCTGACAGGACCACCTGAAGGATGCTGAAGGCCTTCTCGTATCCGGCTTGGATGTCGGGCAGCTTCGCATCGGCTCCGCCGGCGTCAGAGTAGATCGGAACCGCGATACGCCGGGCGAGGAGCACGGCGGCGGCATTCATCATCCCCGCTTCGATCGCTCCTCCGAGGAATCCCATGTTCCACATGTTCGCGACACCGGGGACGATGCCGTAGAGGACGCGCGAGCCTGGGGCGATTGCCTGCGACAGACTGATTGCGAACAGCTGCTCGGCGTGGGCGAGGGTCAGGAGACCGGCCAACGTGGCCGGTGCTGACAGGCCGGTGATGGGGGCACAAGAAAGCGCCACGGGCATCCCCGCTTCGAGCATCCGCTCCAAGCACTTTGCGACGCCGCAATCGAGCTTGAGCGGGCTGATCATGCACGACGCGACAAACGAGATGAACGGGCGATCGCGAAGCGCCGCCGCGTCGCCCGCAATCAGCGAGGCCATCTCGATCACGTCGGAAACGGCATCGGCGTCCGTCGCCGCCTCCTGGACATTCTTCGTTGTGCCGGCGAGGGCGGCGTAGAAGCTGTTAACCGTGACGTCTTCCTTGGGAACATCGTTGCAGACGACCGGGCACTGGAAAAAGTTGACGTTCTCCAGGTTCTCGACGAGTCGCGCGAGAGCGTGCTGATCTTCGAGTGTTGACGGACGGAGTCTCTCATCGTCGAGATCCAGAACCCGCACCGCGGCGCCACCGGTTCCCAGATGGACGCGTCGATTCCCGACAAGAAGATCGTGTTTGGGATCGCGCCCGGCGAGGAGGAACTCAGATGGGGCCTTGGAGACGAGCTCATCCACGACATTCGGCTGTATTCGGACGATCCGACGATCCTCGTCGATTGCGGCGCCGACTTCTGCAAGGACCTCTCGGAAGTGTGCGTCAGTAACCAAGACACCGACTTCGTCCAGGATCCTTAGAGATGTTTCGTGGATCTGGGCAACGCGTTTGCTGCTGAGTAGATTGAGCTTCCTTCCCTGTAGTCCCTTTTGCGGCATGTTTAACCACGTTCTACCACAACGCGAATTCGGCGGCCATTGTATAGGGGGATCTCAGCCTCCGTCAACCCACCGCGGACCCGGAGTTTGGACAATGATCACCCAGTGGAACCAGGCGCAGAGAACCGGGCGCGAGACAGATCACCCGGGCCTAGCACATCTGGCGAATGGATGGCGAATCCTGCGGAGTGTCCGTCCACCGACCGATTGCGGGAATGTATCACGATACCTCGAACGCGCTGCGATAGATCGCGGTGATCTCCTCTTCCGTTGCCCTACGCGGGTTTGTCTGAGCATTCACGTTGGACGCTGCGCGAGCGGCCATCTCCTGGACGTCGGCGTCGCGCATGCGGATCGACTCATACCCCGCGCCGTAGGATTGGAGAATCCAATCGAGCCAAGCCCTCAGGGTGCCGGCTTCCTTCATCAATCCGTCGAGCGTGGAGATCTTCACTTCGCACGCCGGCTCGTTGAACGCGAGGACATGCGGCAGAAGAAGGGCGTTGGTCTGCCCATGCGGGGCATCGTAGAACCCGCTGATCTGGTGTGACATCGCATGGACGAGACCCAGTCCGACGTTCTGCATCGCCGCTCCTGCAAGCAGGCTGGCGAGAGCCAGGCCGCCGCGCGCAGAAAGGTCATCCCCTTGGACAATCGCATGCTCCAGCCATTCGGTGACCAGGGACACGGCTCCGAGGCAGAACATGTCGGACAGCCAGTTCCCCGATGTGGAGATGAACGCCTCCACCGCGTGGGTGAGCGCGTCGACGCCGCTCCACAGGGTGACGTCAGGTGGCGACGATAGGGCAAGACTGGGATCGATGATCGCCATATACGGCGCCATCTTCGGTGTTCCGATCGAGAGCTTCTCCCTGCTCTCCTGATCGGTGATGACCGACCAGTAGTTCACTTCGGTTCCGGTTCCAGCGGTCGTAGGGATTAGGATCGTAGGAACGGCTCGTCGCTTGGTCTTCACTTCATCGAGCAAGTCGAGGGCGTTCTCCGTCCGATTGGCAATGCACGCAGCCGCAGCCTTGGCGGTATCGAGTGAGCTACCGCCGCCGATCCCGACGACCACATGAGGGCCGAACCTTTGCAGGCTCCGCGCACAACGCGCGACGCTTCGAAGGGTGGGATTCTTTTCGGCGCGATCGAACACGAGCACCTCGACTCCCCGAACCTCCAAGTGGGAGAAGATCGAGTCGAACGCCCCACTTCGGCGACGCCCTGGGCTCATCACAAACGCCGCCCGCTCGAACTCGCTCTCCTCAATCACGCGTTCGAGGACCCCGAGCCGCCCAGGCCCGAATTCCACCTTGGCCGGGAGCTCGAACGAGATGAGATGGTCGGCGCGGTTCTCACTCCTCTCGGAGGGCGTCGTATCGGTCATCTTCGCTACCTCCTCGTTGATCGCTGAACAGCCTTCCCTTTCGCTGCATCACCAGCCTCCAGTATCTGAGCCCAGTGAAGAAACGGGCCGGCAGGGAGCCGGCCCGTCTTGAGATACCGTTATCCGAAAGACCGCTCCGCTAGATCAGCCCCTTGTCCGCGAGCCACTCCCGAGCAGCCTCTTCAGGCTCCATCAGATCGATGTCCACCTTGGCGTTCAGGGCGGTCATCTCAGCTCGAGCGCCCACAGGGTCATTTGGAAAAGCAGCAACAAGCTCGTTCAGGATGTCCTCAAGGTCTGGGTTGTCGTCCAGTACCGCCTTCGGCAGGTAGGGACAGAGGTCATAGGGCGGCCAGAAATTCAAGTCGTCCTGCAGCACAACCCAATCATACTTGACGACTGGCGAATCGGTTCCGAAGACCATCGTCGCTACGCTTCTCCCTTCTATGAGAGCCTCGAAGGTCAGGCCAGGGAGAACCGGCGTGATGTACTGCGGGTTGAAAGCGAATCCGTAGTGCACTTGCAGCCCTAGAATCCCGTCCGGGCGCGCGTAGAACTCGAATGTAACGGCCAACGGGACCTCGCCGTTCTGCGCTGTCACGTAGTCACCAAAGGCTGACAGTGTGTAAACGTTCTGGTCTTCGGCGAACGCGCGGTCGACGGCGATGGCGTAGGTATTGTTACACTGAATCGGATTGAGCCAGATGAGGCCGAGCGCCTCGTCGTATGCTTTGGCCTTTTCATACATCAATTCTGGCGATTCTCCCTTGAATGCATGGCCCGTGTGGGTCAACCAGTGGGTTCCCGTATACTCCATGCAAAGGTCAAGATCGCCCGACTCGATGGCTTCTCGCATTACGGTGGTTGACATTCCGGTTCTTAGGTCGACGTCGTAGCCGCGGTCCTCAAGCAGAATCGCCATGAGATTCCCCACCACGAATTGCTCCGTGAAGTTCTTCGTCCCGATCCTGATGGTCGCAGCGAAAACACCACCTGCAACCGCAACGACCACCAGCAATGCGATCCCGATCTTCCATCTCTTCATGTTGTACCTCCTTGATCACTCGTAGGTCTGGAGTTGGAGAACCAGCGAAAACAACCTGTCTCTATCGCCTCCTTATGTTCTACGTCTTGGGTTAGCCTAGTGAAGTAGCACACTCGCTTGTTGGCTCTTTCCGACAGAAGCACGACTATTGTTGTTGCCATTGTGCCTTCTTCATCACTTTGAGGCCGCGCGGGGTCATCCACTCTTCTAGCCCTCCCAGAAGTGCGTCCAAGGCGATTGCCAATGCAGCGGTGGGAGCCGCACCTTGGATGACGATCGGCATAACACGCACGGCGAGGCCGGTCATGATCAGCACGCCGAAGCCGCCAGCTCCGATCATTCCGGCGACGGCCGCCGTTCCCACGTTAACGACGGCAGAAGTCCGAATCCCAGCCATGATCACCGGGCGAGCGAGCGGAAGCTCGACCTTCCATGTCACCTGCGCCTGTGACAAACCCATTCCTTGGGCGGCTTCTTTGACCGCCGGGTCGACGGAACGTATGCCAGCATATGTGTTGCGGATAATCGGCAGTATGGCGTAGACGAACAACGCGACCACTGCGGCGTTGTACCCCATTCCCAGCAGTACGCTGGCAATCCCGATGAACGCCAGTGTGGGCACCGTCTGCCCCATGTTGGCTATTCCGAGCAGCACCGGAGAGATGAAACGGAAAGCGCGACGAGTCGCGAGAAACCCGATGAGGATGCCGAACACAATGG
The DNA here is from genome assembly GCA_964570515.1 of uncultured Thermotogae bacterium. Lineage (GTDB taxonomy): Bacteria > Bipolaricaulota > Bipolaricaulia > UBA7950 > UBA9294 > CAZMYM01. Next base: position 14 of record CAZMYM010000036.1, on the reverse strand, counting down.
CTAGCGCTTCAGCC
>CAZMYM010000035.1:0-16084 GCA_964570515.1 uncultured Thermotogae bacterium | reverse complement strand
GCGGGTTCCTCGAGTGCATCGAAGCGGAGCGGTTGACTTTTCCGTACGAGAAGGAAGAGGCGATCCTCCGAGCAAACAAAGGCGGCATGGCGCCAAGCTCGATCCTGCGCGCTTGTAGGACCTAGGAACCCGACCTGGTATCCTCGCCACACGCCTGGGCGAGGATCTCCAATACCTGCAGCGCCCGCTTCCGTCGGAAAGATCGGAAGACCACGCGACGTCCACCCGGCCACCGGAGCACCACCAAACGCGCTACCCCGCGCGTCATCCAGTCGATGTGCATGGCCGCACGCACGTCGTCGAGTTGCGCCAGGATCTCGCCCATCCGATTGCGTAGCGCGTTCGACTCGAGATCGATGACGAGCACGCCCGCGACTTCATCCAACGGCAGGCGACGACGTTCGTTGAACCCGCGCACAAGGAGTGACGTCGGAAGCGCGACGACGATCGCCCCCAAGAGAAGTCCGTACTCCGAGACCCTCGAGCGCAGGTCCACAAGGTCGGCGATCCCGAGGATCCCCAGAACGAGAAGAACTCCGGCAATCATGGTCAGCCCAAACAGTGCGAAGCCCGGCCCCCACAGCTTGCGATCGACGAGCAGGATGTCCCGCTCCCGCACGTGGATCTCGTACCCCTGATCCGTAATCACCATACTGCCTCCTCTGAGGAGTGCCGCGGCCGACCGCTCAGTACCCGCGCTCGACATCGACGAAGCCACGGAGTACCTCGCCAGACCGGAATCGGGCGAGATTCTCCAGGAAGAAACCGATGATCTCTTCCGGGACGTTGAGGCTGGCGTGATGAGACGTGATGGTCACGTTCTCCATCCCCCACAAGAGGCTTTCCTTGGGCAGCGGCTCTTCTGCGAACACATCGAGAATCGCCGCGCGCAGCCGTTTCTCTTCCAGCGCCTCGACCAGCGCCGGCTCGTCGATGATCGCGCCCCTTGCCACGTTCACTAGGATCGCCGAGGGCTTCAGGAGCGCCAGTTCCTCACGCCCGATGAGACCGCGCGTCTCCCGCGTCAACGGAAGGCACAGGACGAGCACGTCGGCGTCCGCCAGGAGCGTCGTGAGGCGATCGGACGCGTGGACCTCGCCAAACCCCGGGAGATCTCGCGACGTCCGCGCGAGCCCGACGGTTCGCAAACCCATCCCGCGCGCGCGGGCCGCGACCGCTTGCCCGATCGAGCCGGCGCCGAGGATGCCCATCGTGCGACCTCTCAGGGATTCCACCGCGAGAGGATCCCACTGTCGCGAGGCCTGAAGCGCGTAAACGGCGCGCAACCGCTGCGTGAGCGCCAGCAGATGCCCGATCACGTACTCTGCGATCTGATCGCCAAACGACACGTCGGCCCGCGTCAGCTGGACGCCCACCGGGAAGCCTCCTTGGGCAAGGAACACGTCAACGCCCGCCCCCGTGACCTGGATCCAACAAAGACGTTCGGCCCGCCTAAGCGTCCGCGCTGGGAAACGGACCGAGCCGAGGATGACGTCGGCCTCCTTGATCCGCTCCTGGATCTCCTCTTCCGACTCGCAGAACAGGAAGCGGACATCGTCTGAATCGACCAATCGCTCGCGATACGGCGCACTCGATTCACGCGTGTAAACAAGGACGTTGAGTTGCGTCTCCATCCACGATCACCTGAGGGAAGAGCTTACGCGACGCGGACGTCGGAGTCCGTGCGCCGGGTCGACAGTCAAAGCGACGATTCCTCAGCATGCGGTATTCTCTGCGGAATTCGCCTGAGGGGGCACTCAATAGATGAAACGACTTGCCGCCGTTCTCTGCCTGTTCTCACTGATCCTCACCGCCGTTGCCGCGGCTGCCGAAGTGCACGCACAGGATTTCACAAGCGTGATCGCCGAGGCGGACGCGGCCTTCGACCGCTGGACGGGGACCTTCAAGTTCTCCGCCTATCAGGAGAGACTCGAAGCGGCTGTCTCCCTGTGGGAGCAGGCCCTGCCGCTGATCGTGGATGCGAACGTACAGACCAGATCCCATGTTCTCAACCACTCGGCGCAGGCGTACTTCGAACTCGGCGAGGCGTACTTGGTGTCGCCGGAAGAACGGGAGGAAGCCTACGGCAAGGCCAAGGAGTACGCTCTGGCGAGCCTGCGGCTCGACCCGGTTTTCGGAACCACGGAAGAGGAAGGAGGATTCCGGGCTGCGCTGCTGTCGGCGCGCGACGTGACCGCAATCCTCTGGTACGGCAACACGCTCGGACAGTGGCTTAAGTACCACCAGGTCACCGCGATTCTCGGCGGCGTCCTCGATGTCCTCGCGTCCTACGAGCGGGCGATCGAGCTCGACGAGACCTACCTGGGCGGCGCCCCTCAACGCTCGATGGCGGTGCTGATTGCACAGGCGTACTTCGTCATCGGCAAGCCTCGAGACGATGCAGTCGTCCACTACGAGCGACCGATGGAGATCGATCCCGCCTACCTCGAGAGCTACGTCAACTACGCCCAGCACCACGCACGCCCAACGGGTGATGAGACGCTGTTCACCGATCTGCTCGCCACGGCAATGCAGCTAGCGGAGGACCCGCAAGTCACGGCCGCGTGGCCGTTTTACAGCGAACTCGCGCTCAGGCGCGCCAGAACGATGCTGCCGTAGCCGCCGCGACGCTTCGCGTCTCTCGCGGCGATGTCGCGATGCATGAGGCGAAGAGGCAACGCTCTCTTCGTAGCCGTCGGTGATGCCAGACTCCCCTAGTACGTCCGTCCCTTCCACGCGCCTCCCCGCCCGCTCGCGTGTCGTCTGGCGGAGGAGACCGTCATCGCCACATAGAGAGCGCCTGCGACGGGGAGGAGCGGGGCGATCCACCTGCCCGCTCGGTGGTGCTGCACGATTGGAACAAAGGTCGCCGTCATCACTCCCCACGTTGCGGCGCCTGTCGCGGCGAGGAGAAGGGAGCCCGGCACACCAAGCGCCGCGGCAATGGCGCCTCCGATACAGGTCGCGGGCGCAACCGCGTAGAGGAACAACATACCGAGGATCGTTCCTGTCAGGTTCAGCGGAGAGTGGCCGAGCTGAGTGTAGGCCGAGCGGGCGACCATCTCCCACACGCTCGCTAGGCTGCCGTATCCGCGTACGCTTTGGACCCCGCGCGAGAACCCGAGCCAGATTCGCCCTCCGGACCGCTTTACCAGTCGCCCGAGCGCGCAGTCGTCGATCAGCGCCGAGCGGATCGCTTCAAGCCCGCCGGCTCGCTGGAGAGCGACCCTTCGGACGAGAACGCAACCGCCTGCCGCGCCCGCCGTGCGCCGCCTCGGGTCGTTGACGAACCGGAACGGGTACAACTTGGCAAAGAAGTAGACGAACGCCGGAATCAGGAGCCTGTCCCACGCCGTGTCTACTCGAAGCGTGGCCATTGCCGAGACAAGATCGAGGTTGTCTTCCTCCGCTCTCTCGACCAGCGCCGAGAGCACCCACGGCTCATGGGCGATGTCGGCATCGGTGAACCAGAGAAACTCGGACGGCCCCGCCGCTTCCGCCACGGCCGCGGACGCCGTCGCCCCCTGGTGCATCGCCCACACTTTGCCCGACCATCCCGCCGCCAGCGGCTCACCGGAGAGAGTCGTCAGCCGGTTCTCCGCCGACATCGCGCGGGCAGCGCCTCGTGCCGCTTCCGCCGTCCCATCCTCACTACGATCGTCGACCAACAAGACGCGAAATGGCCCGGCGTAGTCCTGTGCGAGGACGGTGTGAACCGTACGAGGGAGAACGTCGGCCTCGTTGCGCGCAGGAATGACGGCGGCGACCGAGGGCTCGAAATCAGGCTTGCGCGTCGGCGCTTCGAGACGAGGAAAGGGCCGCCAGAAGAAACCGCGACCAAGTGCAAGGACGATCCAGGCCAGGAGAGAAGCAGCAGCCAGGCTCCACAGCACACCCATCATGGCCCCCTCAACCCGGATTCCCTGCCCATTCGCATCCTCTCCCGCTGCCTGGCAATCATCCCAGGTGAACGGGTGGCTCGTCCAGAGGAACGAAGACCGGGACGGACCGCAAAGCGCTAGTTCTCCAGTTTGGGGGCGGCGATCAGTTCGCGAGAGGTTCCGCTCGCTACATCGATCTCGACAAGGCGCGATAAGTCGTTGCCAACCTCGAAGGTCACGCCGAGTCGCCCGGGACCGAGCCAGAGCAGCGACTCGACACGCTCGGTTCCCGGCACCACGGTCGTCTCACCGGAGCCGAGGTCATGCAGCATGACGCGCCCGGTCGCGCCGTCCTCCGTCCCAACGTAGGCCAGACTCCTGCCGTCAGCAGAGAAGGCGGGCATCATGCCGCCGGCCGCGATCCGCTCGGCGCTGTCGAACGCGACGTCGATCAGGTAAACGGCCGGAACGGCCACGTCCGCCGACGGCTCGATCATCGACTGATCGTAGAGCGCCAGCGCGATCCACTGGCCATCCGGGGAGACGTCGCAGAAGAAGCTGTGCGGCAGCGTGGTGAAGGCCTCGGCCGTCGACTTGTTCAGAACGAACGACGCCAGGTCCTCGCCGTCATCCTGCGACGGATCCCAACGACCGATGCGCCCGACGGCAAGATCGCCGTCTCGATCGGCACCGATCAAGAGCAGACTCGATGATGCTTCGGGCCACTCGAAGGAGAGCAGGTCATCGAACAGCCATCGCAGCGTGCCGGTCTCAGGGTCGAGTACCTCCAACCTCCCCAGTTCCTCCTCACCGAAGCTCAGCAGCACAATGCCCTCCTCTCTCCAGACCGCCCTGGCAATCATGCGCTCCGTCTCGAGCAAGCGCGCCGGAACCGCATTCGGCGACGCCTCCACGCGGTAGAGCGTCGACAACATCGGTTCGAACAGCTCGCCCGACCGAAGCTCGACGTAGAGATACTCGCTGCCATCCGGTGACGCGGCGAGCAGTGCGCCCGCCTCCGACAGCGTGGCCGCGGGCACCGGGATCCACTCGCCCTCGCGCTGCAGATGAAGGACACCCGCTTCCGGGAAGAGACTGTAGCTCCCGTCCGATTGCAGGAAGACCGCCAGCTCTCCGTCTGGACCGGCAATCGGATGATTGATCGAGAACAGGCAGCCCGTGAGGCCGCTGACAAGGATCAGCACCAGCAAGGCCATCGCTCGACGTTTCATACCCGAAGTCTAGCACACGGGGACAGGCAGGCTCGCTGTATCAGCTTCGAGGCCACAGAATCAGGATACCGCACAGAAACCCGATCCCGGGCAAGGCCAGTGCGAGATCGATGAGAAGCGTCCGCAACGGCACGCGCTCCACGATGTACCGTGTTCGAAGGCCGCCTGAGACGGGATAGAAGCCGAGAGCCCAGCCGACGACCAAGCGCACCGCCCACAACAGGGAGAACGCAATCCCCATGAAGGCTCCGTAGAGCAACGGATGCGCCCAGAAGCCGATGCGCCCCGCGACGTACCCGACGACGCCTCCCGCGCCCACAGCGAGGCCCCGCGAAGTGACAACGTAGTTCCAGTGCCTTTGACCAAGTTCAGGGTCGAGCGCCCTCAACAGCGAGCCCTTCTGCTTCCGGTATCCTTTGAACAGCCGCCGATGCGCATACTCGGCAAGCGCCGCGTACATGACCAGACCGATCACGAGCAGGATTCGAGCCGTCACCGACGCGTTCCCTCCTTCCGTGCACGCTCCCGCAGGTCGCACCGCAAAGCACCTTAATGCCGAGGGCTTAACGTAGCATACCCTTAAGATGCGTTGTCATACAACACCCTCCTACGAGCGATTCATGAATCCATGTGCTGCGTGATAGCGCCGGGCCAACCTCAACCCCCTCTTCCGCCGTCGCGCGCAACTCATGTACGCGACGTGCTTCGGACACGGGATCTCAACCCCACGACCATCGAACGCCTCTTTGACGCGCGACGGACAGGTCGATCCGACACGTCTTACAGCCGTTGTCGTCGCGAATCACGCCTCCGTAGGCCTCCCCGTTGGGCACGAGGGTCTTGCTTTGCCATGCAGTGTCATCTATTTCCTGACTAGCTCCTCTAGTCCTCGCTAGCTCTTGTCAGTAGGCTGGCGCGGGTAACCAATCATGGGAAGACGCAGAATCTTCAGCCTCCCAGCTGTCTGGCTTGCAGTCGTCTTGGTCGCCGCTTCAGCATCCGCAGCAGGCGATTCCGTGATCATCGCGAGCTGGAACGTAGAGAATCTCGGTGCTAGCACGGATATCGAGGAGAGAGCGGAGATCATCCGGCAATTCGACATCGTGGCTCTTCAGGAAATCGAGAGCATTGAAGGTCTTGACTCCCTCCTCGCACGCGTCGAAGCGATCACGGGAGATGACTGGGAACGTGTCGTTTCTCCCCAAGTGGGAAAGGGAAATGCTGCCGAGTACTACGCCTTCATGTACTGCACTAATCGTGTAGCTTATCTCGCGGAATCCTCCGGCGTGTACCCGGAACCTATGTCGGACGACTACTCCCGCGAGCCGTTCTTCGCCACGTTTCGAGCCGGCGAGTTCGACTTCACGCTGATCACCGTGCACATCACCTGGGGCTTGCTCGCGAGTCTGCGGACAGCCGAATGCCGGCGCCTCGGATCCGTGTGGGACTACGTGCAGAGCGTCAATTCGGAGGAGGACGATCTGATCCTCCTCGGCGATTTCAACAGGGATCGGCCTACGCACTCCGCTTTTGACCCATTACGCCAGATGGGCATCACCCCCGTGTTGACCGAAACGGGAACGCGAACGACCTTCGGAAAGACGGCCGCGGGAGGCAGCTGGTACGACCACATCTGGGTCGACCTTGAACACACGAGCGCTGAGTTGACCGATGAAGCCGGAGTGGGCACTCCCGCAGAGAACTCATCCGGCAGTGGCTGTCCTTTGTCCCTCAAGGAGGCGTCCGACCACTGTCCAGTCTGGGCCATCTTCAGCACAACCCACGATGACGATCCAAAATGCGAGTGAGACGCAGGCTGTCCGGAGGGCCACAACTCCCGGTGAACGAAGGTCGCGGCTCTTCGCAAGGCACGCGATGGTCCGTCCCGAAACTAAAGCTTGGGCCCGCGTTGACCGCGAGCCCAAGTATCGACGTACTGAATTCCGCAGTGCAGGCCCCAACCCCACAACACGCTAGAGCCTGCACCCAGACTCGATGGCGAAACGCAGTCCGCCGCGGCACTCACGTCCGAATCGCGACGCCGCGCACGGGAGCACCATGGCTTCCTATCCGTTGCGCGGCGTCAGATTCCGCTGCCGTCCAGAGTACCCGGAGCGGGACCGAGCGGTTCTCCATCGCCCATCGGCCCGAGCGGCATTTCGTCGCCGAAGCCACTCCCGTCAGGAACGCCATCCCCTGAGTTCGGAGCGGGCCCGGCGCCGCCGTAGACCACCGTCATCCCACCTACGCCGAGAACGAGCGTCACTGCCATGAGAAGAACCAGAACTCTTTTCATTCGAACCTCCCTGCATTGGTGTAGTTGTTACAATCAGTTTCTGATACAAGTATACACTACAGACGCCTGACTTCGAAGTCTACGGTCAAGCTCGACGCGCTTTGGCCCAATCGAGGTCTGCCGACATTTCACGGACCCGGCTCGCCTGTCGCGTCGAACTGCGCCCGCCGGACAAGTAGAATCCGTCACGAGAAGCTTACCGGAAGCCTGAGGCAGTGGAAGATCGACCGTTCCGAAGTCGCCGGGCAATCCGAGAAAGGCAGTGGGCATCGTGAAGCCCCTTCGCAGAGTCGCGCGACATCTGAGGCACTACAAGATTCCTCTCACGCTAACGATGGTCAGCATGTTGGCGCTCGTCGGAATTCAGCTGATCGCACCCCAGCTCATTCGAAGCATGGTCGCCACCGTCACGGATCCGTCTCCCGGCTCGGACGCACTCGGTTTTGTCGCGCGGCTCGCGCTTCTCGCACTGGTGGTCTACTTCCTCCGCGCCCTCCTCCAATTCGTCCGCAGTTACGCCGCCCACGTCGCCGCATGGCACGTCGTCGCCGACGTTCGTCACGAGGTTTATCGCCATCTTCAGCGGCTGTCACTTCGCTTCTATGAAGACAAGCAGACCGGCCAGTTGATGTCACGGACCGTGAATGATTCCGAGCTTCTGGAGCAGCTCGTCGCGCATGCGATTCCAGACGTCCTGGTGAACATCCTCATGCTCGCCGGCGTGACCGCAGTCCTCGTCAGCATGAGCTGGCAGCTCGCCCTTCTCTCCATGCTGCCGATTCCACTGATCGTTCTCGCGATGCGCGGGTTTGCGAAGTACGTACGGCCGGCGTTTCGACAGCGCCAAATCGAACTCGGCGAGTTGAACGCCGCGCTCAACGACAACATCTCCGGGATCCGCGAGATTCAGGCGTTCACCAGAGAGGACAGCGAGTCCGAGCGGATTTGGGAGCGCATCGTACGCCATCGAGATTCCTTACTGCGCGCGCTGAAGCTGATGGCCGTCTTCCATCCATCGGTCGAGTTCACCGCCTCGCTTGGAACGATCGTCCTCATCTACTTCGGTGGGAGACTCGTGCTGGGAGGTGCCCTGCCGATCGCCGACCTCGTCGCCTACTTCCTCTACCTCGAGCTGCTCTACCAGCCGGTCCGAGCGCTCTCTAATGTGTGGGAGAACATCCAGCAATCGCTCGCCGGCGCCGAGCGGATCGTGGAGCTTCTCGACCAGGATCCCGACGTGGCCGAAGTTCCCGACGCCGTCAAGCTCCGCGGTCGAGCACAAGGAGCCATTCGCTTTGAGGACGTGAGCTTCAAGTACAGCGTCGGCGACACAGTGCTTCACGACATCACGCTCGATGTCCCCCCCGGATCCGTCGTCGCCCTCGTCGGGCCGACCGGTGTCGGCAAGAGCACGCTTTCGACGCTGATCCCCCGGTTCTATGACGTCACCGCCGGAGCGATCACGCTCGACGGCAGGGACATCCGCGACCTATCGCTCGAAAGCCTGCGACGCCAGATCTCGATCGTTCTCCAAGAGGTCTTCCTCTTCCACGGGAACGTCCGCGAGAACATCCTGTTCGGCCGCCCTGGAGCGACCGATCGGGAGATGGTGAGGGCCGCACAGATCGCGAACGCGGACGAATTCATCGACCAGCTTCCCGACGGGTACGACACGATGATTGGCGAACGCGGCGTCAAGCTCTCGGGTGGCCAGCGACAGCGATTGGCCATCGCCCGCGCAGTCCTGAGAGACGCGCCGATTCTGATCCTCGACGAGGCGACATCCTCGGTCGACACCGAGACCGAGTTTCTGATCCAGCAGGCCCTCGAACGGCTGATGTCCGGGCGCACGACCGTGGTGATTGCGCATCGCCTTTCGACCATCAGCAGGGCCGACAACATCGTCGTGCTGCAGGACGGCCGCATCGAGGATCAAGGCACCCACGACGAGCTGATGGCCCGTGACGGCCTGTATCGGTACCTCAGTCAGGTTCAAACCACCGAAGTGCCGTAGATTGCCGAATCGCCCGAAGAGGGACAGGACGAGCCTCTTCGGAGCTTCTTTCCGCGAGGTCCGTCCTGTTATGCGCTACTGATCCGCAGCCGCCCGTCTACGGGATCCGCATCTCGATGCCAATCCTGCCGATGCCCACGTTCAGCTCCACCGTCCGCTCGCCCTGCCCCAGTGTGACATCGGCGGTCCGGCCGAAGAAGCCGTGGACGCCGCCGATCATGCCGGGGAAGCGATCGACCGAGACATCGCCGATCGACGCCTTGGCCTTGAGCGTTGCGGACGCGGTCGCCGGGAGGGCCAGCACGATCTCGCCGATCCCCACTTCGGCGATCAGTGCCCGCGCATTCACGTCCGAAAGGTCCAGTCGTCCTACGCCCAAGGCAACGATCAACGCGAGGGAATCCACGCCCTGCAAACGCACCTCTCCGGCGCCGTTCTCGACGATGATCGTTTGCCCCTCGTGTCCGGTGAGATCGACAATGCCGGCGCCGTTTCGCACCGTCAGATCGATGCCGGCCGGAACTTGCAGAACGTAGTCAACGCGGCCGTCGCCCACGGTCTTCAGCGTGGTACCCGTGTCGGACGAATCGATAACCGCCTGCAGCTCGTCGATCCGCCTCTCATTGCAGGTCCGCGTTGCCTGCCACGTCGCGACGAGGTAGGACGCCGTCTGCGTCATTCCGGCGCCACCTGAGATCACGACGTCACCCGCGGCGTTCTCGATGACAAGCAACTGCCCCGCCTCGATGGCAAACGTTCCCTCACTGACGGCCGTTACCTGGGCTTTACCGCCGGGTCCCTCGACCTTCTCGGATTCCGCGGCCCATCCGATCCCACCGAAGGTGAGTCCCAAGCTGACCGTCGGACCGGACATCTTGAGCGAGGGCGCGGGAATGCCGAAGAGATCGCCAAATTCCACGCCAAACACCGGCAGGATGTAGCCCAAGCGGAGCTCGAATCCCATCCATGGCAGCAGCTGCGCCGCCATCGAGACGTAGGGCTGAACGAATCCGGTCGCCAGGCCGATCTCACGATAGGTCGGCTCGATGACGAGGCCTTCCGGCCCAACCGGCTGTGTCACATACCCGGAGAGAGAGAGAATATTGGCGCCCCCTCCGAGCACGGCACCGATCGTCAGCACCGAGCTGTCATCGCCGCCGATGGCCGTGCCGACATCGACACCGCCACCCGCGGAAATCAGCTCCGCACGGAGCTCGTCATTCGCCGACTCGGCAACCATTCCCCAGCCAATACCGCCGAATGCCGGGCCGCCGATCACGCCGCCGCGTCCGCCGCCGCCCGCACCGATCAGGAAGCTCCCTATCGAGGGAAGCCCGTTCTCCGACATGAAGGTGTTGACCCCGGTCATGTCCGGGAAGAAGGCCATCGCCATCGGGCCACCGAATCCGAACCCGCGCACCACAGGCTCAGCCATGACGAGGCTGAAACCTCCGGCACCAATGCAGGCAAGAACCATGAAGACGCACAACGTTCGCTTCATCCGCGATCACCTCTCACGCTGCTTCGGTACGATGTCGCCGAAGACTTGCATCATCCTAATCGCTTCGCCGAAACAATGCGAGAGCCGGACTTGCGAACCACGTGTCTCGCTGCAAGTTGGTGTTGGTGGGACGGCGGTCTCACGGGGAGCCGATGACGCAAGATGGTCCATACGGGTGTTTCAACCATGTCCAAACGGATGTCCCCTCCCTGAAAGGGGACCGTCCGGTCCGGCCTCCGTCTTGGCGACAATCGCCCGATCCGCCACACTGGCGCCGCAAGGAGGTGCGCCATGCGGATCGTAGGACGGTATCTCACGACGTGGTCGCTGCTCGTAATCTGTGCAGTGACAGCCGCGTACGCACACAAGCCGGTGGCCATTGGCGGGACGTACCCCACATTCGACCAGCCTCTGCAGATGGAAGAGATCGATGTCAGTCAGGTGGCGTATGCCGAACTGAACGACACCCATCGCGCCCTTTGGCTGGCATTCGCCGTCGAAGCAGGAACGCGACTCGATCTGTCTTTGGGCGTTCCGGTCATCGAGCGACTGATCAACTACCGACCCAGTCTCGCAGTGCTCGGACCTGGATTGCCGCCGATCGAGCTGCCATTCGAGGTGCCGTCGGATTCCGGCGGCATGCTGTTCGAGACATCGGCGGCTGCGACACCGGATTCCTTCCACGAACCCTTCACCGGAACCGATTCGTGGATTCTTCTCGAGGCATCGGTCGATCTGCCGCAGTCAGGCACGTACTACGTCGTCGCCTGGCCCTCGGGCGCGTTGGCCGACAAACTGTGGGTAGCCATTGGCGTGCGAGAGAAGTTCGGCCTCAGCGACCTGCTGTCGTTTCCGACGATCGTCCAAGACGTGAGAGCCTTCCACGAAGTAGCGCCTCGATCGAGAGGCATCGGCACGGCCGGCAAGCTCCTCTTCCTCGGACTCACCGCGGCGCTGCTCGCCCTGTTGGTTTCAAAATCGCGGCGATAGCACGCACCAAACTCGCTCATGCGCTCGACATCTCTCTGGCGCGCCTCGAGCAGCTCACAGGCAGCAAGAACGAAGACCTGACGAAGGTGCCGTCTCGATGTCCCGCAGAACTGATGCCGCAGCAGCCTGACCGCGCCCCTGGTAGGTCGATCGACGGGAAGGCTCTGAACCGACGTCCGCATCCCGCGCGACGGACTGATTCCGCAGAAGCTAGGAAGAATCCATCTCGAAAGGAGCATCCGATGAGAGCTTGCATGCTGTTCCTTCTTCCGATCCTCCTGCTACACCCTGCATGCGCAGCCTCACAGATGTTCGTGAACGACTCCGAACAGCCGGCCGATGGCGTCCACATCGAGTTCTCCCAGCCGGTGACGATCACGACACCAGACACCGTCTTCCCGCACCATCACCCGCCGGACGCGTCGAGATCCTTGTGGTTCTTCGGGTGGAAGCTTCCCCCCGATGGGGAGATCACCATCGACTGGCGTCCCTCGCACGCTGAGGTGGTCGGCGTCTACTGGCTTCCGTGGGAGGCGGCCCATCCGCTGGAGAAGCCCGGACGGGTCGATGCATTCGAAGATGGCGACCTGTTCTGCGACTTGGGATCGGAGTGGATCGTCCAGTCCTGCGGCAGCGATGCCGACGTGAATCCCTTGCGCGTCCGGGGCACGCCGGAAGATGCGTATCTCGAGGTGATGACGCAAGGTGACGGGACGGTCTCCGTGACGATCGACTTCCCTCCTCGTGACGTGTCGCAGTACGAGGGTCTGTACCTTCGGATGTCCGCCTCCAATCCCTGTAGCGTGTCTATCGAACTCATGGCGCGGGATCCCGCGTGCAACAGCGACTATCGATTCGTCAACTCGGCAGAAGCCGCCGAACTGACCGGGGCGGCGGCGGAGTACCGCTGTCCCCTCTCCTCCTTCGAGACCGAGCCTGGCACGTGCCCGGCGGACGAGGCGGGGTTGTTGGCCGGTCGGCTGATCCACATCGCGCTGTTCGTTTCCGCTTCCGAGGCGGGAGCGTTCAGGATCCACGAGGTGGGCTTCTACTTGCCGGATAATCTCTAGCCGCAACGGCATCGCCGCAGCTGCGCGCCTCTTGTCTACCGCATCGTCTGCAAGATCAAGAACAGCGTGCCCGTGGTCATTGTCGTGACGGTCAGTCGGGCACGTCGCTAGGACGCTTCATGCCGGATCTCCAGAAGCTCCTCGACAGCCGGGCAATCTTCGCCGTTGAGAACGCGCCAGAGCGCTTCGAGGATCGCGGACGAGATGTCGTCTTCGTGGATGCAGCAGCCAAGCCCTCGGATTCGCTTCACAAGCAGGGAATCTCCACAGAAGACCCAGTGATCCCGGATCTACAACCCGAGGTCGAAGTGGGCGTCGGCGACGGCCTCGTTCAGCGGCTTCTTCGCCCACCCGTCGAACTCCGCCTCACCGAACGTCACCAGGATCATCGCGACCGCTTCGGCCAACGTGCCGGGCTTCTCTGCCAGGTTGCGAAGGTCGTTGGCCACGGTTCGTCCTCCCTTTCGGCTTGTCGCATCACGAAGACGAGGAAGGGCTTGCGTGTCAGGAGCTCACGCCGAGACGCCGCAGCGCTCGTTGCGCAATCCACCGCCCTCCCCGAAGCACGAGTTCTCCAAGTACTAGATCGATTGGCACGTCCTCGAGCTTCTCCAGATGCACGCGGCTCTCGATGTCATAGAAACCCCAACGGAACGCTCTCCTCCGGGCGCAGAGAAACTCCTGGTTCCCGCGGGTCGTGTCGCCGCCGAGGAAGATCCCGTGTGTCGGCTGATACGCGAGCGCCGCCAGTTGTGCATAACGCGCCACGCAACAGTAGTACACCTCAAGTGCTTCCACGCTGGCGCGATCGGTCTCTTCACACGCTCTGTCAGCAATGGCACCGGCGTCCAGGTCGTCGACACCGCCGAGGAGATGGTAGGTCCTTACGAGCCCATCACCGGAGACGAAGTCTTCCCAACGAAGTCGGGTGAGTCCTGTCGCACCCTTCCACCGTTCGATCAGACGCGCGTGCGCCTCATCCAACGGGGGAATCTCCGCGTGCTGCATTTCGGATGGAACCGCAGCGAACATCGCGCCGCCGGCCTCATCCATCGTCCGTACCAGGGCGGCCGTCCCTAGTCCCGTGCCCGGCATGATGAGAACGAGCCGGCTCTCGGGTCCGGACTCGCCCGGCTTTCCGGAAAAGGGCCGTTGAGGTTCAAGGAGCGTCCGGCACTCCGGACGCCCAAGACTCCGCTCATCCAAGGCTCCGACGAGTCCGTAGACCGCAGCGACCAAATCGTTCTCGATTGCGACGTGTTTGGCGGGAAACGTCAACGCCAGCTCATCGGGCTTGTCTTCGGGAATGACGGCAGAGAATGGTTCGCCCGTCACTGCTTCCGCGAAGATCCTAGGCTGTTTCGGCCAGTTGGTCATTGTCGCGATACCATCGTTGACCGGCCCGGCGACAGCGACGGTTACGGCGTTCCCTCTCCAGCCGCGCAACACCTCCTCCAAGCTTCCCTTCAGTTTCTCTAGGCTCTTGTCATGCTCCCCTGACCACGGAGCCTCATACGAGCTCTCGGGATCGACCGAAGGACCCTGGGCCGGCCCTACGCGCCAGTTCGTCCCTCCAATGTCGACGGTCAGGCACGCCGCGGGCTTCTGCCGCGTCTCGCTGCTCATGCAGCACCTCCTCAGGAACCAAGCTCCAGCCTCACGCCCTCCGCGATCTCTCCTTCGGCTTCGCTCCCCGCCGAGGAGGTCGGCCGGTCGGTTGGCTGTTTCGATGTTCCTTCGTTTTGCGAAGCTTCCCAAGAACGTGGAAACTTAGGATTCGACCTCGAGATTGCAGAGGCCTGCCCCCTCTACCGCAGCAGATTTCGGTAAGCGCGCTCGAACGCCCGTCACCGCGGCAGGACGACCGAGCCGACATGCTCTTCGTCCGGGTAGAGTGTCTCCAGGTCCGTCCCGTCCGTCACCGCTCGTAGGATGCCATCGGGCGTACCGACGTAGACGTAGTAGCTGATCGGATCCACGGCAACACCAGACGGGGCTTCGAGCCCTGTGAGGATCGTGGCTTCCGAGCCATACCAGTACAGCCCCACACGGCGGAGCTCGTCCGAGGTCGTGTAGTAGAGATTGTTGGCTCCGAATCCCGGGACCGTGTCCAAGGTCATCCCCTTTGGGTGCCCGACACCCGCGGCGAGATCGCCGCTGAACAGCTTGAACGGCGAAGCCAGCGCTGTCTGAATAGCGCCTTCAAAGCCCTCTCCCACGACGGACCAGGCGAGGAGCTCGGCGTCCGGATCGACCACGATCCTGTCTGCGTAGGTCGCAGACCCGTACGAATACTCGATCAGGGTTTTGACGCTCGAGCCGTCGAGATTGGCTCGCCGAAGACCCCCATCCCACGCGCCGTTCTCGAACACCGATCTCGGCGACTCAGGAAGAGACGTCCAATACACTTTCCCGTGCTCGGCATCCACTGCGACGTCTCCCAGGCGGTTCTCTTCCTGGACCAGCGTTTGGCGATCCGAGCCATCCAACGCCGCGGACTCGAGCACGCCGCCTGTCTGCAACGTCGTGACCCAATAGATTCTCCCTCCGCCGACATCCAGGCCGCTCGGAGGCTGCCAGTTGTTCGCCAAGATCTCCGCGCCGCTCCCGTCGAGGCCGCCGCGGTAGACCGCGTACCCGGAAATCCAGTAGAGGTAGACTCCAGATGCCTTTCGCAAGGGCTTGTCGACCGTCACGAAGCGCTTCTTGACGAGCGTTACCGGTTGCTGGTCTGCGTACCCGACGGTCAGCATGACGCTGTAGGTTCCCTCGCCTGTGTAGACGTGAACGGGATTTGGCTCCTCCGACGTCCAGCCATCGCCGAAGCTCCACCTGTACGACGTGGCTATGCCCTCAACCTCCGACGTGAATCGAACGGCAAACGGCGCCCGCCCTTCCACGGACGATGCAGCGAAGTCGGCGCTCGGCGAAACCCGCAGCAAGCTGCAGCCCGCAAGGACAATCCCCGCGAGCAGAACCGAAATAGCAATGGCCGAAAACACACGTTTCATACGCAATTCCCCCTGTCCTCACAGTGATTGAAGAACAGACTAGCGATGGGCGTTCGTTGCGTCAAAAACCAGAGAAGCGGAGTGCTTGA
>CAZMYM010000034.1:0-19605 GCA_964570515.1 uncultured Thermotogae bacterium | reverse complement strand
CACCGTAGCCTCACCTCCCATTTCGAGTACTTTTCTTAGCTGAGGCAACGATCCCGTTTCAAGTACTTTTTTGGTGAGGCAATGCGGGTACTTGACGGCGGTGTCACAGGCCCATATAATGCTGTAAAGTCCTGCTCACAGCCTAATCGGATGACGCGCGGGCGGAGGATTATGACGTCAGGTTGACGGAACGACAGACGCAATCGAAACGATTGTAGTGTGTCTCGCTACCAGGTCGGGTGTTGCCTCTCCACCACCCTGCCCGAGTTGCCGGACCTCCCTGAAGTTAGGTGGGGACGCGACAAGACATACACGTCAAGCGGAGTCCAACAACCTGTCGCGCTCTCCGTGTCGCCGGAAGCGCACAGTGTGTCGCAGTAGTAGTGGACTAACTTGCGCATGTCGGTACTGTGGCAGTCAGCGGGCAATCGTTAGGGCATGTAGCAAAAGGAGGACGTGCATGAAACGCTACGGAAGGTGCGGTGCTGTTGTACTCTTGGTCATGCTGGCAGCGGGGTTTCTGGTGTCAGCAACGGAAAATCCACTCAAGCCGCTTGAGCCCACGTACGGAGAGCGGCAGTTGAAGTTCGCCATGGTGACGATCTGCACATCGGTCCAGTTCTGGGTTCCGGTTGCGCAGGGGATGTCGGACGCTGCTGCGATGCTGGGTATTGAAGCAGCCCACCTCGGCCCTCCGGGTGCGGACCTCGCGGCGGTTACCGACGTGATGGAAACCCTGCTCGCGGAAGGAATCGATGCCGTATCCTTGTTCGTCGCCGTACCGGGGTCGTGCGATGTGATCATCGAGAAGTTCATTGCCGCGGGAATCCCGATTCTCATTATGAACACGGGCGACGAGGCAGCGGAGAAGTACGGCCTGGCATACGTCGGTCAGAACAACTACGACGCAGGGCTGATCTGGGGCAGGAAAATCCTTGAGCTCCTCGGCTCGAATCCTGCCGGTAAGCGGGTCTGCTTCCTGACGGAAACCCCGGGCCAAACTTCGCTCGAGGATAGAATGGATGCGGGAAAGACGATCCTCGAGCCTGCAGGCGTGATCATCGATGTTGTCGACACAACGACAGACCGTGGAGTGGCGTACGCCAACGTCGAGAGCTACTATGCTGCCAATCCGGACGTAGCTGGTTTCTGTTCTGTGGACACGACCGGAAGCCCCGTCGCAGCGCAGTTCATCACTAGGGAGGGTCTCATCGGCGAGGTCTTTGCTGCGGGCTTCGATCTGGTTCCCGAGGTCGTGGGAAGTATGCAGGATGGGGGCATGGCGTTCACCATCGATCAACACCCCTATGCTGCCGGTTTCCTCTCCATAATGCAACTCTACTTGTGGAACACTCTGGGGCTCAAGCCTTCGTGGATCGATACTGGTGGGCACATCGTGACGCCCGAGGACATCGAGCTGTACAACCTAGTGGAACTCGTCGAGCAGGGCTATCGCTAATCTGACGGTGCGTACGGTGGGGTCTTTCTGCTAAGGGAGGCCCCACCTTTCCTGAAGGGCGCAGATCAGCAAGGAGGATCGACATGTCCAGAGCGATGGAGGAGATGCTCGACCACCACAATCGAGCGGTGTTAAGCAACGACTATGAGAAGATGATCGGCGACTACACGGAGGATGCGGTTCTCATCACCATGTCTGGCGTCTACACTGGCCAGAAGGCGATCGGTGGTGCTCTACAGCAGCTGATGCGCGACATGCCGGACATGAAGCCGGTCGAATCGCCGAAGAACTTCCTCAAGATCGAGGGGGACATGCTGCTTCTTCGTTGGTCTGCGGAGTCGCCCAGGGGGACGATCAAGGACGCGGTGGATACGATCGTCGTCAAGGACGACAGGATCTGGCGGCACACAACGAGCTTCGAGATCGTGGCGAAGTAGCACGCGTGAGCCGCGAAATGCTCGGTGGCCGTCTGTCCGGCTCTGAGCCGAGTAGTTTGCGGGGATTTGCGGTCGGCGAGGAACACCAACGCTGGTCAGTGACCCGGTGAAGGAGTCCTGGCGAAGGGAGTGCCTCGGTGAATGTCTCGGACGAAAACCGGCTTCTTGTGTACGAAGACATTGAGAAGTCGTTCGGCGGGGTGCATGCACTGAAGGGCGTGTCGTTCGAGATCCATCCGAGCGAGGTCCACGGCCTTGTCGGCGAGAATGGAGCAGGGAAGAGCACGCTGGTCAAGGTGACCGGCGGGGTTTACCGATCGGATGCAGGCCGAATGTTGCTCAACGGCCGGGCGGTCACGTTCCATACCCCGAGGGACTCGGAGGCCGAAGGGATCTGCATCGTTCACCAGGAGGTCCCGATCTGCCTGAACCTCACCGTGGCGGAGAACATCTTCCTCGATCCATCGCCTCCGAGACGAGGGATCCTGCTCGATCGAAGACAAATGAACCAGAGATCGGTCGCTCTCCTACGGCGATTGGGCATCGATCTCGATCCGCGACGAAGCGTCGGGCTCTGTTCGCCGGCGGAGCGTCAACTGATCCTGATCGCTAAGGCATTAGCGGAGAACGCACGCATGGTCATCTTGGACGAAGCGACATCCTCCCTGTCGGAGAGCGAAGTAGCAATCCTCTTCGACGTAATCAGAAATCTCAAGAAGGCCGACACGACATTCTTGTTTGTGAGCCATCGATTGAATGAGGTCATCGGCATTTGCGATCGGGTTACTGTTCTGCGGAATGGAGAATACGTAGGTACATTCGAGAATTGGCGGCATGAGCTCTCTGTTGAGTCCCTGACGGAGGAAATCGTTGGAAAGGAAGTAGAGGCCGTCACACGTCAGGCTGACCGGGTGGTGGATCAGAGAAGACGCAAAGGAGTGGTTCTAAGGGTGGAAGGCCTTTGCCACAAGAAGTATGGGCTTAACGCCGTCTCTTTCGAGCTTCATGAGGGAGAAATCCTTGGACTTGCCGGCCTTCGTGGTGCGGGAAGGACTGAGCTTCTGGAGTGCCTGTTCGGTGTGACTCGTCCCGATTCCGGACGGATATCTGTCCACGGGAAGACAATCAGGGTGCGAACCCCGGGGGATGCTATTGCGAGTGGAATGGGTTTGCTCACCGAATCCCGCAACGAAGCGCTCTACTACACACACAGCGTTAGGTCCAACATAGCTTCCGTGATCATCGACCGTTTGTCGAGACTGATGGTCGTGCGAGACAGAGACCTCAATTCGCTGGCGAGGAGATTGGTGGGAGAGCTACAGATTGAAGCGCCTTCGATACATAGCGAGATGTCCAGCCTCAGTGGAGGCAACCAGCAGAAGGTCCTCTTCGCTCGATGGCTCTCGGCGGGACCGAGGATCCTTCTGTTAGACGAGCCCACGCGCGGCATCGATGTAGGAGTCAAGGCAGAGATTCGATGTCGAATTCAGGACCTGGCAGCTTCGGGCATCTCGATCATCTACGTGTCTCTTGACTTCGAGGAGCTTGTGCAGATTGCTGATCGTGTGCTTGTGATTTCGCGCGGCGAACTTGTGGATGAGTTGCTGGGGAACGAGTTATCCGTCGCGAATATCGTCAGAACGATCAACAGATCCAAGCAAACTGCGGTTGGCCTGTATCCGGATCTCGAAGTCACGAGTGGAGTTCGGAAGTGAGGTGGCAGGCAGCGACAACCGGGTGACGGGAGGATTTCGATACGGAGTGATCCGCAGACGGTGTACGGGAGATCCGGAATCCCGCATGACTACAGGAGACAAGAGAGAGAGGTGCCATGAGAAAGACCCTGGCTAAGCTGTTCGGTATGCGTGAAGCGGGTGTGTTGCTTGCGCTCGTGCTCATCATGCTGTTCTTCGGCCTCTATAGCAGCACGTTCTTCACTACCAGGAACCTAACGAACGTGCTTCGTCAAAGCGCGGTCCTTGGGATCATGACCATGGCGGTGACATTCCTCATCATCTCAGGGGAATTCGACCTCTCTATTGGCTCGACGTTTGCTTTCTCTGGCATTGCGTCGGTTGTGATGATGGAAGGCGGCATCCCACCGGCATTGGCGTTCTTCCTGGGGCTGATCATGGCGGCCGCAGTTGGACTGATCAATGGATTGTTGGTGACCAAAGCGAGGATCCCGTCGTTCATTGCAACGCTTGGCATGATGATGGTGGTCAGAAGCTTGGTTCTGATCGTAGGATCCGGACGCCCTCGGATTCTTGGAGACCGCGGGCTCATCGCGGAGGTACTGGGCGGTGGGACGTTGTTCGGAGTCGTGCCGGTTCCCATCGTGTGGCTGGTCGCCATCGTTGGTGTAAGCTGGGTGTTCCTTAGCAAGACGACGTTTGGATACAAAGTGTACGCGACGGGCGGGAATATCCAGGCGGCGCGCCTTTCTGGGATCAACACGGATCGAATCAAGATTGTGAACTTCATTCTCACGTCGTTTGCTGCCGGGCTTGCAGGCATTGTCTCGCTGTGTTTCCTACGGATGGTGGCCCCCGTGCAGGGAGCAGGCTACGAACTGGAGGCGATTGCCGCATCGGTGATTGGTGGAACGGCTCTAGCGGGCGGAGTTGGAAGCGTATTCGGTGCCTTCCTCGGCTCGTTTATTCTCGCCGTCATCCGGAACGGATTGGTCTTGATGCGCACGAATCCTTACTTGCAGAACGGCGTACTTGGTGCGGTCATTCTTGCCGCGGTCATCGTCAATGTTCGCCTTGGTGCTGTGCGTCGTGGAAGAAGGGGAATCCTGCCACGAAGGATCACCGAGCGGTTGCCGAAGAAGAGCCCAATCGAGCAGAACGCCGAGGAGAGGCAAGAAGGTTCCTAGCCTACTGAGAGTGTTCGGCAGCGTGTCAGGAAGCGATGCTGCGGGGAGGCAACATGGAAGCAGGAGACGTTGGCAAGAAGGCTTTGGCGGCTGCGATTGATCACACCGAGCTTCGCGTGAACGCATCGTATGGTGACATACGAAGGCTGTGCCTAGAGGCAGCCGCGTATGGATTCGCGTCCGTCGTGGTCTATCCGGTGAACGTTCCGCTTGCTGCACAGCTGTTGGAGAACACGCTGGTCAAAGTGACCACGGTCGTGGGGTTCCACAGCGGGGCTTACACCACCGAGGGGAAGGTCCTTGAAACCAACGACGCCATAAGCAAGGGAGCGGAGGAGATCGACTTCGTCATGAATGTCGGCGCGTTCAAGGGCCGCAACTACGAGCTTGTGCGAGACGAAATGCGAGCGATTAAGGCAGCAGCCGAAGGTCTAGTAACCAAAGTGATCCTTGAGACGTGCCTTCTCACCGACGAGGAGAAGGCGCGCGCCTGCGAGATCGCCAAGGAGGTCGGGCTCGACTACGTGAAGACTTCAACAGGGTTTGGAGCAAGGGGCGCGACGGTTGAGGATGTGAGGCTAATGAGGCAAGTGGTTGGACAAGAAATGGGGGTTAAAGCCTCGGGGGGGATACGGACCTCTCAAGACGCGATGGCAATGCTTGAGGCGGGAGCATCGAGGCTTGGCACCAGCGCGGGAGTTGCCATTGTCGAGGGTCTGAGCACATGAGACGCGTGGAAGAATCAGCAAAGGGGAGCAACAGGATGAAGGAAGAAGCTCTGGCGCGGAAGATCAAGACAGGCATACAAGGAACGGAGATCACAGAAGACGATGTCAGACAGGACATCGAGCGGGCGAAGAAGTACCCGTTCACTGCCTATGCCGTGGATACCCCGTATCTCGTGCTGGCCAAGGATCTCCTCGATGGAACGGGAATCCTGCTTACCGCTCCCGTTTCCTACCCACTGGGCGGAATGACCCTCAAGACGCGGCTCGATCAGATTGCATTTGCCATCAGGGTAGGAGCGGACGAGATCAACCCCTCCCTCAATTTCAATGCTGTGAAATCCGGAGATTTCGCCTCGATACTGGATGAGGTCAAGCGCATGGCCGCAGCGGCGGGAGACGATCTTGATGTCATTGTAATCCCTCAACTTCATATCCTGACAAACGACGAGAAGCTGCGGCTTTGCCGCACCATCTTGGAAGGCGGAGTCTGTGCCATCAAGACAAACGGGCACGGCAGTCTTTGCAGGCCCGAGGACGTCCTGCTAGTTCGCCGGGAGTTCGGCGATGCATTCTCCATTGAAGCCTCGGGCGGTATCCGGACAACACAGCAAGCACTCGATCTGCTCGACGCGGGAGCCGACTTCATCCACACCTCGACGGCGTACTCTGTGCTCGCTGACATTGGGAAACCGTAGCGAGAGAGAAAACATCGGATCACGTCGGAGCAATCCGCTGCGCGATCCGGTGCCCTGTGCGCCGAAGCGGCACCTGCTATGGCTAGCTGAGGCGCTCTTTGAACGCGTCCACTAATGCAACGCCTGCGCTGGTTCCCAGCCGGCTGGCGCCTGCGTCGATCATCGCGAGAGCCTCATCGAGCGTACGGATCCCGCCGGATGCCTTGACCTTCAGGTCCGGTGCGACGGTATCGTGCATGAGCTTCACATCCGGAACTGTGGCCCCCTTCTTGTAGCCGGTAGAGGTCTTCACGTAGTCAAGGCCCGCCTCGACTGCAATCTCGCACGAACGCCGCTTTTCGTCATCCGTCAGAAGACAGGTCTCGAGAATGATCTTGGCGATGTGGTCGCCGGCCGCCTTCCGGAAGAGCCTGAACTCCTCCCGCAGGAGGTCCCAACGAGCAGCCTTGGCCGCCGCAACGTTCATCACCAGATCGACCTCGGTCGCGCCTTTCTTGATCGCATCCTCTGTCTCGAACGCCTTCAGCTCAGGAGGGTAAGCCCCTAGATGGAAACCCAGGGCGACACACACCTCGACCCCAGTACCCTTGAGCATGGAGGCTGCTAGCGGAACGGCGATGGGAAAGACAGCCACGGACGCGAAGTGGTGCATCGCCGCCTCAAAGCAGATTCGCTTCACCTCGGCATCACTACGGTGGATCTTCAGGTAGGTGTGATCGATCGTCGATGCGAAGTCGCCGGCTTGCATGGTCATCCTGACTCCTTCTATGTTAGCGGACATCACGCGGCTCCGAGGACCTGCATGGGTGTGCTCGTGTGCAGGCGTGCGGCTCCCGCGGTCAGCATCGGCACGGTGTCGTCGTGCGTTCGGACGCCTCCGGACACCTCAATCTCGATGTCGCCGCCGAACAGGCGCTTGATGTACTGGACATCTTCGACTTCGGTCTTCCAGCCGAATCCCGAACATGTCTTGATCGTCGTGCAGCCACCTTTGAGGAGTGCCTCGCAGGTTTGCTTCTTCTCTTCATTCGTGAGGATAGCGGTCTGAGGGATCATCACGACTTTCAGTGGGCCCGCCTCACCGATGATTTGGCGTACTTCTTGCTCAACCGCCTTGAAGTCGCCGTTCTTGACCCAGAGGTAGTTCATCGATACATCGATGTCGTATGCTCCGTGGTCCCGCGCATATGCGACCTGCTTCAGCTTGACGTCTGTGGTCATCCCTCCAAGAGGGTACGAAGAGACGGTTGTGATCCGCCGTTCGCTGCCCTCGAGGAGCTTCTTCATCAGATCGATGTAGAGCAGATCCACCGCAAGAGAGGCGAAGGCGAATCCTTTCGTCGCCTCGACGAAGTCGACGATATCCTTCTCTGTCACGTCCGCCTCGATCATCGACGTGCTCACGTACGGTGCGAGCTCTTCTGGCTTCAACTGCCCAAAGTCTGGCACGAGGCACCTCCTTGTCCCGATGCCCGTTCGGGCACGCCCGGGAATCCAGTATGTCATCTTGACATGTCAACGTACCAATATTAGGTTGCAGCGTAGCGTCTTGTCAACCAGCTGTACGAGATCCCGCCCTCGCTGCGGAGCCAAGAGGCGTTCCTGCTCCGGTTAATTGGCGTTTGACGAGCCCAGGAACTCACTGTATAATCGAGACTGTCATGCTGTCATTACAAGTTTATAAGCTTGCGCGTCGGCGTGCCCTCGTGAGGAGGCTCGCTCTGTGACATCTGTTGAGCAGTTCCTCGATGAAATGGCTGGCTGCAACAAGGAGCTTGCTGCTGGGCCAATGGCTGAGTACCTCAAGGCGTGGCGTGGTTTCACATCGGTTGCTCACAAGGCCGACGCGCTGTCCCGCAAGGAGAAGGAACTGATCGCTGTCTCCATCTCCCTTGTCAAGCGATGCGAACGGTGCATCGCCTATCACGTCCGCTCCGCCCTCGCGCTGCAAGCAACTCGTCAGGAGATCCTTGAGGCTTGCTTTGTTGCCGTGATCATGGAAGGTGGACCCGCCCTCGCTCACATCGGGGTGGTCATGGACGCGATCGAGGCCTTCGAACGCAGCAAGAGGACGTAGAAGGAGCACAGCGAAACCGGGAAAGCAAAGAACGCAACATAAAGGAGGTAGCGCAGTGTTCGTGCAGTTTTCGTATCTATTAGAGCCTGAGCAAATCGTGATGCCTGGTCCGATTGCCCCCCCCGAGGTCGTCCCACGATCCCGGATGATCGAGAAGCCTGCGGGCGCCCCGGATTCCGTGCGGTGGGCTTCGTACAACAACACAAGCTTCGTCCACATGTTCATCCATTCGGGAACCCACATGGACGTGAATTTTCACGTCGATCCTGCTGGACCCAAGCTGGGCGCATTCAGCGTTGCAGATTTCATCGCCGAGCACCCTGTTCTCCTCGAGATTCCCAAGGAAGACATGGAAGAAATCGCGGTCGATGAGCTGCGCGCTCACGAGTCACTCCTTCGAGGAGCGGACTTTCTCTTCGTCTACACCGGGTACTCGGCATACCGGAAGACAGATCCCGAGCGCTATCTCACCAAACAGCCGAGTTTCTCGGTCGAAGCGGCCACGTACTTGGTTGGGCATTCTGGTCTGAAGGGTGTCTGTGTTGACCTGATGGGGATTGAGAACATCGGTCGTGCCAAGACGCTGGACCCGCAGTTCCCCGTTCACAAAGCGTTCCTCAAGGCCGGGCGTAAGTTCTATCTGGTCGAGGATGCGAACCTGGCACCGCTCGTTGGCAAGGAGCTGATTAGGTCCTTCGCCATTCCTCTCCTGGTTCCGGAGGCGGAGGGGATGATGGTGACGGCGTTTGCAGAAGTGAAGGGGTGATGGGCTTGCGCCTGGAGCACTTCGGGTTGTATGCGCTGGATACGAAAGCTTTGGCGGATTGGTACACGGACGTCCTCGGGTTTCGCGTCGTGAGGAGACTGGAGAAGGAGGGGCGCCCTCCCATCTTCTTCCTGGCCGCGGACGAGGGTGGGGAAATTGAGATTCTGCCTACGACCGAGCCACGTGTTGATCGTACGCTCAACCAGGCGGGGTTTAGCCACATCGGATTCATCGTCGAGGATTTCGCGGTGGTGGAGGCGAATCTCGACGAGAAGGGGATTCGTCTGGAAGGCGTTCGAGACACGAGCAACGGCTGGAAGATTGGTTACCTCAATGATCCAGAAGGGAACACCATCGAGTTCGTGAGGCGATAGCGCAAAGCGAGGGCCGGCTACAAGACGCGTCGGCGCGTTCGATTGGGGTGAATCGAGAACACGGGAGGGAACCGATGGGGAAGATGAAGACGGTGCGAATGCGGTACAGCACGGCGTGGATGGACATCCAAGTTCCGGATGAGGCGACCGTCCTTGAGTACGGAACGGATGCCTTCCCCAAGATCGATGTCCATCCGGATCCACGGCAGGCCGTTCGCGACGCGCTGAAGAGCCCGATTGGGGCGCCTCCGCTCTCCGACCTGGCTCACGGTGGGGATCACGTGGTCATCGCGTTCGACGACAGCTTCAAGAGCACCGATGCCAACAAGTATGTCATCCCGATCGTGATCGAGGAACTGACGCAAGCCGGGGTGCGTGAGGAGGACATCGAGCTGGTCGCGGCGGTTGGTGGACACCGCAAGTGCATGCCGCTCGAACTTCGCGAGCAACTCCTCGGCCCTGAGCTCTACCGGCGTTTCTGCCCGTTCGAGGGCGGCGTCTCGCGGATACGTAATCATGATTGCACGGAAGGAAACGTCTACTTGGGCGTCAGCGATATGGGCGACCACGTTGAGTACGACCGTGTTGTGCAGGAGGCTGACCTCGTCGTCTATGCCGGCTCGATCAAGCCGCTCGGCTTCGGCGGCTACTCGGGGCAAGGCGTTTCGATTGGCCTCGCCGGAGCTCGTACGCTCGATTGTCTGCACAGCCACGCCGTCTACAAGACCCGGGAGGTACTGAACGGAGAGTGCGATCCGAAAAAGAACATCTACCGTGCACACAAGCTGGCTGTTCACCGGAAGCTCGAAGAGGTGACGGGCAAGCGGATCTTCTACGTCGACACACTGATGGGCCCGAACCATGGCGCGGTCAAGGCGTACGCCGGATACGTGCCGGAGCTGGAGCAGGTCGAGTATCCGGATGCGGACGAGCTGTTCGTCGTCGACTTGCCGCAGTTTGACGTCGTGATCAGCGGGGTTCCTTACGACCTCAGCTACGATACGAGCGACAATCCGGGGACGCTCGGCGTTCACTCCCAGGTGCTGCGGATGGCGAGGGACAAGCCGTTGCTGCGGGACGGAGGCGTTCTGATCGGTCTCGGGCAGTGTCGGGGGATCATCTCCAAGCATCGGCCGGCAGATCATGAAGCCCTCCAACTGCTGCGCGAATGCTACGACTTGGAGGAGTTCTTCGAGCACTCCGACTACTTCTGGAATCACCCCGAGTATCTCCGCGCGTACAAGCACCACTACGCATTCAGCCCGAAGCACAGCATCTTCATGTGCGGAGACGCGGCACATCACTGGAAGCTGGCCAGGAAGTCGATCATCGTCGGCGACGTCGTCCCGGGCCTGATCCGCGAGCACGGGCTCACCCCGGCGCACGACTTCGGCGCTGCGTTACGCATCGCCCGAGAAACCGTCGGCAAGAGCGATCCGGACATCCTCGTTCTGCCCCGGTTCTTCGACGACCCACGCCCCGTGTTCCACGTTGGCTAGGCGCGGCGGACGCGCGACGAGGAAAGGTGATGAGATAGTGGAGAGAACGGAAGGTAAGGCTCCGGGAAGACTCGTGGTCTTGGCTCAGAACTGCAGGGGCTGTCGAAGCTGCCAGCTGGCCTGCTCGTTCGAGAAGAGCAACGTCTTCAACCCAGCCAGGGCGATGATCGTCATGGAACGCGATCTGGTGGACGGACGGGTCGCCCCGATGATCAAGCCGCTCGGCTGTGACCTGTGCGGCGGAGATCCCGCCTGTGCGAAGGCCTGCAAGTACGGTGCAATCACGTACGAAGCGGGGCCGACGGAAGAGAAGATCCTCGTGCGGCCATGGAGCAAGGAGGGATCGTGACGCAACCGACGACTTGGATCGTACGTGTCGACCTGACGACGGGAGCTGTCGAACGCTCTCCGGTGGACGACTCTCTCAATCGGGCCTACTTGGGAGGCCCCGGTGTCGGTTGGCGATTGATGGCAGACGCCCTCGCGCCCGGGATCGACCCGCTCTCACCCGAGAATGTGATCTGCATCAACCCTGGCGTGCTTGTCGGCACGCTCACGCCGGGGACGCCGAAGACGACCGTGATCACGAAGTTCCCTACGGAGGCGTCGGAAGACGGAAAGCATTTCGTCGGTGCATGCACCGCCGGAGGGCGCTACCTCGGCATCGCCCTCAGCCGAGCCGGCTGTCATCACCTGCTGATCACGGGAAAGGCAAAGCGCCCCTCATACTTGAGGATTCGCGATGAGAGCATCGAACTCGTCGATGCCTCCGAATACTGGGGCCGCGGAATCGAAGATGTGATGGTCGATCTCGTCGAGCGAGAAGGCCCCGAATCCGGAACGATCATCATTGGCACTTCTGGAGAGAACCTCGTTCGCCATGCCCTGACGATTGTCGATCGCACGAATTCCCTTGGACGGGGCGGACTCGGCGCGGTAATGGGTTCGAAGAACCTCAAGGCAATCGTCGTCAACGGAACCGGTGATGTGGAAGTGGCGGACCCGGAAAGGTTCATCGTTGCGTCGGAACGGCTTCGTGACTACATAATGCAGTGGCCTCGCAGGGAACACTGGATCGACCTGGGTCTCGCCGCCGGGTGGAGCACGTTCAAACACACGCAGTACCCGGGGATCTGGCCGAAGGACAAGTGGGACAAACTCTACGGCGATGAGACACGGATGGAGACCGTCGAGGACGTGATCGGCTGCAATTCATGCATCCTCGGGTGCCGCCTACGCTGGAAGACGAAGGGCGGTGAATTCGACGGTGAGGTTGGATTCGGCTCCCCGTTCAGCAAGAGCGCGACCTCCGGGATGCTTCTCGGCGAGGAGGACTTCCGCAAGATGATCCACTTCGTCGCCGACGCCAACTCGAGAACCGGGATCGATTTCTACACGACGACCCGGCTGATCGACTTCACCACCAAGATGTATGAGATGGGGCGACTGACCTCCGAGCAGACCGGTGGTCTCGAGCTCTCCCGAGACTACACCACGTACGAGAAGCTCTACGAAATGACGGTCAACAGAGAGGGCTTCGGTGACGTGCTGGCCGATGGATGGATGCGGCTCAAGCGCGACTTTGGTCTCGATCCGCAGGACTACTGGTATGCCGGGATCTGCAAAGGCGTCGATTTCATCTACGACGCACGGCCGTCGAACTTCCATCCGTTGATGATGACGTTCACCACGCGTCCGCGACCTCATCACGGGGGATCACACACCCGGACAAACAGCCGCAACAAGACAATCGAGGAGATTCGCGATCAGGTCGAACGATGGGGATTGGCGAAGGAGACAGTCGATCACATCTTCACCGAATCCGACTACAGCGGGAAGTTCAACGTCGGTCGTTACACCCGCTATATGGAGGACATGATGCGGGTCAAGAACGCGATCGGACTGTGCACGATCTATACGTATCAGGGACTGCTGTTCGGGAATGACATCGCCGAGCTGTACGCAGCCGCCACCGGGCACGAGATGACGGCGCTCGGGATGGTGGAGTGCGGGGAGCGGATCCACAACGTCTCGAAGCTGATGAACGTGCGTGAGGGGTTTAGCCGAACCGATGACGCTGTCCCCGAGGTCTGGTTCCGACCGATGGAGTCGCCGGAAGGCCGGATCGAGATGCAGGACTATTATGAAACGAAGACGCTCACCAAGGAAGACACCGACAAGATCCTCGATGACTACTACGATGAGCGGGGCTGGGATGTGGAGACCGGCTGGCCGACAGATGCGCGGTTGAAGGCACTCGGGCTCGAGAGCTTCACGGCCGAATTGCCTCGCGGATAGCCGGATGAGCTGCATTTCGTGGCGCGTCACGGTCCGTTCGCCCCGTTCGGACAACGTGCGGCTTGGAGATGGTTTTGGGCGCGACTCGGGTTTCTTCGTACGCGCGTGATGACGATGGTGCCGTGCCACTCCACAGCAGGTCGACACGAGATCTGTTGGCGTCTTCGCAGCGACTTCCGGGATCTATGAGGGCGGGGGGGCACCCATTGTGCGCTCGTTTGGTTGGGCGTTGTAGGCTCACTGGAGGCCGATGCCCGGGGTTGCAGAGCTCGCAATTGACGGTATAATTGACACAATGTCGCATATAGCTGAAAGCAGACGAGTCAACGGATCGGTGGTCAAGGCGCTCTCCGTGTTGGAGGTCTTCCGGGCGGACCGCGATCAGCTCAGTGCGGCAGAGATCGGAGAAGCGACCGGGCTTTCCCGGGGCTCCCTCTATCCGATTCTGTATGCTCTTGAGGACCATGGGTACCTGCGTCGTCCCGAGCCCCGGACGTACACGATCGGGTTTCGCTTCATCGAACGGGCGAACCTTGTCCTCCGGAAGCTGGGCATTCACGAGAGCGCACGCCCGTCACTCCAAGCGTTGGCTTCGACCCTCCGGGTGAACGCGCATCTCGGCGTCCTCAACGGGCGCGAGGCCCTTCACCTCCATCGAGAGATCGGAGCGGACGCTGTCGTCGTCGGGGAAATCGTCGGCTGGCAAGCCCCCGCCTATTGCACAGCGCTGGGCAAGGCTCTGCTGGCTCATCTCCCGGAGGAAGAGCTGCGAGCACGCCTTTCGCCGGGATCTCTCGTTCGTCACACGCCTGCGACCATCACTGAAGTTGACCGGCTGGTGCGGGAGACGCGGAGAATTGTCGCGGACGGATACGCGATCAGCCATGAGGAGTATCACGAAGGGATTGTCGGGATTGCATCCGTGGTCCGGGATGCCGGTGGCGATGCGAGTTACGCAATTAGCATCTCCGTCACCAAGCCCCGATTCGACCGAGAACAAAGAACACTTGTCGGCGGGGTGCAACTTGCGGCCGCTGAGATTTCTGAACAACACCGCATGCGACAAATGGAGCCCGTGTCAGGACGGCACGCCAAGACGGATCACGGGCGAAACGAACGATCGAAACAAGGAGGCTAGACACAATGGAACTCAAGATTTCGGGAATCATCCCGCCACTACTGACCGCGTTCGACAAGAACGGTGCATTTGACGAGAAGGCGCAGCGCGAGATCGTCTCGTTCCTCGTCGACAAGGTGCAGGGATTTTATCCCTGTGGAACGTACGGCTCCGGACCGCTGATGAGCGTCGACGAGCGCAAGCGCGTTGCCGAGGTGGTCATCGACGAGGTCAACGGGCGCGTGCCGGTCATTCTGCACGTCGGCGGACCGACGACGCGATTCGCCGTTGAGCTGGCTCAGCATGCCGAGAAGGCGGGAGCGGTCGCGGTCGCCTCGGTGCCGCCGATCTACTACGGCTTCAAGGAGCCCGAGGTCGAGCGTCACTTCAAGGCGCTGGTCGACGCGGTCGACGTCCCGGTTTTCGTCTACAACAACCCGAAGACGACGGGCGTGTCGATTTCGGGGGACTTCCTCAACCGGCTCGCCAAGCTCGGCGTTCGCGGTGTGAAGGACTCGAGTTTCGACATCATGGTTTTCTACAACTACCTGTGGGGCGTAGAGCGCGAGGACTTCATCCCGGTGATCGGGACCGAAGCGCTCATTCTTCCAGCGGTTGGCATGGGAGCGTTCGCTTCGGTGTCCGGGCTGGCCAACGCGATCCCCGAACCGGTGGTCGAGCTGTTCAACGCGGTCAAGGCTGGCGACATGGAGAAGGCTCGCCCGCTGCAAAAACGCGTGTCCGCGATGCGCGACGTGATGCACCTCGGTCCGACGCTGGTAATGATCCAGGCGGTTCTCCACAAGCGAGGCGTTAACGCCGGGTATCCTCGACTGCCGTTCGCCGAACCGGAGGCGGCCTTGGTGAACAAGGCGGTTGAGGGGTTCAAGGCCCTCGGCTTCTCCTTCTAGGGAATCGGGAGGCGATCATGCGTGTGGTACTGGTTAGCTCTCGCTCGTTCGGGAACGTCGTAACGATAGGAAACGACCTCCTCCGTGACGCTGGGTTTCAGGTGCATAGAGTGAGTGAGGAGGAACGCCCGCTGGACGACGCAACGCTTGCCGCCATCGTTCTCCGAGAAGCTCCTGAGGTCATCATCACGGGAGCGGAACCTATGTCGGAAACGGTACTCGCAGCACACGACAACCTGCGCATGATCATGAAGCACGGCGTCGGGGTCGACAACATCGACCTCGGCGCCGCAACCTCCCACGGCATCGTTGTAGCCAACGCGCCGGGAACAAACTCCGAAGCAGTAGCGGAGCTAGCGTTTGGGTTCATCCTATCTATGCTGCGCGGGATCTGCCCCGCGAATGCATCGACACGCGTCGGCGGATGGAAACGTTACATGGGACACGAACTCGGCGCGATGACCCTAGGGATTGTCGGCACCGGCCGGATCGGCGCCTCCGTAGCTCGTCGCGCCCACGCATTCGGTGCAAGCCTGCTCGGGTTCGATGTTGTCGAAAACGAAGAACTCAGGGTCTACGGTCTCCGCTACGTTCCCCTCAACCGGCTCCTTAAGGAGGCCGACGTGATCACACTTCACGCGCCGCTCATGCCTCAGACGGAGAAGATGATCGGCAAGGAGCAGCTGGAGGCGATGAAACCCTCGGCGTTCCTCGTGAACTGCGCGCGTGGGGAACTCGTTGATGAACTCGCACTCTACGAACACTTGAAGGCAGGGGCCATCGCAGGAGCAGCGGTGGATGTCTTCGCCACCGAGCCCCCGCAGGACAGCCCTCTCCTCTCGCTTGACAACGTCCTCGCCACGCCGCACATCGGAGCCTACACCTACGAGGCGATGGAGGCGATGGATCGCCTGTGCGCGGAGACGACGATCGATGTCCTCGTCCGCGGCAAGACGCCCTCCAACCTTCTCAATCCGGAAGCCGTCCGCAAGTGACTCGCTGAGTAGGTCCTCGGCGCCCGCCCCGGTACCCCCATGACGGCGTACACGAAGCTAATCGTCGATCTTGACGGAACCCTCTATCGGGGCCCCGAGCCATTGCTGGCTGCCGTGGAGACAATGGAACGACTGCGGCACTCGTGCTCAGTTCTCTTCCTCTCGAACAACTGCAATCAATCATCGGACCATCTCGCCCGTCGCCTGCGCGGCCTTGGGTTCGAGGCCGGTGCGCACGAAGTCGTCGGCGATATCGTCGAACTCGTGGAGCAACACGAACTTCAAGCCGAAGTCATCGCGGCCAGCGTCCGTACGCCGGAGGAGCTGATGCTGGCGTGGAAAGTCGGTGCCGGCTACGCGGCCATTCAGTCTAACGTGGTCGCGAAGATCTGCTCCAATCCCGCCGTCGAGGCCACCACGTTGAGATTTCACCAGGAGTACACGCAGACCTTCGGGAACATCGAATCCGCATAGGGAAAGGACGGTTTGAATGAAGTACGAAGACGTTCGTGGCGCGAGAATCCCCGCGCTCGGTTTCGGCACCTTCCGGATGGGGGGCGAGGAATGCACCCAGGCGGTAGAGAACGCCCTCAAGATCGGCTATCGCCATCTGGATACCGCCGAGATCTACGAGAATGAGAAGGCCGTCGGAGCAGGCATCCGTTCGGTCGGGATCGATCGAGGAGATCTCTTCATCACGGCGAAGGCGTGGATGGACGACATGTCTCCCGCCGGCCTGCGCAAGAGCCTCGAACAGAGTCTTCGAGACATGGGCATTGACTACGTCGACCTGTGGCTCATCCATTGGCCGAATCCAGCGTTCGAGGTTGAGGAGATCTTGGCAGCCATGATGAAGGAGGTCGACGCCGGCGTGGTTCGCCACCTTGGCGTGAGCAACTTCCCGGCCGCGCTCTTCGATCGCGCAGCGACAGCCGCTCCCGTTGTGTGTAATCAGGTTGAGTATCATCCGTATCTCGCCCAGACGAAGGTGATCGAGGCCGCGCGCAAGCACGACGCACTGGTGATGGCGTACGCGCCGCTCGGGATCGGCAAGTGTCACGCGGACGAGACGCTAGCTGGGATCGGGAACAAGTACGGGAAGACCGCGACTCAGGCCACGTTACGCTGGTTCATGCAGCAGCCGCGCGTCGGCGCGATTCCGAAGGCTTCGGGCTACGACCACGCCAAGGAGAACTTCGAGATCTTCGACTTCGAGCTTTCGTCCGATGACATCGCCGCAATCCACGGGCTGGCTCGCGGCGAGCGGATGATCGACCCGGACTTCGGTCCCGAATGGGACGACTGATCGGGCCGCGGGGTCTGCGAGAAGGAGCTTGATGAGCGCCCCGCTCAAACGGAGGCAGGCGCCGACGCTCTATTTCATCGGCGTCACGACGGGCCAGTCGTCGATCATGCGCGTCTTTCCGCGCTGGGCGGAAGTGATCGGGCTCGAAGCGGAGATCGTGGGTGTCGACTTCCCGATGCACGACCGCCCCGAGCGGTACCGGCAGATCGTCGAGCGCATCAAGACCGATCCGCTCTCGATGGGGGCGCTCGTGACGACGCACAAGCTGGATCTGCTGGAATCAGCCCGCGATGTGTTTGACGACCTCGGACCGTACGCGACGCGCCTCGGCGAGGTCAGCTGCATCTCGAAGCAGAACGGATGTTTGGTCGGCAAGGCAATGGATCCAATCACAAGCGGATTGGCGCTGGATGCCTTCGTCCCCGAGGCCCACTGGGCCTCGGGTGGCGAGGCGCTCATCCTGGGAGCTGGAGGAGCGTCACTCGCGCTGTCGGTGAATCTGCTGGAAAGAGCTCGCGATGGCCAGCCGCACCCACGGAGGATTGTGGTCACGAACCGCAGCAAGACCCGGTTGGACGAGATGCGCGAGGTTCACCAAGGTTTCGATGTCGCCGTGGGCGTCGAGTACGTCCTCGCGCCGGTTCCTGCCGAGAACGATGGCATTTGTGCCGACATGCCTCCGGGGTCGCTCGTCGCCAACGCGACGGGGCTGGGGAAGGATCGACCGGGGTCGCCGCTGACGGAGGATGCAACGTTTCCCCAAGGTGGTTTCGTGTGGGATTTCAACTATCGGGGGGATCTTCTCTTCCTCGACCAGGCGAGGCGACAGCGCGAAGCCGGCCGCCTCGCCATCGAGGATGGATGGATCTACTTCATTCACGGCTGGACGCGCGTGATCAGCGAGGTGTTCAGTATCGAGATCCCGACGTCAGGTCCGCGTTTTGACCGACTCTCCGAGGTGGCCGCACAGGCAAGGACCGTCTCAAGAGGGGGAGGATAGACGATGCCATCGTACGATGTTCCGTTTGGTGTGGCGATCGACTTCACGACGGGCGTGATGGAGGACGCGGATAACGTCATCGTTCGTCACGTGTCCGATCTCCGCGGCTACTATGCAGATGTCGAGGCGCTGGAGGCGCTGGTTGCCTCAGGAGACCCGATCCACTACCGCGTCTACGAGAAGGCGATCCCCGAAGAGGAGGGGCACCTCCTCTTCTGCATGAGCGTGCTCGAGCCGGGGCGCGTCGGGGAGGAGTTCTTCATGACGAAAGGGCACTACCACACCGTCTCCGACACGGCGGAGACGTACTTGTGCGTTCGAGGGCAAGGATTCATGCTCATGAAGACCGCCGACGGCCGCTGGGCGGCGCAGCCGATGGAAACGGGCCGCCTTGTCTACGCGCCTCCATTCTGGGCTCACCGCTCGATCAACACAGGGGGCGAGCCACTGATCTCTTTCTGCGTCTATCCGGCACACGCCGGCCACAACTACGGTGACATTCAGACGGAGGGCTTCCCGAAACGGGTGATGTGCGGCGCCGACGGCCCCCGCTTCGTCGACAACAGCCCCTAGCAGGGTTCGTCCCTCGGCGTGTGTGTGCGAGGGCATGCCTTGCGCTGCGGGCGTACCGTGGGTTCCCCCGCAGCGATGATGTTCTTGAACATGACGCCCTCGCGGACGTAGGCCGTCATCGCCTCGACCGGCAGCAGCTCGGCATCGAACGCGAGTCCTGTCATCAACAGGATGGGGGCAAACATTGGGATGCCCAGGAGTTCTGCCACATCTTCTTCAAGGATCTCGGCTGCCTCGACGCATCGCTTGGCTCGATGCACCACACATCCGTACAGCTCCTCGAGCGTCTTGAAGAGGCTGTCTCCAACGAACTCCGCCTGCAGCAGCTCGGGGAAGCGATCGGCCGAGAGCTTGGAGTCACACACCATGACGATGGGCTCGCCGACTCTGTGAAGTCGGCGTATGTAATGCAGCGGCGTGCCCACGTCAACGCCGAGTGAACCGCCCCGGGTTTTCCGGAGACTGTTTTTCTTGAGAGGATGGAGTCAT
>CAZMYM010000033.1:0-26702 GCA_964570515.1 uncultured Thermotogae bacterium | reverse complement strand
CAAGATCATGCTGTTCGACGAGCCGACATCGGCGCTCGATCCGGAGATGATCAAGGAGGTGCTGGACGTAATGAAGGAGCTGGCGCTCTCCGGAATGACGATGATCGTTGTAACGCACGAGATGGGTTTCGCGCGCGAAGTCGCCGATCGGATCATCTTCTTTGACTTCGGTGAGTTGATTGAGGAGAACAAGCCGGAGGCGTTCTTCCACAACGCGCAGCACGAAAGAACGAAGCTGTTCCTTTCACAGATCCTTCAATAGCTAGGCTGCCCCTTGGGCAGTTTGCGAGTTTCGGCACGGGTCGCTCGACGCTGAAACTCGAGGACGTCAGTATCTGCCGGCGGCGTAGATTGCCAGTAAATCCCGGAGCATGGTGGCGGCTGACGGGAGGGGCGTCGGTTCATCGATGATCGACGTGATCGTCCCGAAGAGGTCGGTCCTGTAGGTGATCCCCATCTGCTTCGCGCCGACTCGCCCGAGCGGATTCGTCGGTGGCAGCGCAACTGGAGCGACGCTAAGATCGTAGCCGCCGTCGGTCCGCCTCACCGCGCTCGACACAAGGCGAACCCTGCCATCCCGGTTCGAAGCTCGCAGCCAGTCGATGTTGACATCGCGAATCCCCTGCCGCGGGACGTCTTGCAGATTCGCGTCTTGATCGAGAACGGTCATCGCGAGGATCGCGAGCTTCGCGGCGGCATCCCAGCCGTCGAGATCCCAGACGCCGTCTCCTTCGAGTGCACCGGCGGCCCGGGCCTCTTCGATCGCCTCGTCCCACGTCGCCCCGTCGGCCAGTCGATCGAGCACGAACCCGGTCGTGAGGTTCGGAACGGCGTCGAGCCGCTCGATTGTGGCGCCACGCAGATCGCGGACGCCGAGCGCGATCGCCGGCAGGCCGCCCGCGACCGTCCCGTCGAACCGCAGCTGCACGCCCTGGCGCTTTGCGAGCGCTGTCAGCTCCCGGTACGCCAGCACGATCGGCCCTTTGTTCGGCGTCGAGACGTGGAGACCTTTTTCCAGCGCACGGCGGACGTGCGACAGTCCCGGTTCGGCACCCGCATCGAGGTGGACTGGAGATACCTCGCACAGCGCGTCCGCGTCGACCCTCTCGATCAACTCGAGGCCGGTCATCCCCGCCCGGCCGACATTCGGAAGCTCGGCGACGCTTCGCCCCTCCTCCTTCACCTGCTGGATCGCCGCCCCGTCGAGTCCTTCCGGATTGATCGCCGCCCCGCGAGAGTCGGCTGCGCCCACGAAACGGAAGTCCAATCCGTATCGGTCCGCGAGATCCACACGCCGTTCCGCGATGAGTCCGGCGAAACGCCGGCCGAGGTTCCCGAGGCCGATCAACAGCAGGCGAACCGAACGAGCGTCCTTCACTCTGTTCCTCCCGTCAGAATCTTCGACTCCCTCAGACGCGTCGCGAGGAGGAGAGCCAGCGCCATCAGACCGGTCAGGATCAGGAGCGACAGCGTCATCGATCCGGTGGTTGGCGACTTGAGGGCGTCCATCGCGAGAATGAAGATGATCCCCGAGATCTGGCCTGCGAGAAGCAGGAGTCCGTTCGACGTTCCTTCCGGAGCCGGGTACGTGATCTCCGCCCCGTACTGGAAGCCGAGCGGGCCGGACGAGAGCAGGAACGCGCCGAGGACGAACGCCGAGGCGAGAAGGAGCCAGTAGCTGGTCGCGAACGTGATCCCGAGCATGCCGGGAACCGCACCGGCGAGGGCGAGAAGGATGAATGGCACGCGGCGCTTCATCCGGTCCGAGAGCTGGGGAATGACGACCGCGCCGACGATCCCGCCAATCACCATCAGCCCGCCAATGAGGCCAGCTTGATCGATCGTGAACCCACGCGGCCGAACGATGTCCTCAATCCACGTGGTGACCGCGTTGAACACGCCGAGGCCGATGAAGAACAGGACGAGGAGCACCAGGAATCCACGATTCCGAAAGACGCTCTTCAGGCCGTCGAAGACGAGCGATCGCTCTTCGGGTCCGACCGGGGTCGGCGGACGTTCCCGAGCCAGCGCAAGGAAAAGCACGCCGATCCCGGCGGAAAGCACGCCGTAGGCGAGCAGGGCCGTCGGAATGCTCGATCGAAGGACGATCATCGGCGTGATGGCGACCCCGGCGAAGATCCCGACGTAAATCGCAAGCGAGGCGAGGCCGGTGGCGGTCGCCCGCTCGTTCATCGGGAACCAACGCCCGGCGATCTTGGCGATCGCGTTCAGCACGAACGGCTGTCCGACGGCAATCCCGATCTGCGCAACCAGAACCCACGTGTAGTCGGCGCCCATCAGACCTCGCAGCAGGCCGAAGACGCCGGTCATCACAGCGCCGATCCCGACACCGACGCGAATCCCGTAGGTATCGATCACCCAGGACGCCGGAATCGAGACAACGATGAAGACGACCATGAACACGAGAGACAGCAAGCCGATCGCCAGGTCGGAGACACCGTAGAAGGCGGCGGCGTCCCCCGTGATCGGAGCGAAGCTGATCCAGAGGAGCTGGTTGACAGCGACCGCCAGCATGAAGGCGACAAGCATGACCCAGCGATAGCCGTACGTGCGGACGACAGACGACTCGTTCATCAATTCCACCCCCGAAGTCGGTCCGTGGAATGGCGGCGCTCCGGCCTGCTCTTCCCCGTGACCGTGGCAGTATCCTAAGCGGATCGACGATGGTTCGACAAGCGACAATTGCGTCAAACGCGAGGGCCGGCTAGCCTTCAGTCTGGAGGGATGTGACGTGAAGCCGGCGGGGAATCACAGCGAGACGGTCATCGGGGCGATCGATCTTGGTACGACCGGGGTTCGGTTTGCGCTCTACGACCGAGATGGGCGGTGCTTCGCCGCAGCGTACCAGGAAATCCCGGTCGAGACGCCGAAGCCGGGGTGGGTCGAGCAGGATCCGGATCGGATGCTTGAAGCGACGCTCGCCGTGCTCCGCGACGTGCTGTCTCAGGACTCAGCCTATCCCAACAGACTTACGACGATCGGCATCGCCAATCAGCGGGAGACGGTCATCGCCTGGGATCGGCAGACGGGGCGACCGCTTCACCCGGCGATCGTCTGGCAGGACAAGCGAACCGCCGAGCGCTGCGACGAACTGGCTGGGAGTGAGGACGCGGAATCGATTCGTGAGCGAACCGGACTCTCGATCGATCCGTACTTCTCGGCCACGAAGATGGAATGGCTGCTTCGCCATGTGCCGGGACTCCGCGAGCGGGCGACCGAGGGAAGGGCGTTTCTCGGTACGGTCGACGCGTGGCTTCTGTGGCATCTCACCGGCAAGCACGCGACAGACGCCACGAACGCCTCTCGCACGATGCTGTTTGACATCGACCATCAACAGTGGGACGAGGAGCTTCTCGGGCTGTTCGGGATTCCGGGCGCGTGTCTTCCCGTCGCTCGTCCAAGCCTGTCGGTCTTCGGAGCGGTCAGACCGGAGCTGGTCTCGGGCGGCGACGTGCAGGTCGCCGGGATGCTGGGAGACCAGCAAGCGGCGCTTCTCGGACAAGGCCTGACATCGGAGAGAGAGGCACAGGTGACGTGGGGAACCGGCGCGTTTCTCCTGATGAACACGGGCGCGCGTCGAGCGAGAAGCGAGTCCGGACTACTCTCGACGATCGCGCGTACGGCCCCCGATGAGGCGGCTTCGTACGCTCTCGAAGGATCGGTCTTCGTCGCCGGCGCAGCGATTCAGTGGTTGCGCGACGTGTTGGGCCTGCTTGCCGATTCCGCCGAGTCCGAGGCACTCGCCGGGGCGGTCGATTCCACCGACGGTGTTGTCTTCGTTCCTGCGCTGACGGGATTGGGCGCTCCACAGTGGGATCCGAACGCCCGCGGGCTCATCATCGGGCTGACGCGAGGGACACGCCGCGAGCATCTCGTCCGCGCCGCGCTGGAAGCGATCGCGTACCAGACGCACGACGTGGTCCGCGCGATGGAACGCGACACAGGCGAGCAGATCGCGAAGCTTCACGTCGGGGGCGGCGCGGCCTGCAACGACTTCCTTTGTCAGTTTCAGAGCGATATCCTCGGAGTACCCGTGATTCGGCCGAGAGACCTCGAAACCACGGCCCGGGGCGCGGCCTACGCCGCGGGAATCACGATCGGTCTCTGGGGCGGCGTGGAGGCGATCCGCGGCTTGCAGAAGGAAGACCAGAGGTTCGAGCCCTCGATGTCTGCCGACCTCCGCGAGCGGCTGCTTGAAGACTGGCGACGTGCGGTCGAACGGGCCAAGGGGTGGAACACGCAGTGACTTGCCCTGGCCGGCCGGGAGAAAGATGAAACATCGAGAAGGGACCTTCACGGGTGTCCGGAAGGCCACCATCTATTGCCAGGATTGGTCGCCCGAGGGCGAAGCGCGGGCCGCGCTTGTCGTGGTGCACGGACTCGCAGAGCACTGCGGACGATACGGAAACCTCGTCGACCACTTCGTCTCACGGGGCTACGCCGTGTACGCCCACGATCACGTCGGGCACGGCCGATCGAGCGGCCAGCGGGTCTTCGTGGAACAATTCGAGGACCTGACGGACGTCCTCGGAATGCACGTCGACAGGGTACGGGACCGGCACCCGGAGAAGCCGCTCTTCCTGGTCGGACACAGCCTGGGCGCGCTGATCGCCGCGAGATTCCTGCTTGATCGCCAGGAAGCGTTCGCAGGAGCGATCCTCTCCGGAGCCCTCGTCAAGGTTCCCGACAACATCTCACCGACCACGGTCCTGCTGAGCAGACTCTTGTCGTTCGTAGTTCCCAGGATCGGGCTGGTGGCCGTCGACGCGCACGGCGTCAGTCGCGATCCCGCCGTGGTTCAGGCGTACATCGATGATCCGCTGGTCTACACGGGCAAGACGACCGCCTGCATGGGGGCCGAGATCCTCAAGGCGATGCAGAGAACGCTGGGCGAGGCGGGCAGGATCACGCTCCCGCTCCTCATCCTCCACGGCAGCGAAGACAG
The DNA here is from genome assembly GCA_964570515.1 of uncultured Thermotogae bacterium. Classification (GTDB taxonomy): domain Bacteria; phylum Bipolaricaulota; class Bipolaricaulia; order UBA7950; family UBA9294; genus CAZMYM01. The sequence goes on along the minus strand of CAZMYM010000033.1, from coordinate 21,736 downwards.
GCTGGCCGACCCCGACGGCTCGCGAATCCTGCACGAAACGGCCGGCTCAGCCGACAAGACGCTCAGGATCTACGACGGCCTGCATCACGAGATCTACAACGAGCCTGAGCACGCTCTCGTCCTTGGTGACGTCCAGGCGTGGTTGGAGGAGCGTGAAGGCTAGTCCGACGCAGGCGAACAGCTCAAGAGCCCCTCTCCTTTCGTGGCCCGCCGAGACAAGCGGCGCCATGGGGCGAATCGCGGTATGATCCGCCCCTACACGCGGAAGGAGGCGGGCCATGGATCTGATCACTGTCCTTCTGGTCGTTGGCGCGACGCTCTGCTGGGGCACCACGTGGCTTCTGATGAGAATGGGCGTCGCCCGGATGAACTGGATCGGCTTCGGCCTCCTTCGGCCATGGATCGGGCTCCCGTTCATCGCCGCCTACGCCTGGGCAACCGATGGCTTCGCCTTCGGATCCGCCGATCTCGTGCTCGTAGGACTCGCCGGCGGCGGCCTCAACGCATTCATCGGAACCGCTCTCTTTTACTACGCGCACTCGCACGGCTCGCTCCATGAGACGAACATCCTCGCCAACACGGGACCTTTTTGGGGCGTCGTCAGCGCAATCGTCGTGTTGGGGGAGCGGGCGCGTTGGATCACGCTTGGCGCAGGCGCCCTCGTCATTGCCGGTACGTTCTTCCTTGTCCGCTCTCGCGAAGAACGAAGCGGCAGACACAGCCTTCTCGCACTGCTCGCCGCGGCCGCGGCCGGGATTGTCTGGGGATTCAGCACCGCAGTGCCGACGAAGTACTGCATGGACGGGGGCATGAGCCCGATCGCGTTCCAATTCCTGTTCACGAGCAGTGCCATCGTCTGTTGGACGGTGGCTGCGCTGCCCAGCTTGATCCGCCGGCGGATGCGCTTCGAGCTCAAGGTCCTTTGGATCGCATTCCTCTCGTCGTTTCTCGGCATCTTCCTAGGATGGGTGCTCTGGCTGTCTGCGCTCCAGCGTGCCGATGCCAGTCTGCTATCCCCGCTCAGTGGCCTCACCCTGTTCTTCGCCGTGATCTTCGGCGCCGTCTTTCTGCGCGAACGCATCACGCGTCGCGTCCTGATCGGAGGCACCTTGGTCGTCGCCGGCGTCACGCTGGTATCGGTGCTCGCGAGTTAAGGGAAGCAAGTCTCGTTCTGTTCTTGAGATCCAGTGAGCTCGCTGGCCGGGGATCGCCATTCCGAGCCGTCCCTCGTTGGTGAAGCGACTTCTTCGTGAGGGATACTGACGCTTCCGCCGTCGCGCATTGACGGTCAACGTAGGGAGGTTCCGATGGTGACATCTCGATTCTCGGGGATGTTCGGGTTCACGATCGTCTGGTTTGGGCAGGTCGTGTCGATGCTCGGATCGGGGATGACATCGTTCGCCCTCACGATTTGGGCGTGGCAGCTCACCGGACGAGCCACCGCGCTGGCTTTGGTCGGGTTCTTCGCGTTCTTCCCGATGGTCGCGCTCAGCCCGATCGCAGGGGCGCTGGTCGACCGCTGGAATCGGAAACTGGTGATGATCCTGAGCGACCTGGCGGCCGGTCTGGCCACCGTGGCACTGTTCATTTTGCTCAGCCTAGGCATACTCGAGATCTGGCACGTCTACATCGCCGCCGCGTTCTCCGGTGCGTTCCAGGCGTTCCAGTTCCCGGCGTACTCCGCGTCGATCACGCTGATGATCCCGAAGAACCACTTGACGCGGGCGAACGCGCTCTACGGGATGGTTCGATCCATCCCGACGATCTTCGCCCCGATGGCCGCCGGCGCGCTGCTCGCGTTCATCGGCATCGAGGGGATCATGGTGATCGACATCGTGACGTTCTCGTTCGCGATCAGCACGTTGCTGTTCGTCCACGTCCCGCAGCCGGCTCAAGGACCGGCCGGCGAAGACGCACAGCGGAGCCTGCTGTCCGACAGCCTGTTCGGCTTCCGCTACATCTTCGCTCGTCCCAGCCTTGTCGGTCTGTTGCTCTTCTTTCTGTTTGTGAATTTCATGCTGTCCTTCAGCGGAGGCGTTCTCTCGCCGATGATCCTCGCTCGGACGGGGAGCAACGAGATCGTCCTTGGCACGGTGCAAATGCTGTTCGGCATCGGCGGCGTTGTCGGCGGCGTTCTGCTCGGCGTGTGGGGCGGCCCGAAGCGGAAGATGCTTGCGCTTCTCGGTAGTGTGTTTATCGCGGCGCTGATCGGAAACACGTTGATCGGTATTGGCCGCGGTCTTGTGATGTGGGCAGTCGGTGCGTTCGTCATCTCGTCGGTGATTCCGATCGCCAGCGGGTCGAGCCACTCCATCTGGCAGACGAAGGTTCCGGCACACCTTCAGGGACGCGTCTTCTCAGCGCGAATCATGATCGGACAGATCGGCGGAGCGATCGCCCTTCCGCTGAGTGGCGTCTTCGCCGATGGCATCTTCGAGCCGCTGATGCGAGGCACGTCCCCTCTGGCCAACGTGTTGGCGCCGCTGGTGGGGACGGGCCCGGGGGCGGGAATGGGGCTGATGTTCGTTCTCTTCGGCCTTCTCGGCGCCGCCGTGACGATCGCAGCCTACCTCTATCGCCCCGTCCGCGAGATCGAGACACTGCTGCCGGATTGTGACCACGCCGACTCATCAGGCGGATGAGTCGGTTTCGGTTGGGTGTCGGCAACTCAGCAAATAGCTGAGTTGCTCTTGGCTGGGATGTCGGCGACTCACCCGTTGGCTGAGTCGCTCAGGATTGTGACCGGGCCGACTCATCCACCGAACCCGGCAGCTCCACGCTACAGACGAACGCCGAGCAACGCGCACACACGAGAACTCTCCTCTACTCGAGGTTCGCTAGACAGGCAAGACAGATCTGCACGTCTTCGTCGGTGGCTTGTCCGCCCAACGTCTTCCGAATCGCCTTGTGGCTGGCTGTCCCCGTCTGCCGGGAGAGGTCCGCAACCTGCTCAAACGTCAGCGTGCTCACCCACGGCTCCGGCGACGTCAGACCGTGCTCGCGGAGGTAGTCCAACAGGTACTTGAGGGCAATCGTCTCCGTCTTCTCGATCGCCTCGGCGACCGCCGTGACCGATTCGCCCTGTTCGAAGCGGGTGAACGCAAGCTGGCGTGACAGGTTCACGGTGGCACGCTTGCGCCGTCTTCGAATCGGCTTCGGCGCCGGCCTGAGAGTCGGATCCACGTCGCGACCAAGCTCGTGCCCCCTGCAGTAGTGGTCGATCGCGACGACGAATCGCTCGCCGTACTGCCGCGCCTTCGTCTGGCCGACGCCGGACACGTCGAGGAACTCCTCGACCGTCGACGGTCTTCGACGCGCCATGTCTCGAAGCGCCGCATCACTGAAGATGATGTAGGCGGGTACGTGCTTCTCGCGCGCAACCTCGCGCCGGAGAACGCGCAGTGCATCGAACAAGCCGCGGTCGACGCCATCCCATGAATCGGGCACGGCGCGCTTCTCGCGGCGCTCGGCCGGCTTCAGCAGCCGCGGCGTCTCCTCACCGCGAATCGCACGCCAGCCGCGATCCGTGATCTTGAGGACGTTGTACTCGCCCCGCTTCTCGAGGTATCCCTGTCCGACGAGCTGCTCGATCCAGTCACGCACGAGCCGCTTGGCCTGACCGGAGAGGAGCCCGTAGGTCGACAACTCGTCGTGCCGGCTGTCGAGGATCCGCTGCTCCCGCGAGCCCGTGAGGACGCCGGCCGTGTAGTCGGCGCCGAAGCGTTCTTCGAGCCGGTAGACGCAGGAAAGGATCTTCTGGGAGCCAACGAGTGCGTCGTCGGCCAGTTCCAGATCTCCGAAGCAGACGTCGCACGCCTTGCAGCCCTCGACTTCCAGATCCTGGCCGAAGTACCGAAGAAGGGCGCGATGCCGGCAGGTAACGCCCGAGGCGTACGCCGACATGTCGCCGAGCTTGGCGAGGCCGATGTCACGCGCCTGCGCCGATTCGGACTGCTCGATGATGTACTTCCAGATGCCGTAGTCGCCGGATCCATGGAGGAGCACGCACTCTGCCTCGAGCCCGTCCCGCCCGGCGCGCCCGCTCTCTTGCTGATAGTGCTCGAGCGATTTGGGCATCCCGGCGTGAATCACCGTTCGTACGTTTGACTTGTCGATTCCCATCCCGAAGGCGACGGTCGCGACGATGATATCGATGTCCTCTCGGATGAACGCCTCCTGTGCGCGCTTCCGCTCCTCGTCGGAGAGCCCGGCGTGATACGGCGCGACGCGGTGGCCAGCCGAGCGCAGTCGCTCGGCCAAGTTGTCGACGTCAGCACGGCGGATGCAGTAGACGATCGACGACTCGTTCTTGTGGCGATCGAGGACGTCGCATACCTGCCGGACAAGGTCGATCCTGCGCTCGACCGAGTAGATCAGATTCGGACGATCGAACGAGCCCACGAGGATCTTCGGATCAGACAACCGGAGCTGCTTGACGATGTCGTCACGTACGTGCCCCGTCGCCGTCGCCGTGTACGCGTGGATCGCAATGCCAGGGAGGATCTGCTTCAGCCGACCGAGCTGCCGGTACTCGGGGCGAAAGTCGTGGCCCCACATGCTGACGCAGTGCGCCTCGTCGACAGCGACGAATGAGACGTTCTGCTGCCCCACAAATCGCAGGAAACCTTCCATCATCAGCCGCTCCGGCGAAACGTAGAGGACCTTCACCTCGCCGTTTCGTACGCGAGCCACGACGTCGTCCTGCTCGGACGCTGCCTGGCTGCTGTTCAGGTAGTCGGCGGCGACGCCGCTGTCGACGAGCGCGTCAACCTGATCCTTCATCAGCGAAATCAGCGGGCTGACGACGATCGCCATCCCCTCGAGACGAACAGCCGGCACTTGATAGCAGAGCGATTTCCCTCCACCGGTCGGGAGAACGACGAGGGAGTCGCGTCCTCTCAGCCCACACGCCATCGCCTCGCGCTGCAACGGGAGGAAGGACTCGTACCCCCAGTAGCGCTTCAGGATCTCCTCGATGCGATCGATGACCTTCACCCCCGGACGGCTGATCATACCGAGCCGCGACGACGCGAACGACAGCCGCCGACCGGAACCGAGTGCTCCGCGCCTTGTGGACTGATCCCGGTGGTTCGCCAACCAGGATCGTGAGGTGGCGCGATCGGCGACCTCGTTCGGAAGCGGGCCACGTCACCTGCCTGCCCGAACCAGGTCGCCGGCGTGCGTATCGACATTCCCTCAGTACAATCGCGCTCCATGCCCCCGGTCCGCGATTACCTCTCTCAGCTGAGACGGTTTCAAAGCAACGCCCGTCTGTACTTGCTCTACAGCTTCGCGAGCGGGTTCGCGATGGGGATCATGCGCCTGCTGTTCAACTTCTACGTCCTGTCGCTCGGCTACGATCGCGCCTTCCTCGGCGCGCTTGTAGCACTTCCGCCGCTGGTGATCACCGCCGCCGCGATCCCGGCCGGGATGCTTGGGCATCGCATCGGATACCGGTCGGTATTGATCGGAGGCGCGGTATTCATGGCGGCTTCGGTCCTCGGCATCTCGTTCTCGACGAGCGTCCTCGGGCTCGTGCTGTTCGCGGCCTGCCGTGGTCTGAGTACGACGATGCTGCAAGTGAGCAGCGCTCCGTTCATGACCGAAAACAGCGAATCCACCGAACGAACTCATCTGTTCAGCGTTCAGTTTGCGACGCGGATGCTCGCCAGCTTCTTCGGTCTTCTCCTCGCCGGCGTGCTGCCATCCTTGGTCGCTCGGGCGATATCGATCGGAGCCGAGGATCCGCTCGCCTATCGTGCATCCCTGTGGGTGGGGGCCGGTCTCCTCGCGCTGGCGATCCTCCCGCTGTTGCGGATGGCTCCGCTTCCCGAATCGACGGAGCCGCGACCCCGCCCGAGCTTGCGCGAGATGTTCCGACCGCCCGGAAAGCTGATCCGCCTCTTCCTGCCCCAGGTCATCATCGGCTTCGGCGCCGGCGCGCTTGTGCCCTTCCTCAACGTTTTCTTCAAGACGGAGTTCGGCCTGTCGGACAGCGTCATCGGCGTGCTGTACGCGTTCCAGTCGGTGGTGATGGCGTTGGCGACCCTCGCCGCACCGATCGTCGCAGAGCGGCTGAACCGGGTTCGCGCCGTCGTCGTCGTGCAGCTCCTCTCCATCCCGTTCTTGATCCTTCTTGGCTACGCTCCGCTCATCTCGCTCTCCGCCATCGGGTTCCTCGCCCGCGCCAGCCTGATGAACATGGGGAATCCGCTCTACACGGCCTTTGCCATGGAGGCTGTGGCGCCCGAGCGACGGCCGACGGCGAGCGCCCTGATGCAGATGAGCTGGCAAGGGACCCGCGGCGTCAGCGCGCTGGTCAGCGGGAAGCTGCAGGAGGGCCCGGGCTTCTCCGCCCTCTTTCCGATCACGATCGGCTGCTACCTGCTCGCCTCGGCCCTCATCCACACCTTCTTCGTACGGGGGAAGCGGGACGAAGGAGATCGGATCTGACGATTCCGTCTCCTCGCCCGCGACGAGCGGGGCACTGAGGGAAAAGGCTGCCGGTTCCCAGAGGAAACCGGTACCTGGGTGTGAAGCACCGCCGAGGCCGTGTTTCGCCTAGCTCATGCCGCGAGCGAGATGCAGACAACAATGGACAGCCCGTGAACCGGCTTTCACACAGCCCTCTCCTCCTGGAGATCCTTGAGACCGCTGCTGGAAACACGCGAGATCCGTAGCGATGGCGTGGATCCGTTCTCGAGAACCTGGTGCTCCACGGTAATCCCTCGCGACACTTGAGCCATCGACGGACGCCCGTCGTCGGGCCATTCGCCTCCGGCGGGCCCAACCACGTAGAATGCAGTTGACTGCACACGCGGGGAGGGAGACGTATGCGCAGAGCGCTGGTTTTGGTGGCATTCCTGACCGCTTTCGCGGTCGTCTGCACGGCCGCAGAGCTGACAGAGCTCGGCTTCCAGCTCAACCTCAGCCTGCAGCCTTATCGCGATGAGGGACGCGTGAGCTGGTGGATCACAATCGGAGCGTACGGCCGAATCGCGCTGAGCGACGAGTGGCGCTTGCGCATCGTCGCCGGCTCGGGAATTCCTCCACTCTACCCGTTCGCTGACATCGAACTCGTCCGCGTCTACACGCCCCAGCTGATGTTGCTGGGAGACCTTCGCATGCGGTCGATCCCAGGCCGAGGCCTAACGGCCTCAGCTCTCGTCGGCGGGCGCTACGTGAACCACTCATTCGACAACGCTCGGATCGAACTCTCCAGTTTCCCACTCTCGTGGACGCTCTCAAGCTACGGTAGAGAGCTCCGAGGCAGCTTCCTCCTCAGTGGCAATCTCACCTTCGATTTCACGTACGGCTCCCTCGATACTGCGCTGTTCGGGCAAACGATCACGCTTTCTCTGCATCGGAGGCGGCCTGGCTCAGAGCCTCCCGTGATAGCGCTGGGCGTCGACATGCTTCTGGAGGCTCAGTGGGCGACGCACGTCGGGGTCGGTCTCTAGCGCGCTCAGTACGACCCCATCACCCGAGTCTGTCTCGCCCGCGCATCGACTCCGCTTCCAGTGACAGATCTCTCATAGGCTGTTGATCTCGAAGAGATCGCTGAACCCGCAGTTCAGGGCGTCAGCGATTCTGTGGGCCGTCTTGACGCTCGTTCCTGCTCCGTTCTCGATCGAAGAGAGCATCGGACGGGAGATGTTGACCTCCCGCGCCAACTCAGCCGACGTAAGACCGGCGACGATGCGCGCTCGCCGCACGGCGTCTCCCTTCGTGACGATGCGGTAGTTCTTCTTCGGCATGATCTCTGAGCACAGGTTACATCGGGTGACGAAGTTCCACCATGGCCGGAATTCCGCATCCCATGGGACACATAGCACTACTTCTGCTGTCTTAGTGCTACAAAAACTTGACAAGCGTCTTACAGATGCATAGACATTGACCATGCCACCAGGGACGCCCCGGCTTCGCCTACCTGGAAACGGTCACTGAGCCCTCTCCGGGGCGAAGCGCGGAACATGCGCTTCCAAGTGATCCTCTGGGGCGTCCCGCCTCCTTCAAAGCCGCACGGTTCCGCCTGTCGTGCTCCCCATGTACGCCTGCCAAGCGTGTTGTCGGAGTCGGCGGGCGGCCGGCCGCAGCGACCCCAGCCTCCACTACATCGGACTATGGGATCCCGCGGAATCGCACCACCGGCTTCATGCTCGGCCTCGATTGAGAGGAAGGGATGGAGCGGCTCTGTCGAATACTATCAGATCTTATGTCTTGATGTAGGCTTCACTCTTTGCATAATGACGGCATGGCGATCGGGAAGACCGACAACTCCGTGTACGAGCCGCCTGGGCTTCGCTGGAACCCCAAGGATCGGAACGATGTGAGAGACCTTCCCAAGATGGAGCGACCAAGGGAGAAGCTGATGGCCAAGGGCCCTTCGGCGCTCTCCGACCTCGAACTCCTGGCAGTTGTCATCGGAAGCGGCATCCGGGGGCATGGAGTCCTTCACCTCGCGGCGAAGATCCTGCGCCGATTCAACGGACGCCTCGATCGGGTTGATGTGGAGTCGCTTCAGTCGATCAAGGGGCTGGGACGAGCCCGATCCTGCCAGATCGCGGCGGCGGTCGAACTCGCTCGTCGCCACTTGTCCATGGAGCGGGTCACGATCACGCAAGCATCGGACGCCCTGCCCTACCTCCAGGAGATTCGCAGGAAGCAGCAAGAGCACTTCGTTTGTCTCTCTCTCAGCGGTGCGAACGAGGTGATCGCGTCACGCGTCGTCACCGTCGGCCTCCTCGACTCCAGCCAGGTCCATCCGCGCGAAGTGTTCGCCGATGCCATCACGGATCGCGCCGCGGCCGTCCTTCTTGCGCACAATCATCCCTCGGGAACACTCACGGCGAGTGCCGAAGACATCGCCCTCACGAGGCGCCTCGTCCGGGCCGGCGAGCTTCTCGGAATCCGCGTCCTCGATCACGTGATTGTCGCGGGGGATGGCTACACTTCCCTGAAGCAGTCCGGCGAGATGTAACGAACACGCGTACCGCCTTCCGTCTCTCCTTCCCGGTTTCGGGGTGTTCGTCCGAGCGGAACACTTGACGGAACCGGAGGAAGGCCCGAGGATGTGAGGAACAGGACACGGGAGACACCCCTTGAGAGCGGATAAGGAGGTCCGAATGAGACGACGGCGAAGCTTCTTGTGGCTGGCATGGTGCACGGCGATGCTCGCAACTGTGATGGGATCTGTGGCGGCAGCCGACTCTGTGTCGATCATCGATGAGACACTGCTCGGTCTGGCGATCGATGCCGGGACTTTCGAGCCCGGGGCGACAGTCGGCCTCGAGATCGTGGGCAATGGTGCTGATCAGCTCTTCGTTGAGCATGTCGCCCTTCTCCGAGACGACGCGGTGGTCAGCGATACGGTCTACGATCCTCGTGTGGAGGCTCAGTTTTGGCTGGGCGCCGTACAGCTCGTGGCCCCCTCTGGAGGCGTACTGCCGTCCGGCGAGTACTCCGTCGCCGTCTTCACAACCAGCGGGGCCTTCCTCGTCACGTTCTCGATCGTCAATGATCTTCGCTTGGCCCCGCACAACGACGTCCCCGAGCCCATCGCGTTCTCCGGCCTCACGATCAACGTCTACCGGCTGGTCCGTGAGGAAGGCGAGGGAAGCGTCGTCGAACTGCGCAACGGGGATGCTTTGATCGTCGCGCTGCCGGGTAACGCAACGACTGGCTTCGCGTGGTCCGATGTCACCGAGAACCTGTTGCCCGTCCTCGAATCAGTCTCGGGGACCGACTACTTCCCAAGCTCGACGAGCCTGGTCGGCGGGGGGGGAGTGTTCCTGTTCCGATACAAGGCGTTTGCAGTCGGCACACAAGTACTGCGCTTCGAGTACGCGCGACCGTGGGAGACTGTCGAACCAGCGGAGAGCACGATGTTCTCCATCAACGTCACGAACTGAGAAGACGGTCGGCGGCGCGACAGTTGAACACCGCGCTGCCGATCTCTTCGTTTTTCGAACTGCAGGGGCTACAACAGATCCATCGCTGCGGAGACGGAGACGTCGATCGACCAGCCGGGATCTCCCGGCTCCCGTGTGAGCGAAACCTGAAGGCCGATGTCGACGCCGTTGAAGTCAAACCCGACCCGCATCGAGGCAGCATGACTCACACTTGCCACGAGCCCGAGCGGCTGCACTCGCTGGAAGGCGTAGTTGACGACCAACGTGCTCTCGTCGCTCAACTCGTACTCGTAGGAGAGCGTCGCACTTAGGGTGTTCTCCTCCAGGAAAGCCACCGGGCCAGAGAAACTGGCGTGGAGCAGGAACTGATCTCCAGGGCTCGTCGCGAACGCGGCGTCGGCCGACGCCACGATGACGAAGTTCTGTGCCCCGCCGAACGGGTCGATTACCTCATATCCGATCCCAGCCTGCACGGCCCAACCGCACTTCCGCTTCAGTTCCTTCGCGTCGATGATCTCCTCAATCGAGAGAAGCGCACGCGCGTCGAGTTCGACGCGGGCGACGGCCTCGATCAGATTCTCGATGTCGGCAACCACTCCCTTGGTCGTCTCGTACTCCGCCTTTCGGCCGATCACGCCGGCAATCCCCATCAGAACGTCGTCCGCAAGTTCGTCGAAGATCGCGTCCGTCACCAGAAGCTCCTCTTCGATCAGTACGGCCTTGGCGAGCGGCGTCACATCGGTAAACCGGCCCAATCCAAGGCCGATACGGACGTCCACGCCAGGTCGGGGCTGGCCGGTAGCCAGGGAAGCTTCCATCCCGCCGTATCCGAAGAACAGCGCCTCCCCGAACGGGTAGAAACGGAACGTGGCGCTGCCCTGTCCGAGCGATCCGCTCGGCACAAACTTGTCCAGGGTCAGTTCCATGGAGCCACCGAGCGTGAACCCGTAGTTCGCCGAATCGAACAGCTGGTCGTAGTCGATGCCGATTCGCCCCGAATTGACGTCAATCACCGGTGTGGCCGCGTCGTTGTAGTAGCGATAGGCAAACGACATCCGCGCATCGCTCAGTGCTGTCATCGGCGATCGATAGTCACACAAGGACAATCCCCATGTTGCCGCACCAAGCCCCACGACGAGCAAACCGAGTGCAACAAGCACCCCTGACCTCTTCATCTCCCCCACCTCCAGCGGTATCTCCTGCCGATCTGAACTTGAGTCTACGTTCATTGGGACCCCCAGGTCAATCGCCGGGGAGACGCAGGCTTGCGCCCCAAACGGCTCGACTCCGTGCTCCCAGGGATCCGGTAACCCTGCTCAGACTCTCTCGGGAGGCTCTACTTGCATTCCGTACTTCGTAGGGTATACCTCTGTTTTCTCACGGTTGTGGGCACTCGTCGAGTGTCCGCGCGACACGCACCAAGACCCAGAACGAAGGAGGTTGGCTTGAACATCAGTCCGAAGAAGATGCGGATGCGAGCTACCCTCCGCGGCCTTTCCGGGTAGGCGGTTCGGCGGTCCTCGCGCCCGGGCGCGGAAGTGCGCGCCAGCGCGCAGCCATCCACGCAACACAGTCATCCTGACGGGACAATCGTCCTGCGGCTCCGAGCGACGAGCCTCACTCCATCGGCATTCGAATCCAGGCGCCGCGGTTCTTGCGGCGGAACTCGAGAGTGACGATTCGCCCTCCCTTCGACCTATTGAGGAGGACGTGCGAAGCATCCGTCACCGGAAACGGCCGCTCGAGGAGCGAACCGAAGCGGTGGTGGTGCGCGACCCATGTATGTGATGAACGGCACGAGAGGCTGCAAGAGGAAGGAGAGAACCCCGATGACCGAGTCGGAATCTTCGGTGATAGGTCTCCGCGCCGTCGGATCATCGCGCGAAGAGGATGGTAGACAGGGAATGCGGCCCGAGCGGGCCTCACCGGTGTGTGGCTAGGAGGTCACTTATGCTCCCGAATCCCGTGATCTACATCTACGAGGCCATGCAAGGTCTCGTGGAGGAGCGGATCGAGCGCACGAAGCGCCGATGCGAGATCCACCGCCTGATGCAGGAATCGCGGGCGCGAAAGCAGTTCCGCCGATCGGTCTCCCAAGGGCTGCAAAGCGGCCTGGGCGAAAAGGATCTGGCGGCCGAGTTGCGATCCGCCCTTCAATCCCAGACACGTAACTAGCTTCCCGACGGCAGGGCGGGCTTCGGCTCGCCCTGCCGCTTTTCTCGGTATCGGACGAGAACCTCTCCCACCAGGACCTACCCAGAGTTGCCGAGCGTTCGCCCCCTACGTATGCTCTTGCCAACAACATGAAATCAGATCACCGAGCGAGAGGGGGCTACCCGTCGAGGCGACGTCGACGGGCTCAGTCATGACATCACAGCAACCAGGAGCCAAGCAATGAAGGTTCTCGTAACCGGGCTGTTCGAGCCTGCGGCACTGCATGCGATCAGGCGTTTCGGGCAATTGGGATACGAAGTGTATGCGGCAGAGGGCCACTACTTCGCATACGCCGCCTACTCCAAGTACGTGACCAAGCGAATCAGGCTTCCTAACATGCGGCACAAGCCGCAACAGTATGCGAAGCGCCTTCTCCAGGAGCTGGAGACGGGCCGCTACGACTACTACTTCCCTTCCTACGAGGAGATCCTCCTCATGAGTCACTACCGGGATCGGATCTTCGCGGCCACGAAGACCGCGATGCTCGATACTGCGACCCTGATGCGGCTCCACAGCAAGGTTCAGCTCGCCGAGCTGGCGCGTGAAGTCGGCGTCGACACGCCGGAAATCTTCGTCCCCCGCTCGACTGCGGAGGCAAGAGAACTGATCGCTACGGTCGAGATCCCGATCGTCGTCAAGATGCAGCAGGCATCGGGCGCCGCCGGTCTGCGGCTCGTCAACGATCGCAAGCAGCTAGAGAAGCAGTACTTCGATGTCGTGCGTGTCAACGGCCTCAACGAGGACAATCTCCCGATGCTTCAGCAGATGATCGAAGGCCCGACGACCTGCACCCTCGAGCTGTGCAACCGTGGAGAGGTCATTGGAGAGGTGATGTACCAGGGCATCCGGACGATGCCGCGCACCGGGGGGACGACCATGTTCCGCGAGAGCATGGCCGATCCGGCCTGCTCGGAGGCGGCGGCGAAGATCGTCCGCCACCTCGACTTCCACGGCCTCTGCGGATTCGACTTCGTGATGGATCGGGTGACCGGGCGACCGTACGTTGTGGATGGAAACTGCCGGATCACGCCCGCGATCACGATGGCCTATCACGGCGGCTGTGACATGATCGAGGCGTGGGTCCGCGTCGTCGATGGCGAAGAAGTGCCGGCGCTCCCTGAGGCGCAGGCCGGCGTGCGGACGAAGCTCCAGTTCGGCGACTTCGTCTGGCTGCTCGAAAGCTACCTCGGAAGCTTCAAGGACTGGTCGGGCGAGCGGAAGCTCCGAAAGCAGTGGTGGGCCGACAAGGACTTCTATTACGACATCGCAAGCATGCGCGATCCGATGCCGAACGTCATGGTCTGGGTTTACATCCTCACCAACTGCTACAAGCTCGTCTTCACCGACTTCGATTCCGAGCAGCTGTTCATCTTCCACAACGCGTACGTCGAAGGGTCGATGGACGGAGATTCGTAGTCCTGCGATCTCCATCAGGTGCCGGAACGAACGCTCACGCCTCGTTGATCGAGCGAGTCGAGCGCGCGACGGCCGTCGGAGTCCTCCGACAGATCGACCGGCGCACCTGTTAGGTCGACCTCGTCGCCGTCCCCGAGGCCCGTGTTCTCGAGGAGCGGGGTGAGATCCGAGATCGACGTCTCCGACAGACCGAGGATTCGCAGTTTCGAGAAGTGAGATAGGATCGCGATATCGGAAACCGGATTGCGGTCGAGCCACAGCTCCTCCAGGTCGACCAACCCGACCAGCGGTGAGATGTCGACGATCCGGTTATCCCACAGGCTGAGCCGTTGAAGTCCGGTCAATTCCGAGAGCGGACCGAGATTCGCGATGGTGTTCGAATCGAGACCCAGGCCTTCCAACTTCCCGAGACGGCGAAGCGGCTCTAGGTTTGCGATTCGGTTCCCGCCGAGACTCAGCTTGACGAGTTCGGACATCTGCTCGAGGAAAGCGAGGTCTTCGATCCCTGTGTTGGGCAACCCCAGCCACTCAAGCCGACTCAGCCCCGCCAGCGGCGCCGGGTCGCCAATGGGATTCCCGCCGAGGCCCAGTTCTCGCAGCTCCGTGAGGCTTCGCAGCGGCTCCAGATCGCTGACCCCGCTGTTCCACAATCCCAGCCAGCGGAGTCCCGTGAGCTCGGTCAGAGGCGCGATGTCAGAGATCCAATTGAAGTCAAGGTCGAGTCTTTCGAGCTTCGATAGCGCAGAGAGCGGCCCCACAGTCTCGATCTCGTTGCTCGCAAGGATCAGTGTCCGCAGGCGGCGAAGCCCGGAGAGCGGCCCAAGGTCCGAAACGTGATTCTCCGAGAGATCGAGATACGTGAGGCCAGCACATGCTTCGAGTCCCTCCAAGCGAGCAATCTCGAGACCCGAAGCGTCAAGTTCCGTCAGCTCGGCCAAGTCGGAGACCGTGATCGGGTCGGTCCCAAGCCCGAGTTCGGCGCGCACAGCGTTCTCCAATCGCGAGTCGAGAAACGAGACAATCGTGGAATCTCGGCACGCTCCCAGAATGAGTAGACCAACCAGCAGTCCTGCCACAGGAATCCATCGTGCACGCTTCATCGTCGATGCGATCCTTTCCCCACGGGGCGTCTTGGTTGACGCCGTGTGTCCGTGCAGCGAGAGGTTCGACGAAGATGAGGACAGATGCCAATGGAGATCAAGACGGAACAGGGAAGAGAAACGGTCATCAAACGCCCAGATCGCTCGACACTCGAAGCAGGTGGAGGGAGGGGAACGGCTCTCGTCTCGTTTCCCTCCCTCCGGAGTCAAGGAGGCGTCGTGGCGTTCTCGATACCACTCAGGACCAGACTATGTATTCGCACTGCAATGACGAGGTCGGCGGTCGTCCGCGACGCGGACGCGCGCGACGTTCGCACAACGCGCCCGTCGTGCAGCGGAATCGGACAGTGAGGCGCTCGCGAATCGGGACTTGCGTCACCTCACCCGGTCGTGTGGCTTCCTACGGTGCGAATTCCCCGTAGATCGTCATGGTGAACGCGCAGCATTTCCTCGTCCCCGCGCTTGCCAGCTTGAGGCGTAGTTCGCCGCACGCCGGTGGGCAGTAGATCGCCGGTTGGCATAGACACGGTGTCCAACAGCAGCTCCAGCACAGCGAACAACAGCATGAGACGATCTTGATGTCTGCAGAGATTGGACCCGTAGACGTCGTCGTCAGCACGATTCGGTAGACGCCGGGCTCGACGGCTCCCCCGGCATCCGTCGAGAGGTCCCAGAGAAACAACACGTTGTGCCCTCTCGGCTCGGTAAAGGTGACGTGCTTAACGATGATTCCGTCTGGTCTTTCCACCCACCACCCGGTGACCAATGGGACCACACCCGTGTCGTAGACCCAGAAATACTCGACCGGGACAGTCAATGAGAACTCGACGATCTCGTTCGATCGGAACGTGGTGTAACACCCAGGCTCGGTCGGTGTTCCGCATTCGCACCCCGTCTGCCCCGAAGCTGCAAGCGCCATCAGCCCCACCAGAACCAACACACCCAACCCTGCTCGTCTCATCGCCTCTACCTCCTCTTGCGTCCGCACACTGTGCTTCGGCCAACACTCCCTGGGGCGCCGTGCGCCCGAACACGGAATCTACACATCCGCCGGCAATCAGTTCCCACCGAGGGTCTCTGGCCACAGAACAGCTCCCCGCGCCACCAAACCTGGATCCAAGGAAATCCGTTTCGGGTTCCTTCAGGAAACTCGATCGGCGATCGAGTTTCCGCCCTCCCAGCGCACGAAGAACGCCTCAATCGTCGTCAGCAAGTTCTCGAACGTCGAGAGAGGAGCGACCTCGTATCCGTGGCTCGATTCGCGGACGTACCCGAGGCAGGCGACCCTCGGCGAGGCCCCGATCGAGTAGACGAGACTGGCGTCGCTCGCTGCGCCATCGTAGACGACAGGCTGGAGATCGACGCCCGCGTCAGCCGACAGCCGGCAGAGATCGGCAAAGAGCCCTTGGTCGTAGGTCGCGACGCGATCCTTGCTGCGAATCCCAGGCCGTCCATCGAGTTCGACCGGGCACTCGGGGACGAGCGAACTCCCATCGACGGCCACGAAAACGTCCGGGCGCTCACGCTGCGCAAGAATCTTCGCTCCGTGGCATCCGATCTCCTCCTGTACGGTGAACGCGACAAGGAACCCGCACCTCGGCCGAAGGTCCTCGTCTCTTGCTCGCTTCAGAAGCTGGAGGAGAACGGTGACTCCGAGCCGATTGTCGAAGCTCCATGCCGCGATCATCGGATCGTGCGGATCGCCGAAGATGAACGGCCCGCGCACGTCGCGAGTGGGGACAATCGGAGATCCGACTCGAACGCCCCGCTCGGCGAGGCTCTCCGGAGTGAGGCCGGTCAGCACTCGAACGCGGTCCCACGTCAGCTCCTGGCTGACGACGGCACGCGAATGGCCCGAACCCATTGAGACGGCACCGCCGATCGTCTCTCGATCCCCGAGGATCTCGACCGGCCCTTCGCCGAGCTTCCAAGGGTGAAGGCCGCCCGACCGCGTCACGCGGAGGCTTCCGTCGCAGTCGATCCGGGTCACGACCATGCCGATCTCGTCGATGTGCGCAGCGAGGCAGACAAGCGGCGCATCTTCTGCTATTCCATCGACCCGAACCGTCACGTTCCCCGCTTCGTCGACGTGCGTCTCGTACCCCCAACCACCGAGCTTCTTAGCGAGGAATACCGCCATCGCCGCTTCTTGTCCCGAGGGCGCCGGGATCTCCAGCAGTTCCTGGAAGAGCGCCAACCCCGGATGATCGACCGTCAGTCGCTCCATCTCAGTTCTCAACCAGGATCCCCTCGTCGCACGCGGTCTCGAGTTGTCGCTTGTGCTTGCGCTCTTCGTTGGCGAGCGCTTCGAACAGCGACTCCGCCTCACCGCCGAGGTGCGCCAGTTCGTCGTAGAGGGCGGCGGAGCCCTCCTCACGCTTCATGGCGACGATCATCGCTTCCTGAAAGGACATCCCCTTCGATGCTTCGACGTCCATGAGCAGATCGGACAGCTTGAGGTCGGCCTCCTTGCCCACGTGACTCGCCACGAGATCCTCAGGCGTGATCCGCAAGAGCATCTCCACGTGACCGTGTTCGGTCGCCGCGAGTTCGGCGAAAAGCTCGACCACCGCAGAGCTCGTTACCACGGCCGCCCACTCCTTGTAGAACGCCTCGGCCTCCCGCTCCTTCTCGATCGCGAAATCCAGTGCTTGCCTGAGTTCTTCGTGCACGGTCTCCTCCTCCCGGCACACGATACAGCAGGCTCTGCGACGACACCACTCCTCCCGGGACCTGCGAAACGCCAAGGACACGGTGAACCGCGTTGCTGTGCCGGAACACGAACCGGGGACAGACAGGCATCGAGGGAGTCGTCGTCTCGCGCAGCTAGGCTGTGGTAGGTTGATCGGCCGGAGCGCCGGCGTTCTTCGCCTCGTACATGCGGGAATCCGCCAGCCGTAGGACGTCATCGAGCGATGTCGAGCCGCCAGGAGACCAGTAGGCCATCCCGACCGCCAGCGAAACGGGAAGCGACGAGAATTCTCCGTTGCGGCTCCTGACTTCGATCGCCTCTTGCAGCCTTGCGGCAATGACGTCCGCTTCGCCGTTCGTCTCCGGCAGGACGGCCAGGAACTCGTCGCCCCCGTAGCGGATCACGATGTCGACGCTACGCAGCTCCTCCTGAATGGCTCCGGCGACGTCGCACAAAACCCGATCTCCCGCCTGGTGTCCCAGCGTGTCGTTGACGGCCTTGAAGCCGTTGATGTCGATCATCAGGAACGCGAGCGGATGCTCGTAACGCCTGGACCGCTCGAGCTCCTTTCCGATTCGATCCGTGAAGTAGCGTCGGTTGTAGACACCCGTCAGTGGGTCGTGCGTCGCCTGCTCTTCCAGCTCCTGCTGCAGGCGAAGCCGCTCCAGCGCCTCGGCTGTGTGCCGCACGATAAGCTCGAGCAACCGCGCGTCATCGCTCGAGAATGCGTTCGGCTCCGTCGCCGCAACCTGGAAGACGCCGAATGTGGACACGGGTAGGCTGATGCCGGATTGGAGATCGGAATGCGTCGGACGGGCCGTCGGAACCTCGTCGAGCGTCCCGAACACGTAGGTCTTCCCTGTCCTCAGTGTCTCGGAGGCCAGCCCGCCTCCCTCGAGCGGAGCGTCTCGGCTCTCGCCAGGTCCGAGTCCGTTCGACGTTGCCTTGACCACGAGCCGGTCTCCCTCAACGATGTCCAGTGTGCACTTGCTGAAAGACAGGATCTCTTCCGCCGCCTTGACAGTCTGACGGCAGACCTCATCCTCATCGCCGCAGTCCGCGAGCCGATAGGCCGCCTGATGTAATTGCTCGATCTTCCGGTTCGCTTCCCGCAGGGCCTGCTCGGAACCTCTCCGCTCGCTGACGTCTCGGACAAACACGACATCTGCCGGTCTTCCTCTGTACGTAAGGATCCCGGCGTTGAGTTCCACGGACACGTACTCTCCGCTCTTGCTGCGAGCGCGGGTCTCGTAGATCGACGGCACCTCCTCGCCCTCCATCCGCCGCCGATACCGTTCCGCGACCAGAGGATGATCCTCGGGATGGAGGTAGTCGGTGAATTCCGTGCCGACCATCTCCGAGGCCGTGTACCCGAAGATTTCCTCTATCCGGGGATTCACGTAGTGAAGTGTCTCGTCCTGGATGATGACGACGCCGTCGTTGGCACGCTCCACCAGGAGCTGATACGTGAGCCCGTCGAGGAACTCAGCGTCGCCGGATCCGTTCTTCGCCATCTAGATTGGACCTCTCTCTCACATCTCACACGGGATTGTATTGTACGACGAACCGCATCCATCTTCCTCCACTCCAGGCTCCGGTTCGCCCGTGATGCGCATGCGACCCTTTCGTCCGCAACGCGCGACGCCGTCCACTCACCTCAGGATGCTACGATCCTTACGCAACGAAGCGAAGATCTCTGCGACTTCGACAAGCTGATCGTCCGTGTGCGTGGCCATGTAGCTCGTTCGCAGGAGCGATTTCCCCTCGGGAACGGCGGGTGGAATGGCGACGTTTGTGTAGACGCCGGCTTCGAAGACGGCCTTCCACAGCGTCATCGCCTCCATCGCGCCTCCGACGAAGATCGGAACGATCGGCGTCTCGCTCGCTCCGACGTCGTAGCCCATCTCTCGATATCTGACTCGCATCCGCTCCGCGACCTCGTTCACTCGGTCGACGCGCTCCGGCTCCTGCTCGAGGACCTCAAGGGCCGCGAGCGCAGCGGCCACGTTCGGCGGCGGGAGGCTCGCGCTGAACATCAAGGATCGGGCGAAGTGCTGGATCCAATCGATCGCGGCGTCGCTGCCGGCGACGAAACCGCCGACCGACGCGAGCGACTTGCTGAACGTTCCCATGATGAGATCCACGTCTTCGGAAACCCCGAAATGGGCGGCCGTACCGCGTCCGGCCCCGGTCACTCCGATGCCGTGCGCATCGTCGACCATCAGGCGGGCACCGTGCTCCTTGCATACCGGGACGATGTCGGGCAATGGCGATAGTTCACCACCCATGCTAAAAACGCCGTCGACGATGACCAGTTTCCCGGCATCGGCTGGGCAGGCCTTCAACGCCCTCTCCAGATCCTCCACCTCGTTGTGACGAAAACGCACGACCCGGCCAAGCGCCAGCCGACTCCCGTCGACGATGCTCGCGTGGTCTTCTTTGTCACAGATGATCACGTCATTGCGCCCGACGAGCGCGGAGATCGTGCCCAGGTTGACCTGGTAACCCGTACTGAACACGATCGCGCGTTCCTTGCCAAGGAAGCTCGCCAGCTTGTGCTCAAGTTCTTGGTGCATGACCAGCGTGCCGTTGAGGAATCGAGAGCCAGTGCAACTCGTCCCGAATTCGCGGATCGCCTCGACTGAAGCTTCCCGGACCTTGGGATGCGTGGTTAGTCCGAGGTAGTTGTTGGACCCGATCATGATCAGTTGCCGCCCGCCGACCGTCACCGTCGTCCCTTCGGTACCGTTAAGGGGAATGAAGAACGGGTAGAGGCCCATCGCCTTCGCGGTGCTTGGGTTAGTCGGAAACCCCAACGCCTGAGCGAAACCTGGATCCTCCTTGAACCGACGACACTTCTCGAATAGGTCCATCTGCAGACTCCTTGGTCGGATTCCTCTTGATGCGCACCCAGGCAGAGCTTCCCGGAAGCGCGTTCTCCTCCTACAGCACGCGGTAGTGCTTCATGACTCCTCGTTCGAAGAAACTGGGCGGCAGAAACGCCTTGCCGATCGCCGAGAGTCGCTGCGAGAGCGGGCCCACCGTGTACCGCAGTCGCGGGGACGGCGCGCGCAGGATCCGATACAACAGCCTGGCGACTCGATCGGGCGACGCGCCGCCTGTCTCATCGCACTCCATCGCCTCAAGCGCATCCTGCAACCGCTCCCTGTAACCATCGACAGGATCGTCGACGACGCGGCGGTTTGCCGTGAAGCCGGTGCAAAAGTCACCGGGCTCGATCAGGCTCACGTGAATGTCGAACGCCTTCACTTCCATCCGCAACGCCTCGGTCAGCCCCTCGATCGCGAACTTGGTGGCGCTGTAGAGACCCTGGAAGGGAAGGCCAATCCGTCCGGCGAGAGACGAGACGTTCACGATGCGTCCGGACCGCTGCTCCCGCATGATCGGTAGCGCCGCGCGGCAGACGCGCAAGGTCCCGAACACGTTTGTTTCGAAGATCGCCTTCGCCTCATCGATCGACGTATCCTCGATCGACCCGCCGATTCCAAAACCGGCGCAGTTCACCACCGCGTCAAGCCGCCCGGCTTGCAGCAACACCCGGTCGACACCCTCCCCAACTGAGGATTCGTCAACCACATCCATCTGAATGCCGTGCCGTCCGTGCGCCGAAGCGCCGCCGCCAAGTTGCTCCTCGGGCAGAGACCGCGCGGCCGCAAACACCACATACCCGCGCTGCGCGAGGGCATCCGCACACGCCTTGCCGATGCCCGACGAGGCACCCGTGATTAGAACGACCTTCCCCTCATCTGCCATGATCCCTCCGTCGTATCCAAGCTGGCCTATCACTTCTTCACTTCGCGCGCTTCCGCGAGATGCAGGCAGTTCAGCGCTTCGGAACGCGTTCACCAGACTAGGAGAGGGAGGCAGCGAAGTCAAACTTGAAACGGGATGCAGGCCCATCCGGAGTGCCGTCGGTGCGCAGCGGACCGAAGCGGAATCCACCTGGCTCACCGGAGTTGTTGATCCTGCAACATTCCGGGAGCAAGCCTGTCCCCGCGCACTGGCTTCGTCAACAAGGAACGCACGCAAAGCGATGAGTATCCAATACGAACACGGGGACTTGTTCTGACGTCAGCACAAGGTTATGGTTGAGCATCGCACAGGCGCCACGTTGGAGGTCCGATGACGAAACAGGCTCCGAAACACGAACGCTTCCTCGATGCCGTGTCCTCATACGGACGCGGAGTTTCCACGTCCTCGTCGATTCCCTTGTACTACCAGCTGTACATGATCCTTCAGCGAGGAATCCGAGATCGCTCACTGGAGCCAGGAAGTCGGTTCCCGTCGGAAGATGCAATCGCCACGCACTTCCAGATCAGCCGCCCGACTGAACCGCCCCGGGTTTTCCGGAGGGTTCTTTACGTGAGTCCGGCCACCATGAC
>CAZMYM010000032.1:0-26882 GCA_964570515.1 uncultured Thermotogae bacterium | reverse complement strand
CGTATCGCAAGTTCGTTGGGCGAGGGCGCGGCGCCTCAATCTGGGATGAGCTTCGCAGAGGGAATCTTCTGGGGACAGACTCCTTTGCTGAGCAGGTGGCCCCACTTCTTGACGAGAGGCGAAACACGATCGAGATCCCTCGCTTCCAGAGGCTTGCTGCCAGACCAACACTCCATGAGCTATTCGCAGGTGTCCAAGGCAAGGAAACGCGCAATGCGAGGGTTCATGAGGCCATGCGTGTTCACGAGTACACGCTCAAGGAGCTTGCGGAGTACCTGGGACTCCATTACTCAACGATCAGCGTCATCGCGAAGTCGCTTGACCGGGAGAAGGAACACCAAAAATAAAGACCTGACCCCAAATCTCCCGCTCCACTGCCGGCAAAGGAGGCGCGCTTTCATAACATCACATACCCGGTTTCAGACGCCTCAGAGACAGCCCATCAGGTGTTTGCCCCTCGATTCGCAAGAATCGAGGGCCGGGACCTCAGCCTAGGAAACAGAGTATGTGCCCCCCGAACTTCATCCCAAACTCTGCATCCAATCGTAGACCCCACCCCCTCGTTTCATGTGTTTGACGGATTATAGCAGTGATGGTAATATCAGCTACAGCATTACAGTTCTGATCTGAGAGGCGCAACGGGGTGAGAGGATCACGCATGAGATGGAGAGCAGAGAAGAGTAGCCCGCTTCTTAAGCTTCGCGATCCCGCCCCTCGGCATGGAGAGAACCCGTCAAGGAGGGAGGGCTGGCTATGCTTGTGTGAACGCAGTAGCCGTCGATTGAGTGAGCGCTTGTCATGCAGATGGTTGAGATGACGCCTGTCTCTTACTTCGTGCAAGACACGGTCGTTGGCTGAAAGCGAGTCAACCAGAGAACAGGTCGTAACTGGAAGGCCGCAGGAGTTGCGGGCATCTGGCGTGCGACCAACAAGAAGGGGTGAATGCGATGTCAAACGTAATGCCTGGTGGTTGGTCTAGCTTCAGTTGGGAGCTTACTGAGAAGGACAAGAGAGTATTCGAAGAAGCCAAGAAGAAGATTGTGGGTGTAGACTACACTCCGTATGCTGCTGCAACGCAGGTCGTCGCAGGGACACACTACTGCTTCATTTGCAGAGGAGTATATGTCCTTGCTGACTTACTTGAAATGGCCGCGAAGGTGTATGTCTATCAGCCGCTGAGCGGAGACCCTCAGATCACCCAAATCGTGGAGATCAAGCCGTAGATCCGGAACTTGGGGCAAGGGGCGGAGATTGCGTTTCCGGTACGGCATCTTCCGCAGGACCTGCCCGTTGCCCCGCTCTCAAGAGTGGAAAGCGCATCTTGCTTGACGAGTCGCATCACCAAACCCTAACCAAGCATCGCACTGGACGGAGCTGACTCCCCGCCAGTCAATCCGTGATCGGAACATGTCCGGAGAAGCGAAGAGAGCCGTGCATGCATTGGTGCGGGGCATACCTGACTGGGCGCGTTGGCGAGGGCGAAGGTTAGTTGCGTTAGTGGGGTCACGACAGTATCTTCGGAGAGCAGTCTACTAGATTACTTGCATCATAGTCAGACCATTTCGCATCCAAAACGAGCGAAGCAATCACCGCCAAGCGGTCTCTCTGTCTGGCGTGTGCCAGCGCACACGCTTTGCACCCCAGATGCACATTGGAAGCCTCCCGGCACTCCACGGCACAGCGGCTCAACTACAAGTCCTCCGAGGTGTCGGTCCGCTCATACGACGATAGGAGCTGCAGTGTGTCTTCGGCATACTCCCCGTCACTGCCGATGGCCGACCACTGCCAGGTTAGCGTGTCGCCCTCGAACAACAGGACGTCCATTCGAGCGGATTCCGCCTCGCGGAAGAGACAAACCAACACGTCCCCCGTGGCATAGGCAATTCCCGATGTCTCGTACGCCACGGTTCCCGCCACTGTGAAGACGACGAGGTTCGCTTGGTAGAACGTGTCTTGCCACGTCAATGTCAGGGTGAGTATGCTCACGCCGACCGTGCCGTAGCAATTCATCCCCGTGGTGCTCCACTTCCCGACAAGCTCGCCTTCAGCGAAGCTCGTGCAGACTGTGGTACAGACCATGAGAACAACCAAGCTCCCCATCACCGTTCGCTTCATCCCACAGACCTCCTTGCACGCGTGATTCACCGCGTGTGTCAGGCATGCATTCGCCCGAGTGTAGCCTGTCTTCTACAAAACGGTAACGCGTAACAGCCTGGGGACTCTGACCGCATTCCCGCTGCGTCCGCGGCGTCGGTCAAGCGATCCGCGGAACGGAAGCAGGCGCGAGCTGATTCGTTGCGCGGTTTGTCCGGCGACCGGCGCGACTCACAGAGGCACCTCATCTTCATTCTCAAGGCTGTTCGATGTCACCACTACGAGCCGCGACACTCGAAGTTCGGTCTGCCCCGGTCGCACCGTATCCATCCAGGCTCCTTTCCAATGCCCGTTCGTCAAGGCGTACGTCAACACCGCAGCTCTGGCCATCGGCTGCTTGTACCGAGGCGGTCCGGCCTCGGAAGGAGGCGGTCGACTTCCGGGCGGTCAGGGAGTAGAATTTGCGTAACAGTGTTCTGTATTTCCTTCGGTGTTGCCTCCATGGAGGAGACAGCGGATGCAGACAGCGAAGTGTGCTGAGGAGGGTTCGCGATCTCTATGAAGAGAATGAAGAGGCAGCTCTACGTCTTGTGCGACTTGGAGGGGGCGTCGGGGATCTCGCCCGAGAACAAGAAGGCCATGTACTACGGCTCCGAGCTCTGGAAGAAGGAGGGGCGGGGATTCATCACTTCCGACGTGAGAGCCGTCTGCGAGGCGGCCAACGAATTCGGGATCGACGAGATCATCCTCAACGACTCACACGACAACGGCCATCGCGAACCGAACGTCCTAGTAAAGGAACTGCCCGACAACGTCCGGATGGTAAGGCGACCCTATCTGCCGGGCAAGCCTCGACATGCGGTCAGGGGAGAGCCATACGGAATCATCATCGTCGGCCAACATGCCATGCGCGGTGGCGGCGGCTTCGCGCCGCACACGATCCAGTCCCCGCCCATTGGGGAAGTGACGCTCAACGGCATCGAGGTCGGCGAGATCGGCCTCGAACTGGCCCTGTTCATGGACGCGAAGCTGTTGGCCATCGTCGGCGAACAGGCGGCGGTGGAGGAAGCTAAGGGCCTGTGCCCGAACACCGTCGGGATTCCCGTCAAGAGCCTCGAGAAGAACTGGTTCCCTTCGGCGAGCGAGACCCGCAGTGCGATTCGCGACAAGATTCCGGACGCACTGCAGAGGCGTGATGAAGCCGACAGTCTGCACCTCGATCCTCCATTCCGTTTCACGCTCAAGACCACCGAGGGCTACAGCTTCGATCCAGAGAAGCGCTTCTTCCTGCGTTGGCTCTCGAAGCTCATCTTCTTTGGCGTGTCCAAGGGATGGCTAGGCGAGAGTGAAGCATCGTGGGAGACGAAGACGATCATCGGGGGGCTCTACGCCCTTCACTGCACACGCGGGTTCATGAAGAAGCGGACGTAATCTCGAGAGACGACGGTTCCCAGGAACTCACACGCATTCCCAGCGCCCCGGTTCTCGCGCACGTGGCGCTACCCCTGCGATTGCCTCATCGCTCGTGGAGTCTCTGCGCCCGATGGCGGCGAAAACGCCCTCCGCCAACCTGCCGATCTGGAAATACGCGCTGTCTGTGTGCTTCCTCTCTGCGGGGATCCCTCGATTCGAATCACGGCTCGCCTGAAGCAGCATCCTCCCCACTCACCGCACGGCAAAGGCCCACTTGGTGCCCTCGTCTGCGACTTGGCGAAGCCGCTCGGCGAGCTCGCCGGCGTGGTGTTGGATGTGCCTGAGGACTCGTGCTCCTTCCGCGCTTTCCACGGATGAATCCCGTCCGCGTTGTGAACAAGGATTGTCAGCGGCGCCTGCTCCATCGCCTGGAGAGTCAACTTCACTGTGCCGACGTCCTGCCCCTCCGCTTCCCGGTTCGAGATCCCTTTGCGGAGAACGGCCAGCAGCTCCTCTCTCTTCGGCTCCGGGACCACGGTGAACCGCCACGGTTGGCTGTTCTTGGCGGACGGTGCGAGCACAGCGGCTTCCAGAAGTCGCTCGACGGTCTGATGCTCGATCGGATCGTTCTTGAACTCGCGAATGCTGCGACGTGCTTTGATCGCTTCCAGGGCCGTCATGCCTACATACCTCCTTGGTCGATCGCTGGCGACTACGGTTTGTCGAGCGTCCACGCCGAAACGAGTCGCTCGAGAGTCTGAGCGTTCAGATGCAGTGGCTCGTCCAGTGTCAGCGCTGTGCGCAACGAGCGCAAATCCCGTGCAAAACGGTATGGGGCGAGCGGATCAGCCGGGTACTTGTCAGGCCGGACCCCGACAAACTCGAGCGTGCCGTGTGGCGCGAGGAGGTCCGTCCATGCGTCGAGTGCGGCCGTGTCGGGACTGCGGGAGAACGACGGAAGCGGTGCCAAATAGACCGTGTCTAGCACCTTACCGCACAGCGCCCGCTCGGCGAGTGCGAGACCATCCTCGGTGTTGAACGGAAGCCACAGTCCCGGAATGCCGGTCTGGATGTTCGTCCTCGGGTTCTGATGGTTGAAGGTGTCGATGAGAAGTCTCTGCGGCCGGACACCTTCGCACGCAAGGTACGCATCGTAGGCCAACAGACTGTACTCCGCCGGGTGATTGAACCTGACCTCAAGCACGTCGATGCCGTGCGCCTCGGCGTAGGTGTTGACCGCGTCCGCGAACGGCTCCGGACAGCCCCATTCCGACTCCCTGCGCACGCTGGTCCGCCCGTCGACGGCCCATCGCTCGAGATAGGCTTCTGGTTCGATGGCACCGAGCCCGCCGATCTGCAGGAAGATCCGCTCGTCGAGCGCGATCTGCGGCCAGGGATAGGCGCACTCGACGAGAACGAGGCTTCCGTCCGGGGCGAGCCGATCAGAGATGAAGGCACGGTAGCAAGCCGGCAGATCGTGAAGCTTGATCCGGACGAAATCCGCGACCTGCACGATGGAACGATCGTGGATCGGATCGTAATGGCAGACCACCTCGAAGCTCGAGGCGGCGTTGGCTGCGAGGATCCGCCTGGCCGTTTCCAGACTTGTTCGTCGATAGGCGTCGAGATCATCAGGACCGATCGTCTCGTGACGAAACGTCAGCCCGAACGATGTCGTCAAGAACGGGGCTCCCAGCAGCGCCGCGAGATGCGCGACGGCTCCGTTCGGCGATCCGATGACGATCGCGGGGAAGCGTGAGCCGTCATCGGGGTACTGGTCGATGCACCATTCGGCGAGCGCGTCCACGGAAACGTTCGCAGCACGATTCGCATCGTGCCCCAGGGACAGCCGCATGCCCCATTCGACGGCGGAGATCCGCGCCGTCTCAGGGAACAGGCTGATGAACCCGAGGAAGATCTCGCTTCCACGCGGATAGCACTCCAGGATGCTTCTTCCTGTCCCGCTCAGTGCCTCCGCGACCTCACGAACAACGCGGGTGCCGGAATCAAACGCCACGACGTCGACGCTGGAACTGGCGGCTCGGCCCGCAGGCGCCTGTGACACGCCAATGAGACAAACGAAAGCGAGACCCACGAGCGCCGTTTTCACGGAATGGCTTCTTCAACGTGGCTCTCGAGCAGCATCGCCAAACGCTGTGGGAAGTCCGTGTAGATGCCGTCGACCCCGGGCAAGTCGATGGCGTGCTCGAGTTGCTCCGTGGCGTTGTATGTCCAGACAATGATTTTGATTCCCTCTTTCTCCAGCTCGGCCAGCAATCCGTCTGTGAAGCCGATGACGCTGGGAAGGTAGACGTCGACGTCCAGCGCATGCAGGTACTCGAGTGGATCGAACGGCAGGAAGATGCTCAGTGCCCCGATGGGGATCGCGGGATTCAGTTCGCGCACTTCGCGCAAGAGGTCGTGATCGAAGGACGAGACGAGGACGAGGTTGACTGTGTTCGTCTCCTCGATGAGCGCCACGAGCCGCTCGACGACGGCGTGGCGCTCGCCGTCGTTCGGTGCCTTGATCTCGATGTCAATCAGCCAATCTTGTTCGGCAACGAAATCGAGCGCTTCACGCAGCGTGGGGACGGGTTCGCCTGCATACGATGCCAGGGCATCGTCGGCTACTTCTCCTTCCGCAATCCGACCGAAGGGATCTTCTTCCAGAAACCAGGAGCCGGCATCGAGCGTGCGGATCTCGTCGAGACGGAAGTCGGCCACACGCCACGGAGTTCCGGAAGGAAAGACCTCCTCTGCATCCGTCGTCCGCTCGAGCGTCTCATCGTGCATCAGAATCAGAACGCCGTCCCGCGTTGCTCGAACGTCAACGCCCCAGACGTCGGCTCCCAGGTCGAACGCCGCCCGGCCGGCGGCCATCGTATTCTGCGGGGCCACGGACGACGCTCCGGCGTGCGCAACGTTCAGGATGAGACGAGGTTGAGACGCGCCACGACAGAACACACAGAGAAGCGATTCATCACGCGCCAAGACTGGTTGGAACGTCGAGACGATCAGGGCGCACAGCAGAGACGATCGAACGAAGCCGCGTCCAATCGAAGCACCGGTCACGGCGTCATCTCCGCGAGTTTCTGTAGAAGCGCCTCGGCCTCCTTGAGCGCCTCCCGGTTCCAGAACGGCCAGTCGGTGATGGGCTCATCGAGCACGGCGGTCAGCTCAGACTCGATGAATGCAGCGTCACGAATCCCGTCGATCTTCCCGAAGAAGTTGTAGGTGAACCCCCAGTACTGGGCGTACACCACTCGATGGAGAAGATACGTCGGTGCGAGGGCGACGGCCCTCTCCAGATGTGCGATGCCGGCGTCTGTGTCGCCGCCCAGCGCCGCGGGCGTCACGACAAGCATCGCCCCGAGCGCATTGTGCGCGCTGGCGCCCCAATAGGCCTCGTCCACGGTCAAGCCTCGCTCGTACAACGTTCGCACGTTGCCGACCTGCGTGAGCCCCTCGCTCAGGCTCATCCCGCAGAGCCCGCCCCAGTTGTCCGCCGTCCATAACAGCGCGGCCGCGTCGGTCACGTGCGAAACGGCAACGTCAAAGCTGTTTCCTTCCTCTCGGGCGAAGTCCGCATTGAGCCGCATGCTCTCAAAGCCATACGTCTTCCCTCGCTCGAACAGGGTCGAATCATCCGGCGTGTCTCCCGGGGAGAACGTCGTCGCTTCGTAGCAGAGCTGAGCCAGTCGGTTGAGGATGAAGGCCCGAGACTGCGTCTCCAAAGGCTCGATCGTCGGCAGGATGACCTCGTACAGACCGATCGCCTCAACCATCCGTTCCTCGACGTAGCGTTCCGCGAAGGCGGACTCCGCTTGCTCCAACAGGTCGGCGAGGGAGGGTGCCTCCGAGGCTCGCGCGATCCACGGGCCGAAGAGAACGTTGGCCATCAGGGCCGCGGAGATGCATAGCCAAGCAACGATCTGCGATCGACGTGGGAGAACGAAAGACGCCATGTTTTCCACCTACCCGTTTTCGTCAAGAGCCGTGCGGCTCTCCGTGTTGCCCGATCATACCTGAACGCGACGAGGGAGCGGGACAGCGGTCTGGCAGGCCACGGCGCCGGAGCGCGGACTGCTACAGTTCCCGATCACTGCTCCAGCATCGGCGCAGCCGCGAAGAACCGAACGTAGCGACAGTTCCTGCACGCCATGGCGAAGAACCCTGCCTGCGACGGCTTGGCATTCTTGTTCTTCAAGTCCAGATCCAGGCCCACAATGATGCTGTCGTGGATCTCCCAGCCGGCGTGTACGCCGCAGGCAACGCAGTCGGATCTGACGTTGTGCTCCTCCAGCCACGTGGTGAGCGCTTTCCTCTGCTTCTTGCTGATGGACAATGGTTGCACCTCCCCTGGAGGCGAAGCGTAGTCGACATGGATCGAATGATCCAACGCGCTCTGTGCCTCGCCGCTGGATGCGCCGCAAGGACTCCTCCGTCAGACTGAGAAGCTAAGAAGCCGCGGCGAAGGCGGCGAGCGCGCATGGGTTCATCTGCGCGCTTCCAAACGGATACGAGACCGCGGCCGGCGAACTCGGGAACCGCCTCTCCGGCGGAGAGAAGCAGCGAATCTGCCTTGCGCGGGTGATTCTCAAGGACGCTCCGATTCAGCTCCTCGATGAGCCGACGGCATCGCTCGACACGCAATCGGAAGCGATGGTCCTCGAGGCACTCGATCGGCTGATGGTCGAAAGAACCACGGTCATCGTCTCCCACCGGCTCTCGTCGCTGAAGGGGGTCGACGAGATCCTCCTCGTCGACGGCGGCCGAATCAGCGCGCGTGGAACGCACGAGGATCTCCTCGCGCGGAACGAGCTGTATCGCCAGCTCGCTCAACGACAGGTGAACGGACTCGAAACGTCGCAGGCAACCGGAGGGGGCACATGATCGCTCGAATCGCACGCAGCAGGCTGGTGCGGGTCCTATCGCTGATGGAGCAGCGCTTCTGGCTGTACATCCTCGGAATCCGAGCAGTTGGTCCAGGACGCCCTCGGCGTCCTGATGCGAGGTCGGACGACGATCGCGGTCGCCCATCGCCTGTCGACGATCAAGCATGCCGATCGGATCCTCGTCCTCGAAAAGGGACACATCATCGAAGCCGGTGACCACGAAGAGCTTCTCGCCGCCGGCAATCTGTGCCGGCGACTCCACGAGCTGCAGTTCGCGATCTAGGCTTCGGCGGCCACGTCGCCGAGGTGACATCGCCTGGGCACGCGCGCTCTTTGCGGAGCAACATCTGCTTGCAGAAGCTCGGATTCCCTCGTAACCTTTCCCACGATTGAGGGTCCGCCAGTTTCGGCGGACGCGAGTTGGGCAGACCGCCGAGGTCTGCCCGTTTTGCTGATTCGACAAGCGGGAAGGAAGGGCGCGATGACGCATTACCGCCGACTAGCCGGAGCGAAATGCTACCTCTCTCCTCGATCGGACGCAGACGCAGAGCTGTTCAAGAAGTGGGACAACGACTTGGAAGTGATCCTGCCGGCGTCGATGAACGGGTACAACACCCCGACGACGCTCGCCTACGAGGATCCGGCGCGCGCCAAAGAGATGCTCAAGCACATGTTCGTGATCGTCGACTCGGAGACGGACCAACCGATCGGCTGGTGCAGCCTGTTCTTCCGCATACCCGAGAATCGCCACGCCATGCTTGCGATCATGATCGGTGAAAAGGACTACTGGGGGCGCGGGTGCGGACAGGAAGCCGTCACGCTCCTGCTCGACTACGAGTTCAACATCCTCAACATGAACAGCGTCGAACTCGGGGTCTACGCGTTCAACGAGCGCGCGCTCCGCTGCTACGAGAAGATCGGCTTCAAGCACATCGGTGTCCAGCGCGAATCGAGGATCGTCGGCGGCGAGAAGCACGACACCGTGCTGATGGACATGCTCGCCTCGGAGTTCGAAAGCCCCGTCGTCAAAGCATCGATTCATGGCTCGCAGGAGCGAACGAAGGCGTCTGGCCGGTAGGAGTGCCGGCGCACCAAAGACCCAAGGCGACATCGATCGGCTGTTGGCTCCCGGGGAGAAACTCGACCGAAGGTCGATCGGGGAGTAGGCTCCTGGGCATGAAGAGAGGGTCAAGACCTGCGAATGCTGTGATCCTGGCAGCCGTAGTCAGTCTTGCCATCCTGCCCCGCCTTCTTGTTCATGCAGAACCAACGGAGTCACTCCATCCTGCTGTCTCAGGTTCCGCGTACCAGGATGCTTCGGAGGTCCCATCCCCTATTGGGATCGCTGAGGAGGGGCCGGATCTCGCCGCCATCGTCGGCCGCATCGAGCCGATCTCGCGGGACACAAGAGTCCGCAGGAACATCGCCCATGCCACCTTCTGCCTTCCACAGAACGTCCTCGGGATTCTCTTCTACGGATTGCTCCAGCTCACGGGGAACGTTGTTTGCACGGCAGACATGAACGAGACAAAGGTCATCGTAACGTCAGCCCCTGCCGGGGTTTCGCTCGGGAAGTACATCTTCGTCCACAGGACGATGCAAACGGAGAACACAGTGAAGCACGAGTATGGCCACACAATGCAGGGTTACAGGCACGGCCCCTTCTATCTGCTGTTCGAGGGAGTGGCATCCTTTGTTCAGGTGACCATCTCGCTGTTCTCCCCCTCTTTCGCAGAGGGGTACTACGACCGGTGGCCTGAGAACGAGGCCAACGAACTGGGTGGGGTCAGATAGGCACTCAGTCTGATGTTGTCGAAGCGCCCTGCATGGCGTTGAGCAACAGGTCGGCGCGCCGCAAGCTCAGCGGAATGATCCCGACATGGCCTGCAATCACGAACGACTACGCACCACCTACGAAGTGCATCGTGTGGCCCAAGCTGAACTTGGCCGGCTGTTCGCCTGCTGGGAGGAGCTTGAACGCAGATGGCTAGGGGCGTGGTGCCCTTGGTTCGCCAGAATCTACTCATCGAGAACCGAGCAGCGGATTGACAGACTCCCAAGGAACACCAAGAATAAAGACCCGACCCCGAAGCTCTAGACGATCGTCGTGGTCCTTGAGCGGGAGGCCAGCTCTTGCTTACGCCGCAGACCCCTAAGAATCAAGATCTGACCTCAAGCATTCGGACTCCAAGCATTCGCTGATCGCCTTCTTCAGTGTTGTCACCGCAAGGTCGGCGCAGTGGACGTTCTCCTCAGGCAGGCCGCCGAGCGCCTCGAGTAGCTGTTCCGGCCTGAATTCGCTCGCTTGCCGAAGCGACATACCTCTCACCATCTTCGTGAGCATGCTGCCACAGGCCAGCGTCGGTCCGCACCCGTCGGTCATGAAGCTGGCGTGCTCAATCGTCTTACCATCAAGCAGCAGATAGATCTCCATGGTATCGCCGCACCAGCCGGTGTAGATCGCGTAGGCGTCTGGTGCGTCCAGCCGCTCCAGGTTGGCGGGATCGAAGAACTCACTCACTACCGTGTCGGAGAAGGTATCCCGGGTGTCCTCGTCGACTTTCTGCTCAAGCCACCGTACGAATCGGTCGAATTCGCTAGCCACCGTCCGTCGCCTCCTTGGAGCAGGGCACAAGCGGCGTGTCCATGCGGTGATTCTACACACAACGCACCCGAGGTGACCGAGTTAGGGCAGGGGTCAGGTCTTTCATTGCCACATCAGCAGAGCACGAGTCAGGGGGGAGGATCCAGCCACAGTCGCATCGCGGGCCCCAACTCCACATCCCTCATCCACCCTCGCCTTGAAGAGGGATGTTCTCCTAACTAAGCTTTCTTCCATGCGATCCGCTACCCTCAAGCAGCTTCACATCGCCACGGTCGCGATAACTCCGGATGTCGCTGCAGAGGTCAGTCGGCGGCGACTGGCGAGCGTCGTGGAACGGATCAAGCAAGAGCCACGTTTCGGGGTCGGGTCTTCACTTTTGGTGTTCCTTCCCGACATGGGATGCTAGTCCCTGGGATTTTGGGGTCATGGGATTCCGCGTCAGATCTTGATTTTTGGGATTCCTGCCCTCATAGAGAAGCTCGAGAGCAAATCATCGCGGCTCTGCGGAGAGGTCCCGGGCACCTCCGTTAAGGA
This sequence comes from uncultured Thermotogae bacterium, assembly GCA_964570515.1. GTDB lineage: Bacteria > Bipolaricaulota > Bipolaricaulia > UBA7950 > UBA9294 > CAZMYM01. Next base: position 15,341 of record CAZMYM010000032.1, on the reverse strand, counting down.
ACGCCCGCAGAGAACCCTGCTCGGCTCTTCAGGATCAGAAGCGGTAGGTCGCCCCGGCTTCGAGCACTTCGGTCTCAGCGTGCAGTTCCCTCGTCAGCCGACCGAGGGCGTGGTCGCAGGTGTCGTGCCCCGATAGAAGAACCCGCTGCGGCCCCGCCGCGTTGATCGTTTCGATGGTTCGATCCAAATCGGCGTCCGTCATCCGTCGCCACGGAGGCTTGCCGGTGCCCATCATCATCTGGAACTGGATGCCGGCGCGGTTGCCTCTCCCCGCGGTGAGCGGGAAGTGAAGGCCGCCCGCGATGGCGTAGATGGGCTCATCGGAGAGGCGCCCGACCATCTTCAGAATCACCTCAACGGTCGGATGGCCGCACCCGGTGATGACCACGAGTCCCTTGTCGTGGACACGAGCCAGCAGCGCCTGTTCCTCCGTATAGCCGAGCATGAACAGGCTTCGGGCCAGCGGGCCCGTCGAGGCGATGCCGGCCGCCAGCATCCGCGGGCCTTCGACCTGAACGGCCTCGAAGCCGCTTGCCTCACCCCGATCGGGAAGGTAGCAGGGCTTCGCGTGAGATGACATCAGCTCGCTGGGTACGGTGACCACGCGAGATCGCGCAGCGGGCATGCCTCCCATGTGATCGGAATGCAGATGAGAGATCGTGAGTGCGACCACTTGGTCCATGTGAAAACCAAGTTTCGCCGCGTTGTGCGAAAGCGTCGGGGTCACCGGGCCGAAGCCGATGTCGTATGCCATCGAACCCAGCTCACTCGTGAGCACGTAGGAAACTCCCGCGTCGCCGAGGAAACCAGGCTTCGCCTTCCACTCCACCAACACCGTTAGCTCCAGAGTGTCCAATCCCGGCATCTCCAACGGAACGGCATGAGCGATGCGGTCCCGATTCCGCTCGGCGGCACGGCTGCAGTTGATCTGGAACCAACGATTCCGAACGGCAAGCAGCGGGACGAGGATGGGGGAAGCGACAGCCAGAGCCGGCCACCATGCCGGGGACACACGCGATTTCATGGTCTTACCTCCACACCTTCGGCTTTCCTTGGCCGGCGATCGAATCGTCAGCGGTCCCTGTCTGTCGAGCAAACACACCGCACAGCGCTTGTAGCCGCCGCAGCAGCTCCGCTTGCTGTTCGGCACCTCACGCGGGACTTGCGCAAGCCTATCTCCGAGGCGGCACCCGGGCAACCCGGCGCTTTCGAATGCAACTGGGCCATGGAGTAGGGAGTTCGGGAACCACAAGCCGTGTCTCCGCGGGCGGGAGCGCCCGGAAACTGGTTCCGCGCAGCACTGACTTCCAGCCAAGCGCGGAGGATATACTCACTCTGGCGTTTCGGGGTCACGCGTTTCGGGGGCAGGTCTTTGTTTCTGGCGTTCTTGGCCACTGCTCCAGGCGGCAGTGGGGTCAAGTCCGGCATTGCGGCATCAGCAGGGCACGCGTCCAAGGCGAGGAACCACTCCACAGCCGCATCCTCAGGCTTTCTCAGATTCATGGGGTGGCGTAAGGGCGATCCACGCAGATCCATGCAACGTCGCAAGACCTAACTCCACGTCCTACGATGCGGGCACAACCTATGCTTGCCCTATTACCGGGCGAGATCGGACAATCGACGTCCATAGAGAACGCGTAATCGAGTTCGCATCGAGACTCCTTGCGATGACGCGATCCGCCTCGTACGGTGAAGGTGCGAGAGCAGCGATCCGCCGGGCATCTGCTTCGCTTGCTGTACGGACGGGCTGCGCCCGGTGACCTTCCGCATCGAGCCCCTGGACGGGTAAAAGCAAGGGGAAGCGATCGAGAGCACGCATCGTGCCCGAAGCGCCGGTTGCGATCGGGAGGCGCCCGCTACAACTCAGCAAGCGCGCCTTCGATCGCCTTCCGGATGCCGTCCTTCGGTGCCTCGTAGCCCCACCCGATCTCCTGACCGTTCACGTAGATGGCGCGCGGGATCCCGCAAGAGAGGAGAACGTCGTGATCCTCGCCGCAGAACTCGTTGAGGGTGACACGCTCGCCGAACTCAGCGCAGACCTCCCGAACGCGTGCGGCCTCGATGCCGCTTGTCTGGCAGAAGCCGTTCCAGAAGAGGTCGACGATGACCTCGCCTTCGACCGGATCGAACGTGTAGGCCGGCTTGAGAAACCGAGGGCGCGTGGCTTCCTCCGAGAACGGCTTCCAGAGAAGGACGTAGCGTCCGCGATGGTCGATCTCTTCGTAGCCGATGTGCTCGAAGAAGGCGACCGGGAGAAGCCACTCGGCGCCGGGGGGGTCGCGGAAGCCCGTGATGGTCGCACCCAAGAAGCCGGCATTCTGCGCAACTTCTTCGATCGACTCTATCAGGACGCGCCCGATACCCTTCTTCGCACCGCGTTCCATCCCGTAGAGACACGGGATCACCATCAAACCCTCGCCGATCGGACCCCACGAAGAGAGTTCGATCGGAACGCCGTAGGCGAAGCCGACGTGCTCACCACCGAGGAGAGCGGCCTTGACCACGCCCCCCTTCTCGACAAGGTCGCGCAAGAGCTTGGCACGCCGGCGTCCGCACGCGTCGATCTCCTCCGACTCACTGATGTGCGAGCAGGTCGACACGAAGTACTCGTCTTCGGGCAGCATGTCGCGAACGACGATCCTAGGCATGGCACCTCCACAAGCCCATCTTAGTCGGGAAGGCGAGATCGGGAAAGACGGGGATTGCTGGGCAGACTTGGCGGCCTACGAGTCGAGAACCTTCTTCATCGGCTGATACGGGAAGACGGTGCCATCGAAACAGGGACCACAGTAGACTCGTGTCGTGCGCTTGTACCCGAGGGATTGGTAGAACGGCACGGCGTAGAGCGACGATAGAAGCGTGATCGCTTCGGCCCCGGTTTTGCTGACTCTGCGCTCGAACGCGGTCATCAACTGACGGCCGATCCCGCAGCCGTGGCGCTTCTTGCTGACGAAAAGGCTGTGCAGTCGTGCCGGGCTTCCGCGCAGGACGCCGACGATCTCGTCAGCGTCGAGGGCGACAAGGACCCACGGGGCACGAATCACTTCGGCGATCTGTGATTGATGCGCTTTGCGATTCGAGTGCGCGTGCCGGAACGGTCCGAGAAGCTTCTCCTTCTCCTCCTCGGATGCGTAGGCGAGGTTGAACTCGCGAAACGTATCTGCGATCAGTCGGCCAACCTTGACGGCATCTGCCTCGCGATAGTTGCGAATCTTGACGCTCATGCTTCTTCTCCTGATTCGGGGTGAGGCGGATGGTCCGTCTCTGTCACGGAGAACGCAAGGACAGACCTGGAGTCGCACGATCGCGGCGCGATACACTGTCGTACCGAAGGAGGCGCCATGAACCCCGTCCTAGTCGAGGACCTACTGTCCTACCGGTTTCTCTCCGCCATCGAGATCGCGCCCAACGGCCGACACGCGGCGTTTACCGCCAAGCGCGCGAACGTCGAGGCAAACGAGTACTCCTCCGACATCCACGTCGTCGATCTTGCATCGCTCGCATCACGCTCGCTCACGACGAGCGGAAAGGACGGCGTTTTCGTCTGGGGACCGGATGGATCGGATCTGTACTTCGTGTCGAAGCGGGTCGAGATCGAGGACAAGTCGGTGCTCTTCCGGATCAGACTCGACGGCGGCGAAGCGGAGCAGCTCGCGACGCTGCCCCACAAGGTCGAGGCGCTGATCCGTTGCGACGGTAAGGCGCTGCTGTTCACGGCGCGCGTTCCACTCGACGAGCCGGCGCCGAAACCGGACGACGCCAAGGACTACGAGGTGCTCGAAGAGATCCCCTTCTGGATGAACGGCAAGGGATTCACGAACCGGCGCCGCGTTCACTTGTTCCGTTTCGATCTCGCAAGCGCGGAGGCGACGGATCTCTCCGAGCCGAACATCGAGGTGGAAGGCATCGACATCCGGGGCGATGCGGCCCTCATCATCGGCCGCCGGTTCGAAGGCGTGGCGCCGACGTTTGACGAGCTCTGGCAGATCGGCCTCTCGACAGGCGATCGCCGTCGGATCCCGATCGGAGACGTCCGCGTGGACGGTGTACGTTGGCTCGACGACGCCATGTGTGTCGTCGTTGCTTCGGACACAAGGGACTTCGGCCTCAACCAGAATCGCGAGGTCTTCACGGTCGACATCGAATCCGGAACGATGACCTCGCTCACACCCGGTTGGGACAAGTCCGTAGGCACGTCGATCGCCGCGGATTGCCGCCACGGCGCCGGACCTGTCCTACGCGTCGACGGAGATCGAATCTACGTCACCGTGACCGAGCGGACACACTCCGAGCTGGTCCGCCTTCGCGTTGGGGTAAACCCTGAGACCGCAGTCCTGTCTCCCGGATCGATCGATTCTTACGCCGTTTCCGGCGACGTGATCTTAACGATCGGGCTGCGGCCGCATGCGCTGCAGGAGCTGTATGCCTATCGCGACGGAGAAGAGAAGGCAGTGACATCGCTGAACGCGGAGAGCCTCAAGGCCCGAGACGTGTCGGCGCCGGAAGCGTTCTCCGTTTCTTCTGCGGATGGTACGGAGCTCGACGCGTGGGTGATTCGCCCGCCCGATTTCGATTCATCGTCGAGCTATCCCGCGGTCTTGACGATCCACGGGGGGCCACGGGCCGTCTACGGCGACATCTTCTTCCATCAGATGCAGGCGATGGCGGGCCGCGGCTACGTCATCCTGATCTCGAACCCGCACGGAGGGTCGGGGCGCGGGAACGCGTTCGCCGACATCCGCGGCAAGTACGGAACGGTCGACTTCGAGGACCTCATGACCGTGCTCGACGCGGCACTGGAGCGCTTCCCGTTCATCGATCGAGACCGACTCGGCGTGATGGGCGGCTCATACGGTGGGTTCATGACCAATTGGGCCATCGGTCACACCGATCGATTCAAGGCTGCCGTCTCTCAGCGCTCGATCGCCAACTGGATCCACAAGTTTTGTACGACCGACATCGGCTACTACTTCAACAAGGACCAGATGCAGGCCACGCCGTGGGAAGAGGGCGGAAGCGACAAGATGTGGTGGCACTCACCCCTGCGCTACGCGGACAAGGCGAAGACGCCGACGCTGTTCATCCACTCCGAGCAGGACTACCGTTGCTGGCTGCCGGAAGGGATTCAGATGTTCACTGCGCTCCGCTACCACGGGGTCGAAAGCCGGCTGGTCATGTTCCGCGAGGAGAACCACGAGCTGTCGCGAAGCGGGAAACTGAAGCATCGGATCCGGCGGCTCGAGGAGATCCTGACCTGGTTCGACAAACACCTGAAGGCGAAATCGAAGGGCTAGTATGCCTGGCACGCGCGGCGCTTCTGAGAGAGCCGTGGGTCGGAAGGAACGTGAAGCCAAGACCGTTCGGCTCATGATCCGCCTCTTCTGTCGGGGACATCATGGGAATTCGCCGCTCTGTGCGTCCTGCGAGGAGTTGTTGACGTACGCATCGCGGAAGGTCGAGGGCTGCCCTCACGGAGACGAGAAGCCAGCGTGCCGTCGGTGCACGATTCACTGCTACGATGTCGCACATCGGGAACGGATCCGCGAGGTCATGCGCTACGCCGGACCGCGGATGCTCTTGCGTCACCCGGTTCTCGCAATTCGGCACGCGCTTCGCTGATCGTCATCGCCGGTCGGTCAGACGGTTCCGGCACGAGAAGCCGGCCTGGCCGACCAGTCGTTTGCCCGGTACAGTCCCGGCATGAACGCGCGCGTACTGATCATCGGGGGGGCAATCGATGCGGAGCGGTACGGGCCCTTCGACCACTGGCGGCAGTTGCTCGGACCTGTGCCCTCAGACGCCGTGCATCTCCCTTCCGGAGAAGAGCCACCGGCACTCGACGCCTACTCACATCTCATCGTCACCGGGGCCGAGATCTCGATCGTGGATTGGCAGCCGTGGTACGTGGTGGAAGAGGCCGTGATCCGCGAAGCAATCGACCGAGGGATGGCAATTCTCGGCAGTTGCTTCGGTCATCAGATGCTCGTCCGGGCACTGTCAGGCGCTGAGTACGTTCGGCACGCGGAGGGCCCGGAGATCGGATGGTTCCCGATCGAGACAACCGCGGCGGACCCGATCATGGAGGGCTTCCCGAATCCCTGGCACGCCTTTCACCTGCACTACGACGAGGTTGTCTCACCGCCCGAGCCGTGGCGCGTGCTCGCAAGGAGCGAAACCTGTGCAACACAGGCGATTCGCTACGGCGACCGTCCCATCTGGGGATTCCAGTCCCACCCGGAGATCGATCCGGGCGAGGGCCGCAGGCTCCTTCGCACGATGACGCCGCAAGACCCGACTGGCGTGAAGGCGATGCGCATGGCCCTCACCCAGACACCGAGAGACGACGGACTCGCTCAGCGAATCGCCGACCGCTTCCTGGAAGCTCTGCCACCCGCTCACTGACGCGTCGGCTACAACGACATCGCTCCCAGCCGGGTCAGGATGGCCACGCCGGTACGGATCCCGGAGAAGAACCGCTCGACCTCCAGGTTCTCGTTCGGGGCGTGATTCGCCTCGTCGTGGTTCGCGTACGGAACGACGAACGATGGGATCCCCAGAATCCGCGTGAAGACGTAGTCGGGCAGCGTGCCGCCGAGGGCGGGAACCAAGAGCGGTTCCTGTCCTTGCGCATCGACGATCGCTTGACGGAGCGGCTCGGTGAACGGTGACTCGAGCGGCGTCTTCGAGGGTTCCATCCCGCCGAGCGGGACGAACTCGACGTCCGGCGCATGCTTCCGCACGTGCGCCTCGACCTTGGCGAAGATGTCGTCACGAGACTGGTCGTGCACGAGGCGGATGTCGCACTTGGCGATCGCCTCGCACGGCAGAACCGTCTTCGGCCCCTCGCCACCGTATCCGCCGTGAAGGCCGTTGATCGTCAGCGTCGGCCAGACGGAGAGCCGATCGGCGATGCTTCGATCGATGGGTGCATCGAGATCGCTGAGTCCCAGCTCCTGCTTGATCTTCTCGACATCGTAGCGCAGTGCGTCGAGCGCCTCGCGCTCCATCGGCGTCGGCGGGAGCACATCGTCGTAGAAGCCGTCGATCGTGATCTCGCCCTGCTCGTTCTTCATCGAGGCGAGCAAGTGCACAAGGCGCCAGAGCGGATTCGGCACGATCCCGCCGAAGTTCCCGGAGTGCACATCGCGACGTGCGCCCTTCGCTCGTAGCTCGAACACGGCAACGCCGCGAACGCCGAACATCACGCATGGACGTCCGCTCTCGTGCACCAAGCCGTCCGACGTGATCGCCAGGTCGGCCTTGAGCCGATCCTTGTGTTCGCGGATGAACTCGGCGATGTGCGGACTGCCGATCTCCTCTTCGCCTTCGAGAAGGACGATCACGTTGCACGGGAGTCGCCCGTGGCAGGCGAGGATCGACTCGATCGCGAGCAGGTTCGCGAAATGCTGTCCCTTGTTGTCGCCAATCCCGCGGGCGTAGATCCGCCCGTCACGGATCGTCGGCTCGAACGGAGGCGTGACCCAGGCCTCAAGCGGGTCCGGCGGCTGCACATCGTAGTGGCCGTACAGCAGGACGGTCGGCAGATCGGGGTTCTCCGTTCGCCGTCCCAGGACCATCGGCCAGCCGGCAGTCGGCAGGATCTCGCTTTCGAGGCCGATTCGCTTGAGAAGGTCGGAGAGAAACTCGGCCGTCTCGGCGATCCCGATTCCGCGCGCACTGATGCTCGGGCGCTTCACGTAGTCGAAGAGCCGATCGAGAAACGACTCCCGATTCCGATCGATGTGGTCGAAGACCTGGCTCAGATCGTCCATCGAGACCTCCTTGCGATGGTCCGGGCGATTATCGGAGAGCGAGCAGAGATGGGCAATCGGTAATGGACCGATGGCGAGGGAAGAAAGGGAGAGGCTGCTCCTGCGGTCGCCTTCGAGCAGAGAGTCTCGGACATGCCGAGGGCTCTCCAGGCTCTCCGTCCGGAGCCGAACGCACCGACGAGTGGCACGCTCGATGAGCGATCGACCCGCTTCCTGCAGGTTCTCTTCCAGGTCTGCGGCCCTCGATGTGTCTCAGGAATCGTCTCTTGCGAAGACCTGCCGGCCGATCTGCTCAATCAGCGCATCGTCGAAGACATAGGCAACGCTGGGATTCCCCAGGAACTTCGCCGCTTCCTGATAGGTCTGAAGAAACCGATACGGCCTGCTCACACACTCGGTAAGCGCTCGTTGACCGAGCTCCAGCTGGATCCGAAGCGCCATCTCATGTCCGACAGGATGATCCACGGTCGAGTGCAATACTGACGTCACGCTGTGGGTCGCGGGCTCCCCGACGACTTCTCCGTTGAAGATAGATCGCATCGCCTCTTCCAGTTCGGAGAGGTACTTCACGTGTCCTCCATCGTAGACGGAGAGCCATTCTTCGGTAAGCTCGCGCGCCGGCTCGCCGAAGAATCGAATCATCCCTTCCGCCTCGCGCCGCATGGCCTCATGGGCATCCAGCCCATCCCACACCAGCGTCATCGCGATCCCCTCACCCTCCAGCTGTGTCAGTGCCCACACAATCCCCCGATAGCTCTCGTCCGCGGAGTGGGGTTCGGCGGTGAGTGAGCCCCTCCACAGGTGGTGTAGCTCATGTGAGATGAGTTGCGTCAGGTTCTTCAGAGCGTCTTCGGGTCTCAGGATGAGCGACAGGGGGAGGTCGATGAGGAGTTCGTTCCCCGACTGCATGCCTTGTGCAAGACCAACGAGGAGGGTGACGCGGGCCTCTTGCGCGGTGCAGTCCTCGGGCAGGTACTTGCGCACCAGCCGGACGCTTGACGTCGGATCCCACTCTTGCTGCACCTCCTTGAGGAAGAGACGCAGTCTCGACCGGTTCATCCTGGCAAACTGAACGTCCTTCGCCATGAGACCTGAACGTGGATCCTCCAAGTCCAGCATCGAGTCCGGGCCATCTCGCGTTAAGGCTCGTGTGTAGATGTCCGCGACGACCTCCTTGTTGTAGGTGAGCGCGTCGATCATCTTCCGATAGACGGGCAACCGCAGCATTGCTTGGATGTCCGATTCCGCGATGGGGCCGCTCTCCACCAGAGATAGAAAGGCCTCCACTCCGGAAGGATCGACCGTGATCCTGGCAGCCGCCTCACCCTCGGCATGGGATCTCGATCTGGTGCCAGAGCCGTTCGGTGTCATGAATCAGACCACACTCCACGTGTCCTTGGCGACTCGCCCGCTCACGGGCTCATGAACCCGTCGAGGCTCACGAGCGCGATGTAGCCTCCCGAACTGGCGCAGGCGATCGAGCGACCGCACGGATGGAATGCGACGCTCGTAATGGGGTCCATGAATCGGACGATGCCGCTCACGAATGCACAGGGCTCGACACGAAGGAGGTTGATCGAGCCGTCCTCCAGGCCGACGACAATCCACTCACCGTGAGGGCCGAGCGCCAGATCTTCAACGGCGGTCGCGAAGCCCCACTCGCACCGCCCGCTGTTCGGCGTGTAGTCGCCCCACAAGACGACGCTTCCGTTCTGAGATCCGTAGACCGGTACCGCCGGATCCCCTTCGCGTACGGCCAGTGCGGCAACCGGTCCTCCGTGCGTCTCAAGGCCCTCGAGAGCTCGGGCGCTTGGGGGGTTCCACAACTGCAACAGGCCGTTGGACAAGCCTGTCCACAGCAGTGGAGTGCTTCCTGGCCGATAGGTCAGAGACTCGATTCCGCTGGTCGCGTAGAGCGTGGAGCTTGGTGCGGTTGATGTGGCCAGTCCCCGTTGAAGATCCCAGAGGAACACACTGCCGGTGTCGGCTCCAACAGCGAGTTGCCCACCATCCGGTGAGATCGCCAAGCCGGTTGCTGTTCCTCCGGGGATGATGAGGGTGGCGGCTGCGTCGAGCGTCGCCGCATCCCAGAACCGAATCGAGCCGTCCGTTGAGGCCGACACCAGATGCGATCCGTTGGGCGTGAAAGCCACGGCCGCCACGGCAGACCCGTGAGAAGGGGTCAGGAATGTGGGCTCTGGGCCTTCGGCGAACGGATCCCAGACGCTGAGCGAGCCGTCAGCGTGTCCTGCGACAAGCCGGCTTCCGTCTTGGGAGAATGCCAGCGCAGTACAGGCGGCAGTCTGTCCCCTCAACCTCCTTACGTACGGGTGCGTGGAGGGCGAAGTTGGCGGACACGGCGCGTTCTCCAGCTGTCCATCCGTTTCCGGGCTTCCTGCTTCGGCTTGGCCAAGCGCTGCCGGCACGAAGAGAAGGCCCAGCAGAGCCGCCACGGTGACGCACCTCCAGCGAGGCCTCCGCCATGGCGACACTGAAGACCGTCTCAAATGAGTCTTCATGACTCCCTTCTGAAGGATCGGATCGTCGCTCCCAGACGCTTTCCCACTCCATCGAGCGCTTGCACAAGCCCGCGCTACGGCTCACTAACAGGCGGCTCGGCGGTGGTGCCATACGGAATGGGATCCCCGCCTGGATCGCACCCGCATCCGCGGAAGTACGCCTTCACCCGGTCCCATTCGCGGTCTAGCCATGAATCGCCGACGGGAGTACACAGCAACCCGAAGATAGGGTCGCATAGCCACCACTGGCACCACTTCTCGTAGTGCCACAGCTGCAATTCCTCCAGCCCAAAGGGCCACGTAGTGCCACACTGGCTGACGGAGGAAACACAGTTGTACTCCACGTAGACGAGGTTCTTCATGATCACGCACTGCAACTGCGGCACATAGGGATCGCCGAGAGCTGCCAGCGACGTGAGAAGAAGCGCCGCAAGCGCGCCTGCAAGCGCTAGGTTGCGCCATCCGAGTAACGCGTTTCTCATTCTACACCTCCTTGTCGTGTATGTGCATACTATATACGATATGTCGTGTTTGTCAACCCCCCGCATTGCCTCACCAAAAAGGTACTCGAAATGGGATCGTTGCCTCAGCTAAGAAAGGTACTCGAAACAGGAGGTGAGGCTACGGTGACTCGTTCCTGAAACACGGGAGCGAGGAGACACGTATGGGCCTGACAATGAGAGAGAAACAAGCGGTGACCCGTCAACTGGCGGTTGAGTACAAGCGAGCCACGAAGAAGCAGAAGGGCGGAATCCTCGATACGTTGACCGAACTGTCTGGCTACAACCGCTCCTACGCTGCACGGGTACTTCGAGATCGAGCAAGATACGTGGTGGTGGGCCGAGGCGTCGTCAAAGGCGTCAAGGTGACGTTGGTCGAGGATGAGCGGACGAAACGAAGGAAGAAGAAACGGAAGCGGGAAAGGACCTACGGCCGGGACGTTCTTGTTGCGTTACAGAAAAGGGGTTCGAGGGTCAAGTCTTGCATTGCCACATTCCGAGGCTCCCGACTAGTATCGTGGACATGAAGAAGCCTGAACCAGATCGTCTTCGACGCGGGAAGGCGGTTCACGATGAGATCCAGAAAGAGTGGGCGGCCGAGGCGCAGGGCGAGGTCACTCGGGAGAAGCCGATCACGAAACCGAGTGGCGGATCCGGACGCATTGACATCCATGTCCAGGCCCACGAAGGACTCGCTGCCGTCGTCGAGATCAAGAACTTGGACTGTGCGATGCTCGCGGCGTTCGACGCCACGAACTGCTTCTGCTCCGGCCTGACCTCCAGGCGAATCGCCTCAATGAAGTTGCCTGCATCAATCTCTCGAATCGTAACCTGCATCCTCATCCTCCCATCGGCCTTGGTCTGCTTCGCAGTGCTCCGCGATTGCAGACGCAAGACCTCTCTCCCCGTGAGTGTGAGATCCGCGGCAATCCGTTCACTTCAGAGCTCTGTCCACATCCTCCAATGCTCGCTTCGCGAATCTCCCAATCCTCAGCGTTGGTTGTCCCCGGTTGGTTGGTGACGCAAGATTCGTAGTTCCAAACAGAGAAGGCGGTGAGACGAGGCATGTGCGCAGAAGCAGTGATTCGATTGGCCGGAGAGTCCGACGCTGCTGCCGTAACGTCACTTCTGGTAGAACTCGACTGCTCTGTCACCCAGGCAGATGTCGAAGCGCGGCTTCGTCGGTTGCTCGACTCCCCGTCGGACCGTGTGTTCCTCGCTGAGGTGGATGGAGCGGCCGTCGGGCTGCTGAGTCTGCACCTCGCGCCGCTTCTCCATCGTGACTCCTTCGCTCGGATCACGGCGTTCATCGTGACGGAGGCGCACCGCGGGAAGGGTCTCGGCAAGGCGCTGATCCAGGAGGCCGAAGCGTGGGCACTCGCTCAAGGATGCACCCAGATCGAACTGAACAGCGGAGACCATCACGCCTCGTCTCATGGGTTCTACACCCATCACGGCTACCGCCTCGATGACCGCCGCTTTGTGAGAGAGGATTTCGTCTAGGGACCGGTCAAGACTTCACCCGTAACGCAGGACGGTTCCGGAGATGTGCCCGCGCATCGCAAGGGCGAGGGGCCAAGGGCGAGGGGTCGGGTCTTTATTCATGGCGTTTGCTGTGCGCCATGAATGATGACCCCGGCTCAGACTACAGTGCCCGTCTCCTCCAGCCGCTTCTCCAGCTGAATCCAAACGGGCTCTCGAACGAAGCCCAGCTTGCGATAGACGGTCTGCATGGCGCCGTTCTCGATGCCGCTGCTTGTCTGCATTTGCGGATGTCCTTGGCGTCGAGCGACCTCAATGGCCTTGACGTAGGCCGCGGTCGCGATGCCCCTCTTGCGTTCCGGTCGGGCCACACCGGCGAGACCGGCGTACACCGGACGCCCCTCGGCCGCCGATCCGACCTCGCAGAATCCGACAATCCGGTCTCCTGACAACGCGACGGTCGATATCTCGAAGTCCAACTGCGAACCGTCGAGCACCCACTCCTGCCAATCGTCCCGCAAGATCTCGCTCTCTTCTTCCTTGGGAACGTCCTTCCAGGCATCGCAGTAGGCCACGTAGAGCGGCTCGGCGAATCCGCCATCGCGTTCCTGGTGCTCGGCGTACGAGAGGAACTCGATTCCCTCCCTCTCCAGGCGCTCCAGCAACGGCGCGAACGGCGCGGCATCGAACGGCTCGAGATCGAGGTGCGACGGCCCTTCCCGAAAGACGTCCTTGAACCCGAGACTCAGCGCGAACAGCAGACCGGCAGGAAGGTTCTCGTAGGCGTCAGCGCGGAGGACCTTCGGATCGTGCTGCGCCAACTCCTCAAACAGGCGAGCGTACAACGACGCACCGACCCCTTGCCTGCGGAACGACTCATCGACGACGACGTTGACCTGGAACCAGGTTCGGTGGCTCTCGCCCGTCCACTGCGCGTAGCCGGCGAATCCGATCATCTGGTCGTCCACGAACGCGGCCCATCGCCCTGCCGCGTACTTGGAATCTCGTTTCCGCTCAGCCTCGCGTACCTCCTCGAGGGTCCTCGTCCTTGTTGGGTAGACGAGGTTGTGGAGCGCGACGAATCGATCGTAGTCCTCCGGCGTCATGGGTCGAACCATCACGGCACAGTCAGCGTTCTCGGGCATGTTCCTCCGTCTTGTTCTCGGGAATGGGGGGAGCTCACATCATATCGAGCCGGCCCTGTATCTGCAGCAGATCACACGCTGGCGGGGTCGCGACGCCGGGATGTCGCACGGTCAGGCCGCGACGCAGGACAACGTTTCGTTCTGCATACCGGCCGATCAAGTCACCGACACCGTCCGAGCGCTGCACTGCGAGCTCGGGCTCGAGAACGTGCCTTGATGAGCGACTGATCGCGCTGAGCGACGAGATTCTCTACGTCTGGCCAGAGATAAAGTTTGTGTCCCTTGGACTCGCCGGGACAGCGAAAAGCTCTTTCAACTCGGGTATCGACTCACCATGATCGAGACGGTCGGCGATCACGCGGAGGGCCAAGGCCTCCACCTTGGATATGGCCTCCTCGCGGGTCTGCCCGTAGACCACTACTCCCGGCAGGTCTGGCACTTCAGCAATCCAGCGCCCGTCCTCTTCTCGATCGATCTCGATCTTCATCCTGTCGACCCCCACACGGTAATGTATCGGAATCGCCGCTCGATGAGCAAGGCCCTCTTCGTGTCCCTGCGGATTCGATGAGACAAACCTGGCCTCAGACTACGCCTTGAGGAGTCATGGTGCACGTCCCCTGAATTCGACACTGAGCCTTGCCCAACGGAGGAAACACTAAGAATGAAGACCCGCGTTCAAGGCTTCATAGACGCCGGACCCCTAAGAATCAAGATCTGACCCCAAAGCCTCCCAAAGGTTGGGAGCCCCAGGACTGTGCCTCCCCCTCCAGCTTTCCGCCTATCCGACCACGGAAGCTGCAACGAGAACCAGGGGGATCGATCCCATCGCCATCCTTTCTGCCCTATTCATAGACCACATGACCTCTCTTCACAGGTCCCGCTCTCGGATGCGCATGGACGCATTGCCCTAGCGCTCCTTCCAGACTTCCCAGAGGGCAGCCGTCTCGAGCGGCTTCACCTTGTTCTTGACCTCGACGATTCGCCCATCCTCATCGATAGCAGCATGAGACCGGATGATTCCATGAAACGCCTTCCCGTACATCAACTTCTTCCCCCACGCGCCGTAGGCTTCGGCTGCGCTGTGATCCGGATCGGACAGGAGAAGGAAGTCCAGCCCGTACTTCGCACGGAACCTCGCGAGCTTCTCCGTTGGGTCGGGAGAGATCCCAATCACCGTCACGCCGGCATCGCGAATCAGCGGCCCCAAATCCTGGATGGCGCAAGCCTGCTTCGTGCATCCAGGCGTGTCCGCCTTGGGATAGAAGTAGACGATCACCCGCTTGCCCCGGAAGTCGTCCAATCGCACCGTTTCACTCGTGTCCGACAGCAGCTCGAAATCGGGTGCGCGATCGCCGACCTGGATCATGTCAACCACCTCCGAACCAGTGTATCGAGTTCATTGCTTGAAGGTGCTGACGTTCCGCATGCGAGTCCGCCCTTTGTCCGGCCCATCTTATGCTGCCGGGAATAGCGAAGGCAAGGCTGATCTAGGCCGGGCTGGCGTCGAAGTGTCATCCATCACCACGCCACAGCCAGCAAACGCGTTCTTCATTCGGCGTTTGTCGGCGTCACTCATCACCATAGGAGCGATTCCGTAGTTCAGTAGATGGATACATGCGCCTCATGATGCGAGCACAACCCGACCTCTTGAAGAACGACCTGCGAGACCATATCGATCAGGCTACATCTGCTGTAGGGAACGATTCGCCCGAGCGGGCTGATGACTCGGGGATTCCGGGGACACAGTACTCAACTCGATGGCTTCGATCCACGCTTCTTGAGGCGAGGCAAGTGTCGCCGGACTCCTCAGCTTCGAGAGACACGGCCAGAGTTCCTGCGAATCGGGAAGGGTTCGGGTTCTTGCGGGCTGCGATGGGCGGGTTGGGGCGAGGTCGTCTCAGCGATTCAGGAATAGGGGCCTGA
>CAZMYM010000031.1:0-29502 GCA_964570515.1 uncultured Thermotogae bacterium | reverse complement strand
GTACGCCCGGAGGGACTCGAACCCCCAACCCCCGGTTCCGAAGACCGATGCTCTATCCAGTTGAGCTACGGGCGCATGGCAACCCTGCGGGTTGCTTCGAGTTTGAGCGTGGCTCAAACATCGTCTTCGATCGTTTCTCGAAGAAGCGTTCAGTCCGTTGGAGTTTGCATTCGCAAACTCCCGGCTGGTTCTCGTTTCGGGACGTCATGAACTCAATGAACCCTACGAACCGTCTTTCTGGGAGGAGCGACGGGACTCGAACCCGCGACCCCCAGGACCACAACCTGGTGCGCTAACCGGCTGCGCTACGCTCCCCATAGCTTCCTTGCACGCCCGGGAGGATTCGAACCTCCGACCGACGGCTTAGAAGGCCGTTGCTCTGTCCCCTGAGCTACGGGCGCCTGGCAACCCTTCGGGTTGCTTCGAGTTTGAGCATAGCTCAAACGTCGTGGTCGTTCGCTTCTCAAGGAAACCTTGAGTTCGTGCGAGTTTTGCAGAGCGAAACTCGCGCTTGTTCTTCCTTCGAACTCCGTGGCTCCTCAGGCCCCACTGACTTCATCGGTCACGTGTTTCGCAGCCAGTGTGCGTCGGACGTGTTTCGTTGTCAATGGCGGTCGTCCGTGGCGTTTCAGGCTCCTCTCGGACGCCCGCATTGCACGCAACAACACAGCGAGAGCGGAAGACGGGGATCGAACCCGCATCACTGGCTTGGAAGGCCAGAGCTCTGCCATTGAGCTACTCCCGCGGGTGGTCGGAGAGGCCGGATTTGAACCGGCGGCCTCAGCGTCCCGAACGCTGCGCGCTGACCAAGCTGCGCCACTCTCCGATGTGCTACCCGCCCGCGATCTAGGATCGCGCGCGGACAACCCGCCGCACCTACAGTCTGACGAAGCTTAGTCGTCCGTTGCGCAGGACCGTGAGCACGACTTGAGTGCCTTCATCGAGTTCCGAGACAGCCTGGTTCCAGTCCTCGACCGACACGATCGCCTCGTGATCGACCTCGACGATGATGTCACCCTCGGCGAGGCCGACAATCCCAGCGCGGCTGCTGGCGGCAACGTCCATTATGACGACGCCATCTGTCGAATTCAATCCTAGATGCTGCGCGACGATCGCCGTGATTGGGCCCACCGTGATGCCGAAGGCAGAGACGGATTCGGGTTGGTCTGGCGGTGCGCTTCCTTCGTAGGAAGCTAGGACATCTTCGGCCGGTCGCTCATCGAGCAGCACGTCGACGATGATCGTCTCGTCTTCGCGAAGGAACTCGAACTCTACTTGTGCCCCCGCTCCGAGACGCACGATCTCGCTGATCAGGTCGTCCGAGGACTCGATCGTGGCGTCACCGATACGCACCACGACATCGCCGATTTCGATTCCCGCGACGTCGGCCGGATCTCCGGGGAACGTATGCACGATCAGGGCGCCGACCCTCTCCGGATCGACTCCGAACTCCTCTGCCGTCACCGGCGTGACGTCGGAGACTTGAACCCCAAGCCAACCGCGTGAGACGAGGCCCGTCTCGACGAGCTGATCGAGGATGTCCGCGATGCCGTTGATGGCGATGGCAAAGTTGATCCCCTCGATTGTGACTCCGGCTCCGTTCCCGCGTGCGATGAGGGTATTGATGCCGATGACCTCGCCTGCTGCGTTCACAAGCGGGCCGCCGCTGTTGCCGGGGTTGATCGCCGCGTCGGTCTGAATCAGGTTCGAGTAGGTTCCGACGCCGCTCGGCTTCGCGATGTCTCGGTCGGTCGCGCTGATGATGCCCAGGGTCACGGTATAGGAGAGTCCGAGCGGATTGCCGATCGCGATGGCCCAGTCGCCGATCTCGATCGTATCGGAGTCGCCCAGCGTGGCGGCGAACAACGGGCCGGTGTCTCCTGTGACGCGGAGCACGGCGACATCCAGAAGCTCGTCGGAGCCGATGACGGTCGCCGTCCAGACGTTTCCATCGGGGTCCGTTAGCTGGATCGTGTCCGCGCTATCGACGACGTGTGCGTTGGTGAGGACGAGTTTCTCCCCGGAGTGTTCGAAGACAACGCCGGACCCGACGGAGTAGGTCTCCTGTTCCTGCGGGCTCGTGTCGAATTCGAAGAACCGGCGGAAGAACGGGTCATCGAAGAAATCGGAGAAGGGATTGGTGGTGCTGACGGTCCCGGTGACGTCGACGCGTACGACGGCGGGTCCGACGCGCGCGATGGCCCCCTTGATCGCTGCTTGGCCGGAGTCGGTGATCGACTGATCGACGTCCGTCGTCTGCGCGACGGCGGACGTCGACGCGACGGACAAGTGTCCTTCGGGAATCCCTACCCAGGCGATGGTTACGCCCGTGGCGAGGATGAACGCGGCAATGACGCCAATTGACAAAGACTTGCGCATGATGTGCCTCCTTGGCAAGAATGTGGATCTCACTGTCCGATTGATCATTCTCGCAGGATGTGAAGGGATGATGAAGAACTCCGGTCATGTAGATGTAGGTCCCGCGACGAAGACCGCCAAGGCGATCGCGGCCATGTCGGGCGGTTTGGACAGCATCGTGGCTGCAGCCCTGGTCAAGGGCCTTGGGATCGACGTGATCCTGCTGCACGTTCAGCACTTCTTCTCTGCCAGCGAGAAAAAGTGCGCGCGGCTCCAGCAGGTCGCGGACCGGCTCGAGCTTCCGTTGCGCATTGTCGACGCGTCGGTCGATCACTTGGAGACGGTTCGCCGGCCGAAGTACGGATACGGGAAGGGGATGAACCCGTGCGTCGACTGCCGCATCTTCTTGCTGCAGGTCGCCAAGCGTGTCATGGAGGAGGAGGGCGCGCAGTTTGTGATCACCGGCGAGGTCCTCGGCCAGCGTCCGAAGTCGCAGCATCACAGGGAGCTGATGCGCGTCGCCGAGGAGAGCGGGCTGGGCAATCGGCTCCTTCGTCCCCTCTCAGCGAACCTTCTTCCCGACACCCTTCCGATCACGAAGGGATGGCTGCGCAAGGAGGATCTGCTGTCCATCCAAGGGCGGAGTCGGCAGCAGCAGATCACGCTCGCCGCCGAGTTGGGGATCACGGAGTATCCGCAGTCAGCCGGGGGCTGTGTGTTGACCGAGCGCGTGTACGCGGCTCGTCTGCGGGATGCGTTCGACCATCTCGGTAGGGATTCGGTGGATCTCGAGCAGTTCCGCCTTCTGCGCTGTGGAAGGCACTTCCGCGTATCGGAGCGGGCCAAAGCGATCATTGGGCGAAACGAGTCTGAGAACGAGGCGCTCGCCGGGCTTGCCGAAGGGCGGATTCGAATCGACCCCGCCGAGGTGATGGGCCCAACAACGCTCATCGAGGGAGATCCGACGGACGAGGAGCTTCGCCTCGTCGCCTCGCTTGCCGCCCGATACTGCGACGTGGATGAAGGGGCGTTGGTGGCGTTTGACGTCCGAGACCAGGGCGCAAGCCGAAGGGTCGAAGTGGCCGCGCTCGATCGTGACGACCCGCGAATCGCCGCCTGGCGCATCGGCGGCTGAGGTGTAAGCACCTCAGGCGCTCGCGATTCGACATCGATCGGTGGCGGTCGAATCGCGGTGGGTGACGTTGCGCTAGGAGATGAGTGCGAGGGCCTCGCTTCGCTGGGCCGGGTCTTGGTAAAAGCTTCCGCGGATCGCTGAGGTGACCATCTTCGACCCCGGCTTCCTGACACCGCGAAGGGTCATGCACAAGTGCGTCGCCTGGATGCGAACGAGGACGCCCAGCGGGTCGAGTTTCTCGACGACCGCGTTGGCGATCTGCTGGGTCAGCCGCTCCTGAAGCTGTGGACGTGAGGCCGCAATGTCCACGGCACGGGCGAGCTTGCTCGCTCCGACGATCCGACCAGCTTGCGGAACGTAGACGACATCGGCGGTCCCGACGAACGGGAGGAAGTGGTGTTCGCAGATGGAGTAAAACGAGATGTCCTTCATGACGATCATCTCTTGGTACTCCTCCTGGTAGACGACATCGAGGACGTCGGCGGGACTCCGATCGATGTGAGCGAAGAACTCCGCATACATCTCGGCCACGCGCCTGGGCGTGTTCTCGAGAACCTCGGGTTTGAGATGCTCGCGTCCCATCGCTTCGAGGATTTCGCGCACACCTTTCGCAATCCGATCTCGGTCCATTTCGTTCCTCCCTTGCCGGAGAGGATAGAGAGGGCAGGTTCCAGAGGCAACCGGCCGCCAGCGAGCTGACAGCAATCGCAAGACAGGATCAGGGATTGAGGAAGCCGCATGTCTCCTCTACACTTCACGCCGAGATCCGACGGTCGGCGGCTCTGTCGGCCGCAGCACGTTCGAGGAGGAACAGATGACGGCACCAGCGGGATACCGCGTGATCGCGGAATGGGCGTACGAACCGACGTCGGTCGAGCGCGGCTACACCGGGAAGACGCTCTACGTGAACGTCGGGACCGGTGCGATCGAGGAGCGACCGGTCACCGAGCAGATGAAGGACGTTTTCATCGGTGGGCGGGGATTCGGCCTTTGGCGACTGTGGAACGCGGTCGAACCGACAACGAAGTGGGACGATCCGGCGAACGAGATTGTCATCTCCTCGGGTCCTGTCGGCGGGATCACCAACTACCCCGGCTCGGGCAAGTCCATTGTGGTCAGCCTGTCGCCGCTAACCGGAAGCGTCATCGATTCCAATGCCGGTGGGTATTTCGGTCCCTATCTCAAGTTTGCGGGATGGGACGCCATCGAGCTTCAGGGCAAGGCCTCCGAAGACGTCATCGTGTTCATCGATGGTGTCAAGGGAGCGGTGCAGTTACTTGCCTGTTCCGATGCTGACATGAACACGCACGTGTTCGCAGAAAAGCTGATGCACGAATTCGCCGATTCCGACAACCGGCGCGATGTGGCCGCCGTTTCAACCGTGTCAGCGGGCGCGGGGGCCGAGAACACTCGCTGGGGTTGCCTCAACTTCAGCTTCTTCGATCTCAAGCGCGAGGCATTGCGCGTCAAGCAAGCCGGCCGCGGGGGCACTGGAACCGTGTTCCGCAACAAGAACATTGCCGCCTTGGTTGTCAAGAGCCCGGCTGTAGCCCCCGACTCGAACCATCCTGCCGATCTGAAACGGATTCAGGAAGTGGGCGCGCGCATTACCAAGGAGATCCTGGAACTCGATACCAGCCAGTGCGACATGCGCCGTGTGGGTACGTCTCATCTCATCGAGATCATGGACGAATACGACCTGCTCCCGACCCATAACTACAAGTTCGGCCGCCACCCGGAATCCGGCAACATCTCGTCTCCTGTGTGGCGCGAGCGATTCGGCCAGGGGATGCCAGACGGCTGTTGGCTCGGGTGCACCATGTCCTGTTCCCACGCTGTAGACAACTTTCTGCTCAAGACAGGACCCTACAAGGGGTCACGTGTACTGGTGGATGGTCCGGAGTACGAGACGGCGGGTGGAAGCGCCAACATGGGCGTTTTCGACCCGGAGTTCGTGCTCGAAATGAACTTCTATTGTGACACCTACGGCATCGACACCATCTCCTACACCACCGGTATGGCGTTCGTGATGGAGTGCTACGAGAACGGCATCCTCGATGCCGAGAAGACCGGAGGGTTGGATCTTCACTTCGGGAATGCGGAAGCGGCGTTGGAGGTCCTCCATCAGATGGGTCGTGGAGACGGATTTGGCGTGATCGTCGGTCAAGGGATTCGTCGCATGAAGGAGACGTTCGCGCGCGAATACGGTGCCGACCTGGCCTTCATGCAAGACATTGGCATGGAAGCCAAGGGGCTTGAGTACTCCGAATATGTCACCAAGGAATCGCTGGCTATGCAGGGTGGCTACGGCCTCGCGCTCAAAGGGCCGCAGCACGATGAGGCATGGCTGATCTTCATGGACATGGTCAACAATCAGATTCCCACGTTCGAAGACAAGGCCGAGGCGCTTCATTATTTCCCGATGTGGCGGACATGGTTCGGCCTCGTTGGGCACTGCAAGCTTCCCTGGAACGACATCGAGCCGGTCAACAACGCACAGACGGCCGAGCCGGCGAAGGTCCCCGAACACGTCGACAACTACTGCGAGGTCTTCTCCGGCGTAACGGGCGTCGAGGTCAAGCCCGAGGACTTGATCACGCAATCCGAGCGCGTCTACAACTTCCAACGGGTGTTCAGCGTACGGATGGGCTTCGGAACGCGCGAACACGACGCGATTCCGTATCGATCGGCCGGACCTGTGACCGAGGAGGAGTACGAGTCTCGAGCCGATCGCTACGACGAGCAGCTTCGCGAGAAGGTTGGCGTCGACCCGGCGGGGCTTTCCGTCACGGAGAAGGTGAGAAAGCTGCGCGCGTTCCGCGAGGATCAATACGAGCAGCTGATCGACGCCGTGTACAAGCGGCGCGGATGGACTGCGAACGGGGTGCCGACGGTCGCCAAGCTGCGGGAACTTGGGGTCGACTTCCCTGAGGTCCTCGCCGTCGTCGAGCCGCACCAGTAGGCAACCGGGGATCCGATGAAGCGGATTGGCATCTTGGGGGGAACCTCGCCGGAGTCGACCGTCGATTACTACCGCTACTTGACGCGAGAGTACACGAAGCGGTTCGGGGATCACGGGTACCCCGAGATCGTCATCTACAGCGTCACGTTTCAGCGTTTCATCGAGTGGATGAACGCGGAGGATTGGCCGGCGCTTGCCTGCGCGGTGATCGAGGGGCTTCGCGCGCTCGGCGCCGCCGGCGCCGAGATCGGTCTCATCGCGAGCAACACGTTCCATCGCGTCTTCGACCAGGTAAGCGCATCGGCGCCGATGCCGATGATCTCGATCCTCGATGTCGCCGCCGATCGCCTGCTGGAGTTGAGGTGTCGGCGCCCGGCGCTCCTGGGTACGCGGCTCACCATGGCCGGCTCGTTCTACCCTGAACGACTGTCGAAGGATGGTATCGAGCTGATCGTGCCGTCCGTCGGCGGCCAGACGGCGATCGATCGAATCATCTTCGAGGAACTGAGTCGAGGTCTCGTCACCGCCGAGTCCAAGACGGTGCTCCTGGACATCGCTCGTGCCCTCATCGGCGAAGGAGCCGACGCTGTCATCCTGGGGTGCACCGAGCTTCCGCTCTTGGGCGTGGAAGATGAGCTCCCCGTTCCCGTCCTCGACACGACGCGGCTGCACGCACGCGCCGTTTTGGAGGCGTCGATCGGCTGATTCGGCGTCGAATCCGGGTCGTGGAGGGGAAGAACCGGGACTTAGGTCGGCCATCGGTACGCTGGATCAGTCGTTTTTCCTGATTCCAACAGCGTTTTCCCGAGGCTCTTCCGTCCGCGTGGACGCATTGCCTGGGGGGGCGAAACGCCGGCTTCTCTCCGAGGACCTCGAAACGCCTACGATTGAAATCCAGTCTGCGTTTTGCTACAATTCGTCCGGGTGGTGACATGGCGAAGCAACAACAGGCCTCTCAAACCTATGAGGCCGATCAGATCAAGGTTCTAGAAGGGCTTGAGCCGGTCCGCCTCCGACCCGGGATGTACATCGGGTCGACAGGGCAGAGCGGCCTGATGCATTTGATCGAGGAAGTCGTCGACAACAGCATCGACGAGGTCCTCGAGGGCTACTGTTCGGAGATCCGCGTCATCATCCACGAGGACAATCGAGTGACGGTGGTCGACGACGGTCGCGGCATGCCGGTTGGCATCCATCCAGAGACCGGAATCCCCGCGCTCGAGCTGGTCATGACCACGCTCCACGCCGGGGGCAAGTTCGACAACAAGAGCTATCACGTGAGCGGCGGACTTCACGGCGTCGGCGTCTCGGTCGTGAATGCGTTGTCCGAGCATCTTCGGGTCGACGTGCACCGGGATGGCAAGGTCTACCGCCAGGAGTTCTCGCGCGGAGAGAAGCTCGGCGAGATCGAGATTGTCGGCAAGAGCGATCGATCGGGGACGGAGACGACGTTCCTTCCCGATCACGAGATCTTCGACGAGATCCGCTACAACTTCCCGAAGCTCTCGCATCGGCTTCGCGAGCTCTCGTACCTGAATGGCGGCTTGCTCATCATTCTGGAGAACGAGGCCGCCGACGTCACGCGGAGGTTCCAGAACAAGGGCGGGATCGTATCGTTTGTCGAGGAGCTTGCGTCGAAGAAGGAGCCGATCCACCCGAAGCCGGTTTACGTGCACGGAAGCGAGTCGGGGATCGACATCGAGATCGCGCTGCAGTGGACGGGTGCGTACGACGAATCGATCTACGCGTTCGCCAACAACATCAACACCATCGATGGCGGGACGCATCTCACGGGCTTCAAGTCGTCGCTGACGAAGTTCATGAACGATTACGGGCGTGAGAAGAAGATCCTGACCAAGAAGGACCCAAACCTGCGCGGGGAGGACATCCGTGAGGGATTGGTCTCGATCATCAGCGTGAAGATCCCGGAGCCGGAGTTCGAAGGACAGACAAAGACGAGGCTCGGGAACCCAGAGGTCGCCAGCATCGTCGGAAACATCGTTCAAGAACAGCTTGCGCTCTTCTTCCAGAAGAAGCCGAAGATCGCGCGTTCCGCCATCGAGAAGTCGATTCATGCGGGGCGCGCTCGCATGGCAGCGGCCAAGGCACGGAAAATGGCTCGGCGAAAAGGTCCGTTGGCGTCGACGGCTCTTCCCGGGAAGCTGGCCGACTGCTCGAACCGCGATCCGTCGGCGAGCGAGCTGTTCATCGTCGAGGGAGATTCGGCGGGGGGAAGCGCAAAACAGGGTCGTGATCGAACCTTCCAGGCGATTCTTCCGTTGCGCGGGAAGGTTCTCAACGTGGAGAAAGCGCGCCTGGCGAAGCTCCTGGACAACGTGGAGATCAACGCGATGATCACCGCGGTCGGCACGGGGATTCGTGAGGAGTTCGACGCGCAGCGGCTACGCTACCATAAACTGATCATCATGGCGGATGCGGACGTTGACGGGGCGCACATTTGCACGTTGATCCTCACGTTCTTCTTCCGCTATCTGAACAAGCTGGTCGAGGAAGGGTACGTCTACATCGCGAAGCCGCCGCTCTATCAGATCAAGAACGGGAAAAAGATCACCTACCTTCACACGGACGATGAGCTCGAGGCGTACCGCGAAGAGCACGGAGGCGGTTTCGGGCTGAAGCGCTTTAAGGGACTCGGAGAGATGAACCCGCGAGAGCTTTGGGAGACGACGATGGATCCCGAGAACCGGATTCTCAAGCGGATCGAGATTCGCGACGCCCTCGAGGCCGATGAGATCTTCTCCACACTGATGGGGAACGATGTCGCGCTTCGGCGGGACTTCATCTGGGAGAACAGCGACAAGATCACGGCGCTCGACATCTGATCCGGGTTCTCGTTCGGTTCGAGAGAGAGAGGGGGGAACCATGAGACGATCAGCGATCGTGCGGGGCGTTCTTGCAGTGATTCTTCTCGGGATGAGCGCAACGGCGACCACGATTGGCGTAGGCTTCGGCCTTGACCCGACAGGACTTCTGATCATCAGCGCGCTGACCGAGACGGCGATCACCGATTCGCTCGATCTGCGGGCGGAGGCCGGCATCGCGACCGACGAGGTCGCGGGATTGATGGTGGCGACGGGGACGCTCCTGTATCACTACCCAGTCCCGCCTGTCGATCCGTTCGTCGGGTTCGGAGGTGGCGTTGCACTGACTCCGCCGCCATTTTCGACTGGCGTGGTTGTCGAAGGCGTCGCCGGCGTGCGGGTGATCCTGTTCGAGTCTGTGGCGCTCTACGGACAGATTCGCTATCTCATTCGCTGGTCGGGCGCGGGGATCACGACCGGCCCGATCTACGAAGCGGGCGTACAACTGCGGTTCTAGATGGGATGGACGATCGGCATCGTCCTCGGTGGGCTCACGCTTCTGTGGGCCGCCTGGAACTTCACGCTCGACGCCCTGTGGCAGCCGACCGATCGCGTCACCGTGAGGCGCTTGCTCTTCCTTGCTGAAATCCAGGAAGGCGAACACGTCGTCGACTTGGGATGCGGCGACGGGCGGTTCGTGGTTACTGCCGCGCGGGAGTTCGGAGCTCGCGCGACCGGGGTCGAGATCGATCCGTTTCGCGTTCTGTGGGGCCGGTTGTGGATCCTGCTTGCGGGCCTCAAGGGGTGCGCGCAGATCGCCCAGGGGAACATGTACGCCTTCGACGTCTCGGATGCCGATGTCGTCATTCTCTTCCTGTCGGCGACCGCGAACTTCAAGCTGCAAACGCGCCTCAAGAAGGAATTGAGAAGCGGAGCCCGCGTCGTCTCGTACTATCACCCGATGTGGGGATGGACGCCGACAGCGACAGGCGAGGCGAAGGGCGGGTACCCGATCTACATGTACCGCATGTGAGGGGATTGTGCGGAATCGGAAGCGTCTGTCCGATCTGGCGAGAATGCTCGGCATCGAAGTTGAGGCCGAATGGAACGGGATTTTCGTCACCGGAATCAGTGAGGACACGAGGCAGATCGAGCCCGGCGACCTCTTTGTCGCCGTCCCGGGAACCGCCCGAGACGGTGCTCACTTCGCCGCCGACGCCGCAGCTCGAGGAGCCGCGGCCGTTGTCTGCGAACGTCTGATCCCGCTTGACGTGCCCTGCGTCGTCGTCTCCGATGCCCGTCGCGCGCTCGCCGCTCTTGCTGCGGACCACTTCGATCATCCGACGCGCGAGCTTCACACCGTAGGCGTCACCGGAACGAACGGGAAGACGACGGTCTGCCATTGGATCGCGCACCTTCTTGGGAGAGAGCGGACCGAACTCGTCACCACGGTGACGAACGCGGAAAGCGGGATCTCGGAATTGACGACGCCGCCGAGTCTTGTTGTGCAACAGGTCGCGCGCACGGCCGTCGAAACAGGGAAAACGAATCTGGTGATCGAGGCCTCGTCGATCGGGCTCGAACAGCGCAGGCTCGACGCCGTGGAGTTCGATGTCGCCGCGTTCACCAACCTGACGCACGATCACCTCGACCTGCACGGAGACCTCGAGAGCTACTTGGACGCGAAGGCGCACCTGTTCCGCCAATTGGCGCCTGCCGGATGGGCGGTCGTCCATGGTGACGATCCGGCCGCCGAGGCGATCTTGGCAGCGTCTCGAGCCAGAGCGTTCACCGTCGGCCTGAGTGACAGCGCCGATCTCCTTGCGCGTGACATCGCACCGAGTGCTGTTAGGACATCGTTCCTGCTCGCGCAGGGACTCGAAACGGCCATGGTTCAGCTCCCTGCGATCGGACGCCATAACGTCGAGAACGCCCTGGTCGCCGCGGGCGTCGCCGTCTGTTCGGGCGTCGCCCTCGATGAGATTGCGGAGCGCCTGAGGACGGCTCCCGCCATTCGGGGACGCGGAGCGGTTTTCCGGAATCCCGAAGGGGTGACGGCGGTTGTCGACTTCGCGCACAACCCTGACGCGCTACGGCGCATCCTTGAGATGCTCAGATCCGTCCACGATCGAGTCGTTGCCGTGTTCGGCTGTCCCGGCGGGAGCGACCGCGCGAAACGTCCGCGGATGGGCGAGATCAGCGGCCGGTTGGCCGACCTCACGATCCTGACAAGCGACAATCCGAAGGACGAGCCGCCGGAGGCGATCATCGACGAAATCGCGGTCGGGCTTCGGGGGACGGGCGGCGCGGTGGAGACGTGCGTCGACCGAGCGGATGCTGTCCGGCGCGGGATCGAGCGGGCGAGGCCGGGGGACGTTGTCCTCGTCGCCGGCAAGGGGCACGAGGAGCACCAGATCGTGGCGGGGGAGCGCATCCCGTACTCGGATGCTCGCGTGCTCGAATCTCTCGGGTTCGTACGGTCGAGCGGGCCGTGCCCAACTGAAGTGCGACACGAGGATGCGAAGACGGCCGGCGGCTCGAGGGTGAAGGAGATCGAATGAGTAGACGGGAGGGATCGACGGGAGATCCCAGGAGCGACGTGGATCTGCTGCTGAGGGACGCGCAAATCCTCGACGTGTTTTCGGGGGAGTTCTGGCGGGGAGACGTGGCGGTCGCGGCCGGTCGGATCGTCGGCTTCGGCGCGGCAGCTGCACGAGAGATCCGCGATTTGAACGGGGCGTGGCTCGTCCCGGGATTGATCGACGCGCACGTTCACATCGAGAGTTCGCAGTTGACGCCGACCCAGTTTGCGCGAGCCGTCGTTCCGCACGGGACGACGTGCGTCATTGCCGATCCGCACGAGATCGCCAATGTCCTCGGCCCGGACGGCGTGCGCTACATGCTGGACGCGACGGACGGCATTCCGTTGCACGCGTACTTCATGGCTCCGTCCTGTGTCCCGTCGAGCCCGTTCGAGACGAGCGGCGCCACGCTCGGCGAGGACGAGGTTGCCGAGATCCTCTCGTGGGAGCGTGTCCTTGGACTCGGCGAAGTGATGAACTACCCAGGCGTCATCCGTGGCGAACCTGACATCGCGGCGAAGCTCGCCGTGGCGCGCGGACGGCCGATCGACGGACACGCTCCCGGCCTTTCGGGCCGGAGGCTCTGGACCTACGTCGCCGCCGGCCCGCGCACCGATCACGAGTGCACGACGCTCGAGGAGGCTCGCGAGAAGCTGCGTGCGGGCTTGAGGATCCTCATTCGCGAGGGAACGACGGCTCGCAACCTCGATGCCCTCCTACCGCTTCTCGACGAGCGAACGGCCCCGTTCGTCCACTTCTGTACGGACGATCGGGATTCCGAGTCGCTTCTGGCCGAGGGGCACATCGACGACCTCGTGCGACGAGCGATCGCCGCCGGGGTCCGGCCGGAGGTAGCCATTGCGTCCGCGACGATCCATCCGGCGCGGACGTACGGGTTGTTCGACCACGGAGCCATCGCCCTCGGGTATCGTGCCGATCTGATCGTTCTCTCGGACCTTCGTTCGTTTGCGGTTCGCGAGGTTTACGTTGATGGAATCCTCGCGGCCGGCGACGGGCGCCCGCTGTTCGAGGCGTCACCGGAGACGGATCGTCACGTTCTGGATACCGTGTGCGTCGATCTTGCCCGGCTGTCGTTCCGCCTGGACTCCGGCGTTCGGACGGAACGACGAGTGCGCGCTCTCGCGGTCGGCGGTGACCACGTCATCACCGACGCCGTGGAAGTGACCCTCCCTTGCGTGGGCGGCGAGGTCGTGTCGGATCCTGAGCAAGACATCGTCAAGCTCGCCGTGGTCGAGCGGCACAAGGCGTCCGGCGCCGTCGGAATCGGGTTCGTTCGCGGGCTGGGACTGGCGAGCGGTGCGCTCGCCTCGACCGTGGCCCACGATGCACACAACGCGATCGTGGCCGGGACGTGCGATGAGGACATGTGCGTCGCAGTACGGGAGCTCGCGCGAATCGGTGGCGGACAGGTCGTCGCCGAAGCCGGAAACGTTGTCGCGCGGCTTCCCCTGCCGATCGCCGGGCTGATGTCCGATCGACCGCTCTCTGAAGTCGCCGCGGATTCGAAGGAACTCACTCAGGCGGCGCGCCGGCTCGGCTGTTCCCTCCCGGCGCCCTTCGCGACCCTCTCGTTCCTCGCCCTTCCGGTGATCCCGCACCTCAAGCTGACGGATCAGGGTCTCGTTGACGTCGACGAGTTCCGGTTGGTCTCCTGCTTCCTCGATGACCTGGCGAGCTAGAGAGGTGTGAGGCGCCCTCACCCGTCTTCCAGGAGGTCCGAGACGAGTGTCTCGAGCCCGAGTGCCCGTGACCCCTTGACGAGCATGACGGCCTCCTCCGGGCCGGAGAGGAGCTCTCGGAGGCGGGGCAGTCGCTCCTCGGGCAAGGCGGAGACGATCCGCTTCGACCCCGAGTTTCGGCAAGTGGCCGTGGCGTGGTCCCCCACGGGAAGGATCACGTCGATTCCGAGTTCGAGGGCCAGGTCGAGAATCCTTCCGTGAAGGTCTCCGGCGCCGTCTCCGAGGCCGAGCATGTCCCCGAAGACGAAGACCCGGTGCGTTCCCGGTTCGCCGAATGCGGCCAACACGTGCAGTGCGGCCTCCGTCGACGCGGGATTGGCGTTGTAGGTGTCGTCGAGGACGAACCCGAACGGCACACGAAGGGGTCGGAGTCTGTGCGCTGGCGGTTCAAACGCGATCGCGCGCTCCTGCAGCGTATCCGCCGGCAGGCCGAGCCGGCGGGCACAAGCGACGGCGAGGAGGACGTTTCCCGCGTTGTGGCGGCCGACGAGTTTCGTGTCGAGTCGCATCGGAGGCGTGTCGGCCGCGACGATGAGTTGCGGAACCTCCTCGATGACGCGACCGCGGAATCGACCCGCCTCCAATCCGACCGCGTGCAGCTCGCAGTGCGAGCCTTCGATGCGGTCGAGAAGGTGGGCCGAATCCCCGTTAACGAACGCCAGGCCTTCGGGAGGCATCGCGTCGATGAGGCTCCACTTCTCCTCGGCAATCGCGTCGAGGGATCCGAATCCCGCGAGATGGCTCGGCCCGATGCCGGTGAGGATCGCGGCCGTCGGGCGGAGGATCGCGGCGAGGGAAGCGATCTCCCCGGGCGCCTCCGTCCCGAGCTCGAAGACGCCGACCTCGGCCGAGGCGGGCATGGCGAGGAGCGCGAGGGGAAGCCCCACCTCGGTGTTGTAGTTGTCGGGGGCTTCGTGGACGTTCCAGGTCCCGCGAAGTAGGTGCGCGAGGAAAGACCGCGTCGTCGTCTTTCCGTTGCTGCCCGTGACGGCGACGATCGTCCCGGGCAGAAGCGCGCGCCACGCCGAGGCGAGGGTCTGGAGTGCGGCGAGCGGATCGGCGACGACGATCAGACCGCGTGCCGACTTGGGAGCAAGGGATCGGTTCGTCAGGATCGCTCCGCACGCGCCGCGTTCGAAGGCCTCGTCGAGGAACGCGTGGCCATCGGTCCGGGCTCCGCGAAGAGCGACGAAGAGGTCGCCTTCCTCGACGCGCCGAGAGTCGTGGACGATCCGGCCGGGGGTCTCGGCTCTCTCGGCCGCCAGCTGCCCGCGAACGATGGCCGCGATCTCGCTGACGGAGAACATCCTACGTCTACCAGCCCGGCTCGGAGTTTCCGTTCTCTTCCGACACGAACAGGAGTGCACTCACTTCGCGTTCCCCGTACACGACGTACCCGGGGAACTCGAACGTGACCTCGTCTACGCCGAACAGCGCATCCGAACGGGCCGCGAACGGATCGACGGCAAACAGCTCGACGGTGAGGGTCTCGTAGCTGGGGAGATCTTCGATGGCCTCGATCAAGTCGCCCAGTCCTTCCAGCACCTCAGGCGTCTCTCCGGATTCGAGGTACCTCGGCCCACCGTACGCGCGAATCATGATGCGGTCGGCGAGCAGCTCCGGGGGGATCGTGATCACGCCGGAGCGAGTGAGTGAATCGCCCTTGTAGGTTTGCAGCGCGACACGGAACTGAACCTCCTCGCCCGGTTCATAGGTCAGCCAGTCGATCTCGAGGTTGCTGATCCGGATCCCTTTGATCTCTTCGGTGAACTCCATCGACGAGGTGATGTGCGTGATCTCGGGATCGACGAACTCGTTGTACTGGAGGGCGGCGACGATGCCTGCGAGCTGCAGTGGAGGGAAGACGGCGATGTCGACGGCGCTGAAGAACGTGTCTCGCCGTTCCAGGCTGCTAGGCATTCCGGCGCCTTCGATCGTATAGGTCACGACGACCGTTCCCTGACCGATTCGGTCGAGGGTCGTATCGATGGCTTCAAGCCCCGTCGACAGCAGCAGCTCGGGCATCAGCCTCGGCTCGTCGACCAACTCGATGGAGAATGCTTCCCCGCGAGCGCTGTCGAGATCGGCCGCGCTGAGTGAGAGGCTGACCCCAACGGTCGGGTCGCCGATCCGGCCTCCGATGGCGGCGACGCGATCTTCGAAGATGGTCCCGATGGTCGTCCCCAACACGCCGAGTTTGAAGGAAGCGTCGAACGCCTTCATGGTGTCGATGATCGAGACGGTCATCATCGGGAAGCGGGACTCGCCGTTGTAGATGAACCGGTGGCCAAAACCGACGAGCGCGTCGCCGTCGCGGTACGTGAGCGTGCCCAGTGCACCGATTGAGACGTCGCCCGTGGCGAGCGCGACGCCGATTCCGCTTCCCGGTTCGAGTGACGAGGGCGCGATCGAGCTTGTTGCGCCGGTTCCCGCGGCGGGAATGAGCGACAGCCCCAGGCTGCTCAAGCCGAGTGCCTCGGGAGCGATAGCGGACGGGAAGAAGTTGTCGACGAGCAAGAACGGGGTCTCCGTCACCGACAGCCCGCCCATCAGGGTTTGCAGCGCACGGTCGGAAAGGCCGCGGGTGAGAATGGGCGTCGATGCTCGGTAACCGAAGATCGCGTCCGGAGATGCGGCAAGCATCTCCGCGGAAGGCGCCGACGTCGTTTCGACGTAGCGGACGCCGCTCAGTACCGCGTGCTCGCGCGGTTGGGCGGCGGCGTGCGCGACTTGGGACGCATCGAGAACAGCAAGCATCGGCTCGATTGGCGTAACGAGTCCGATGGGCACAAGGTCCTTGGACCAGCTCGCCGATCGGCTGAGGGCCCCGATCATCTTGCCGTCGACGTAGATCGGGCTTCCGCTCATCCCTTGAGCGATTCCACCCGAGCGCCCGATGGCTTCACCGCTGACACGGACGGTGATGAAGTCGGATAGGTCTCCCGGTTGGTCGATCACGCCGAGAATCTCGACGGCGAACTCGCTGATGGTGTCGGCAGCGACGACCGTCCTTCCGACCCCGGTCATGCCGATCTCAATCTCGTCGAGGAACAGAAACTCGCTGCGGTCGTAGGCGATCGAGGCCAAGCCGGCGAGGAGGACTAGACACGCGGACAACGCGAAGGATCTTCGTATCACGGTTCCCCTTTCACACTTCCCGAAGGATTTTCTCGTAGGGTCCCAGTATACCGCGACCTGGCCCGCGCGCGTCGCGCGTTTCGTGCTCGACGGCCGGGGTATCGAGCTATTGGATGCCGACGAAGAGGGCGCGGACGAGCATTAAGACGGGGATGATCTCGAGGCGCCCGATCCACATGTTGAAGCAAAGGGCGAGTTTGCTTAGGAGCGGCATGGTCGGGCTGGTGATTCCGACCGATAGACCGACGTTCCCTTGGGCACTGGCCACCTCGAAAATGACGTCGGAGAGTGTGTAGCCGGAGGACGTCGTGTGCAGGAGAACGACAATCCCCAGCCCGAGGAGGATGAACCAGAGGAACATGATCAGCGATGCGTCCTCCAAGCGCTGTCCGACGTCCGCATCATCGACCGACGTCGGTCCCAAGCGGAACGGAACGATCGCCCCGCGCGGCGCGACGATCTTGCGGAATCGCCACTGGACGCCTCGGATAAGAACGAGCATGCGCATCACCTTGATCCCGCCCGCCGTCGACCCGGCCGCCCCACCGACGAACATTCCGGCGGCGAGGAGGAGCTTCGCGGTGGCGCTCCACGACGCGATGTCGGCCGACTGGAACCCCGTACATGTAATGGCCGATGTGAACTGGAATGCGGAGGATCGGATCGCCTCAGCTGCCGTCATGCTGAGCAGGTTCTCGAGGGCCAAGAACACGACGCCGCCCAGCGTGAGCGCGAGGAGCCAGCGAGTCTGGTAGTCCCTCCAGAGGATCGTGCCTTGCCCGCGCATCATCTGGTAGTGAACGGCGAAACTGATCGCTCCGAGGAGCATGATTGGGATGAGCACAAGCTCGATCGCCACGCTGTTGTAGCTCGCAATGCTGTTGGCCATTACGCTGAACCCGCCCGTTGAGATTCCCGTCATCGCGTGGTTGACCGACTCCCACATCGGCATGCCGGCGCCCCACAGCGCGATGACGCTGATGAACGTGTACAGGAGGAAGATCCACCACATCGTTCGAAGGGTCGTACGGATGCTCGGATGGATCTTCTCTCCCCGGGCCTCGGCGTAGTACAGGCTGTGGGTAGCGGCGCCCGGACGCGGGCCGGCGAGAATCGCGAGCATCAGGACGATGACGCCCATCCCGCCGATCCACTCCGTGAAGCTCCTCCACCATTGCAGCGTCTTCGGCAGAAGGTCGGCTCGCGCGGCCATTGTCAGGCCCGTTCCGGTGTACCCGGACACGGCCTCGAAGAACGCGCTGGCGGGATCCTTGAAGTGAAGGAGCGTCTGCGATGCCTCGCCTGTTGATTCCGCGAACAGGGCGGTGAGGATGAACGGCAAGGAGCCGAGCGCCGCGACGAGGAGCCAACCGAACGCGGCGATGATCATGCCGTGCTTCAGGCGTGTTTCGCCGGCATTCCGAAACGGGAAGTAGAGCGCAGCGCCGAGGAGGAACGAGACACCGGCCGTGATGAGCAACGGGACTAGGGCGTAGTGCTCTCCGAACGCGCCAGGGACGGCGAGGGAGAGGATCGCCATCACGCCGACGACGGGGACAAGGAGCCCGAGATCGCGAAGGATGATGTGCAGATCCTGTCGCGCGCGGAGAATGGAGGGACTCATCCGGTCAGTTTCTCGATCAGATCGTCACTCACACGATCGAGAGTGAAGATGGTGAGCACGTCCTGCTCCTGGATTACGGCATCTTCTTCGACGATCGACTGCTGGCCGTCTCGCGTGACGGCCAACACGCGCATCGACTCGGGAACCGTCGCGCGTTGGCGGCTCTCGGCGATCGATCGGTCGACGAGAGGAGATTTCGCGGCGACCTCCAGCCGAAAGATCTGCGCCCCGTGAGGCAGCAGTGTGAAATCCTTGACGTTGGGCCGCTTGACTGCGTTGTAGAGATGGTTGGCGACGACGTCTTCCGGGTTCTCCATCACGTTGGCGCCTAGATTCCGGAAGAAGTTGGCGTGCTCCTTGTCGTTGACGACCGAGACGATCGACCGAACGCCGAGATCGACGGCGATCGAGACGACCATCAGGTTCACGGCGTCGTCGCTCGTTGTGACGACCAGCGCATCGGCTCGATCCGCTCCGGCCTCCCGTAGGGTCTCAGCCGACGTCGCATTGGCGCTCAACACCGTGATGTCGTGCCGCTCCTGGATCCCGCGGGCGCGATCCCCGTTGGCGTCTATGACAACGACGTTGTTCTTCTCGCTGACAGCGATGTCGATCAGGCTTGCCCCGATGCTCCCCGCACCCACGATGATCATGTACATGACCCAGCCCCCCTGGCGGAATCGATGGTAGCATAGATGAGAACCTCGGTCAACGATCCTGTGGCTCGAAACATCGATCGGAAAAGGATTACAGCCATTGAGAAGGGGTGGGATGGAGACTACAATCTCTTGGCGATGCGTGCGATACAAAGGGTCTCGAGACGCTACAGATCGGACATCCTCGTTCTGGCGTTGGGTGTTGTCCTGATGGCCTTCCTCGGAGGGTGTCTCTCTCC
Source organism: uncultured Thermotogae bacterium (assembly GCA_964570515.1). Lineage (GTDB taxonomy): Bacteria > Bipolaricaulota > Bipolaricaulia > UBA7950 > UBA9294 > CAZMYM01. Next base: position 10,226 of record CAZMYM010000031.1, on the reverse strand, counting down.
GACGGGGAATCGGCCTCCCGTCGCCGATTTCGACGTATCTCCGCGGGAGGGGTACGCTCCGCTCTCGGTCCTGTTCGATGCGGCGGGGACGTTCGATCCGGACGGAGACGCGATCAGCTACGAGTGGACCTTCGGCGATGGGGACTCCGCGGGAGGGCGTACCACGCTCCACAGCTTCGCGCAGGGGAAGCACACGGTGACGTTACGTGCGATGGACTCGCGGGGCGGTGTCGGAACGGCGACCGAAACGGTCACCGCGCGGCCGGTGCCGGATGGATACGTGGTAAGGCACTACGAATGGATTCACGAGGGCAACACGCAGCAGTGGGACGCGCTCCTTCCCTACGAGCTGTATCAGGCATATCGGGGGCGGTTGCGTTCCTCGTTTGGGGATCGGTACGACTACCCGGCCTACGTCCTTGACCCGGTCGATGATCCAACGCTTGAGGAACTGGCCGAGGTCCTTTGGAATCGGGCCGCGGGCCATGGTGAAGCGTTCGTTGAATGGACGCTCTCGTTCGTCCAGGGAGCCGTTCGCTACGAAGAAGATCCTCCGGGCCAGGAGTGGCCTCTCTATCCGATCGAGACGCTCTACGACGGCGCCGGCGACTGCGAAGACACGGCCATTCTGTTCGTCAGCCTGCTTCGCGCGAGAGGCATGGCGTCGAACCTTACGACCATCGATACAGACGGCGATGGCCTTCCCGACCACGTTCTCGTCTTCGTCCCCGTCTCGGCGGCGTACGCTGCCGAGCTGAGCTGCTCGGCTGGCGTCGCTGTTACGATCTTGAATTTCGGCGCCACCCTTCACGCCGTGGCCGAGACTGCGGTAGAGTCTGGGATCCTCGGGATCGGATGTGATCCGTGGGGTCTCGAAGCCGAGGACGTGATCAAGTCGTGGGCGTTGTAGCAGAGGACGGCGTGTGACGATGACGCAACCGAGTATTGCCGAGACCGGTGCATGCCTGATCGATCCGAGGCCGCTGTCGCACTTCGATTTCGGCTCAGGCCATCCGCTCAAGATCCACAGACTTGGGCTGACCTACGAGTTGCTGGAGGCCTACGGCCTGACCGAGGTCGAGGGCGTGCATGTCATCACCCCTCGGGAGGCCACGGAGGATGAGGCGATCGCGTTTCACTCGCAGGGCTACCTCGAGACGCTGCGGCTCGCGAGTTCGGGCATGTGGGTTCCGAGTCTCTTCGACCACGGGCTCGGGACATCAGACAACCCCGTCTTCCCCGATGTCTACGATTGGGGAATGTCGGTTGCGGGAGCATCGATCGACTGCGCGAACGAGATCCTTGCGGGGCGGGCACGGAGGGCGTTCAACATGTCCGGAGGGCTTCATCACGCGATGCCGTCCCGAGCCTCGGGATTCTGCCACATCAACGACGCCGTTCTTGCGATTCACGCGCTGCTTCGGGCCGGAAAGCGAGTCGCCTACGTCGACATCGATGCGCATCACGGCGACGGCGTCGAGCACGCGTTCTACACCCGCAATGACGTTCTCACGATCTCGGTTCATCAGTCCGGATACACGATTTTCCCCGGCTCAGGGTTCGTGGAGGACATCGGTGACGGACCCGGGGAAGGGTACGCGGTGAACATTCCGCTTCTCCCTGGGGCCGGGGACGAAGCCTACGATCGAGCCTTCGACGAGGTCATCGCGCCGCTCCTCGAAGCGTTTGTCCCCGACGTGCTCGCGACGCAGCTTGGCGCCGACGCGATTCTCGGCGATGCGGTGGCGAACCTGCGGATCAGCCTCCGGGGGTTCGAGCGCGCTGTCCGACGCTTTCGCGGCCTCGATCTTCCGTGGCTCGCCTTCGGCGGAGGCGGGTACGACGTGGGGAACGTCGTGCGCGCGTGGACCCTTGCGTGGGGCGTGATGGTCGAGTCGGATCTTCCCGACGAGATTCCGCCGACCTGGGCGGAGCGCGCCGCCGCGCTCGGTGTTGTTGTACCCGGTCTTCGCGGACCGGATCAGGTTTCGCCTACATCGGATCAAGCGATGGACTCCTTGGAAGACGTGATCGAGCAGCTTCGGGAGACCGTCTTCCCGATTGTCAGCGGGGGCACGAAGCGGTGACGACCGTGGGTTCGCCGGAAGACCGGGAAGAGATGCGTTCGAACGTTCAGCCGGGTCGGCTGCGTGACGACGTCCAGGTCCGACTCCCCGACGATCGTGTTTTCGATGCCCCGCGCGGTACGCCGCTCGTTGAGTTCTTCCGCGCGGCGTTCCCGGACGGGGACGATCCGCTGGTGGCGGCGATCACCGCCGGCGAGCTTCGGGAGCTCGGACAGCCAGTGGTCACCGACATCGACGCAGAGCCTGTCTTCCTGTCCAGCTCGGACGGTATCCGGATCTACAGCCGAAGCCTCTCGTTCCTCCTGGTGGTCGTCGTCTCCGAGCTTCACCCCGGTACGCGCGTGCACATCGAGTATTCCGTCCCCCACGGTGGTTTCTTCTGTCGAGTGGAAGGGAGGGAACCATTTGCGTCGCCCGAGCTCTCACGTGTTAGGGCTCGAATGGAGGAGCTCGTTGCCGAAGATCTTCCGATCCTGCGAGAACGATACACCTTCGACAGGGTGAGGGAGATCTTTGCCTCTCGTGGCGAGGAGAACAAGGCACGGCTTCTCGAGGCCCGTGCGGTGGATCACCTTCATCTGTACTCGCTGAACGGCGTTTCGGATTATTTCTACGGATACATGGTGCCGTCGACGGGAGTTCTGAAGACGTTTGCGCTGGAGACGTTCTCCGACGGGTTCATCCTGCGCTTCCCGCGCCGCGAGGATCCGACGAAGCTCCTTCCGCCGAAGAAGTTCACGGCGCTGCGGGAAGTGTTCGACGAATACGGGAAGTGGCTTCAGCTTCTCGGCATGCGGAGTGTCGACTCCCTCAACAGCGCCATCCAGAGCGGGCGAATTGAACAAGTCGTCCTCGTCGCCGAGGCCCTCCACGAGAAGCGGATCGCCGAGATCGCCGAGCAGATTGCGACCAGGCACAAGGAAGGATTGCGCCTCGTCTTCATCGCCGGTCCGTCGGCGTCGGGGAAGACAACGTTCTCGAAGCGTTTGGCGATTCAGCTGCTTGCCGGCGGCCTGCAGCCGTATTCGCTCGCGATGGACGACTACTTCCATCCGAGGGCGACGCTTCACGAGCGATACGGCGAGGACGCCGATTTCGACTCACTCGAGGCGCTCGACGTTGAACGCATCCGCGCGGACCTTCGGAATCTCATTCGCGGCGAGCCGGTCGCGGTTCCGCAATTTGACTTCCGCACCGGAGATCGATCCGGCAATTTGCGCGTCCAGTTGACGGCGAACCAGATCCTGCTGGTTGAGGGGATCCACGCGTTGAATCCGAACCTCCTCGTTGAGGACCCTGCGCGGAACTGCTTCCGCATCTTCGTCAGTGCGCTGACCCAGCTGAACTTGGACATTCACAATCGCGTCTCCACCACCGACACGCGTCTGATCCGACGGACCGTGCGCGATGCGGCGTATCGGGGGTACTCCGCAGAGGAGACGCTGGGCATGTGGGAGAACGTGCGTGCCGGCGAGAAGCGGAACATCTTCCCGTACCAAGAAGAAGCGGACGTCATGTTTAATTCGGCGCTCGGGTATGAACTCGCCGTCCTCAAGCCACTTGTCGAGCCGCTCCTGCTTCAGGTTCGCGACCCACGGTATCGGATCGAAGCCGAGCGCCTTCTCGCGCTTCTCTGGTGGTTCGATCCGTACGAAGCGCAGAGCATTCCGTCGAACTCGATCTTGCGGGAGTTCGTGGGAGGATCGAGTCTGCAGGAATTCAGTCCGGGACCGTTCAACGCAGGATTCGACGCGGACCGGTAGCCGCCCCAGCCAACCAAGGAGGCACCACGTGAACACCGAACAGTTGATGGCGATCGCCCTCGACATGGCGAACTTGACCGAGATTCCCGGCGACAGCGCGATTCACCATCCCGGCGATGGGATCGAGAAGATCCTCATCGGGATCGACCTGAAGCAGGCCGAGCTGAAGATGGCGCAAGACCTGGGCTACGATTGTGCGATCGCCCACCATCCGAGCGCAGGAACCTCGATGCTCCGCTACCACGAGGTCCTTCTCCGTCACGTCGACCAGATGACGAAGGCGGGGGTTCCGGCGGACGTCGCCGCCGAGACGATGCGAGAGACCGTCGAGTCGCGGCGCGTCCTTGCCTCGATGCAGAACTACGACCACGTGCCATCGGTCGCCCGCCTCCTCGACATGCCGTATCTCAACATTCATACCCCGCTCGACGAGATCGGGCGCCGCCGACTGGCCGAGGCCGCAGCGAGCCTCGATCCGGAGAAGACGGCGCAGGACTTGATCGATCATCTTCGAAAGACCTTCGGCGAGTTTCGAAGCGCACAAACGGAGATCGAGATCCGCGTTGGGGTGGCGACCCACCGCCTCGGGCGCGTCGTCATGTCGCACGGCGCCGGCACCAACGGCGGGTATCCCGTCGCCAAGGCCTACTTCGATCACGGGATCGACACCGTGATGTACATCCACTGCCGGCCGGACGACGCCAAGAAGCTCCAGGCCGAATACGGAGCGGCGAAGACGCTGATCGTTACCGGCCACATCGCCAGCGACTCGGTCGGTATCAACCCCTACGTCGAGCGGCTTCGCTCCGAGGGGCTCGACGTGACGACGTTCAGCGGGATTCTCCCCGCGTAGGACCTTGGCCGTGTCGTTCGTCGTCGCGACGTGGAACGTCAACTCGGTTCGGGCGCGCATGCACGTCCTCCTGCCGTGGCTTGCGAAGGTCGCACCGGACGTCGTCTGCCTCCAGGAGACAAAGGTGCAGGATCACGAGTTTCCCGTCGCGGAGATCGAGAAGGCCGGCTACCGCGTCGCCTTCCGCGGAGAGAAGTCCTACAACGGCGTGGCGATCCTGTCCAAGACGCCGATCGAAAACTTCCGATGCGGCTTCGACGACGACGGCCCTCCCGACGAGTCGAGGCTGATCGTCGCGGAGGTAGGTGGGATCGCGATCGTCAACACGTACGTCCCGCAGGGGCGGGACGTCGACCATCCGATGTACGCGTACAAGCTCGCGTGGTTTGAGCGGCTGCGCGCGCTGCTCGAGGCACGCTTCTCGCCCGAACAGCCGCTCCTTTGGGTCGGCGACCTCAACGTCGCCCCCGAGCCGATCGACGTCTGGGATCCGAAGCGGCTTCTCGGTCACGTCTGCTTCAATCCGCAGGTGACCGAGGCGCTCGAAGCGGTCAAGGCCTGGGGCCTCGTCGACGTCTTCCGAAAGCATTGCCCTGACCCCGGTCAGTACAGCTACTACGACTACCGCGCCAAGGATGCCATTGCGCAGGGCAAGGGCTGGCGCATCGATCACATCTTGGCGACGAAACTGCTGGCCGAGCGTTCCGTCACAGCCTGGATCGATCTCGCCCCACGAACCGGCGAGCGCCCGTCCGATCACACGCCGATGCTGGTGAGGTTCGAGGAGTAGCTGGTCGTTCTTTCACCTGCACTTCACCATCGAGTTGCGGACCAAGCCGCTCTTGCGCATCAGAAGAGGGCTTGTGTTGCGGAAGTTCAAATCCCCTAGGCTGGAGCCTAGACTACTGGATAGCTTTGGAACTGACCGTTGGCCATCGCGAAGTGATGTTGAGTCCCTGATGTGTTGCCTAGGGTAGGCGGTCCTGAGGCCACATGTGTGGAACGCCGAGAAGGAACCCGAGCAGTATCAGGCTGAAGCCGAAAAACAGGGAGAAGTTGCTTCTCGCTGTAGAGAGCCATTCCTCGACTCGGTCGAATGTCGCCACTACATCCGGGACGGTTCGCCCCTCCCTTCGCAGCGAGACATACAGGCCGTTCACCTGACCTTCTCCTTGGCTGTATCCAACCCCGCGCGTGCAGACAATCTCAGTGATGTCTCCGGTGTCATACTCCGTTCGCGTTCCGTCGCCGGATCGAAACGCGTCGCGTCTTCCGTGGATGACGGCTAGTAACCTGTGGAACCCATCCTCACCAGCCTTGAGCCTTCCGCAAGCCTCTCCGTCCTTGTCCTGATCCCCCAACTTGGCCAACACACTCAAGGCCGTCTCCGCCGCGGCGAATCCCCGTAGATGGCCAAACGCGTCTCGGAAGACGGGAAAGACGTAGTCGCCGACCATGACGAAGCTTCCTAGCAGGGTCAAGACAGCACCTGCTAGCGCCAACCATCTCCACGTTCTAGGCCACCGTCCTCGACATACCGTACTTCGCCCATCTGTCTACTGCTTCTCCTCTCTCTCCGAGTACTCCATGATCGCTTCCACGACCAGGTAGTTGATCGAGCGGTCCTTCTTCTCGCCCAGTTTCGCTAGCCTTCCCACTGGGTCTTCAGCCTGCTCCCTCTGCGGAATGTAGATCAAGAGTTTGTCTAGGATGGTCTTCTGTGCCATTCATGCCACCTCTGGTATCGAATCCGGGTCATCACGAGCCGAAGGAGATTCGTGCAGGCTTCCCGGGACTGATCCACCTTGCTCCCTCAGCCATTCCATGCAGAATCCTACGAATGCCGATGCTGTTACAAGGAAGAGATTCGCGTAGGCGAGTGTCGGATCGACGTTTCCGGGGGCCATTGCGTGTCTGATCCCACCTTCATCAGAGGAGAAGCCGTACATAGCCACCAACGCCTTCGCAAAAGCGGGGTGAAGTCGCTCGGAAGACTCAAGGACCCTTATGCACTCTCCGGCTGTCGCCTTCGCAAGCCCCGTGACTCTCCGCGACATGGCCTCGATCGCGCAGACGGATTCCTTGATGGAGTTGCTGTAGTCCGGATTCTTGCCACTTGAGAGCAGCCTGAGTGCATTCTCCAGGTGGTATCGTACCTCATCAATCGGGGCATCAAGAGCCTTGTCGATAGCATCCAGATCGATTGACGAAACGACTTCAGTTGCCATCCCATCGACGAATCTGTAGGCGCTGTTCTCCTCTTCCAGGCAGCGGTTGACGTGAGTGGCAAGTGGGACACTCCACTCACTTGGAGCATGGAGGTGGACGAATTCCAGGATATCAAGAACGTCCCACCAATCGCCCGTGAAGAAGCGCTGCCGTATGAGGCCGTATCGGCTCTTCTTCGACTGAAGAGCCTGGTGCGGCGGCATCGCGTCGCTGGGGAGCTTGAGATAGTCGAGCCAAAGCGCCTTCGTTATCCGCTCCACGACATCCGAATCAGTTGTCACGTCGGCCCTGAACCGGAATGGATCGTAGACCCACCGCTTCCAGACGTTCTCGTGCAAAGCCGACCAAAGCCTGTTACGCAAGGCCGTTGAGACAGATCCCTTCTGGTATGTCTCTTCAACGATCTGATGACGACGCGAGAATAGGCTCATCCGGCCTCCCTCGATGCATTCATTCACTCATTGGCAATCGTAACAGATCCTAGGACTCCTGCGGAAGGCAAGCACTCAGAATGGGTGATGTGGAATGGCATTCGCTGCGCATGGAGCAATGGCAACGCCCTGAGCGCGTTGCTTCCCGCTCTTCTGCGACATCCAGGAGTTGCGCCATGCGTGTGCCGAGGGGTAGCGGTGCAGAGTGCGCGTAGAGGAGCCAGAGCTGGACAGCTTCTTCCGGTTCTTCCACCTCCGCCTGATGAGAATTCCCCAAAAATCCGAGTAGTGGGCATACCCCAATGGGCCAGCTGTGTCATACGAGGCGATTTGAGACGCCAATCTGGACATCCTGGAGACAATCTCGCGCCTGTTTCCGGCATTGGCTTTCGCTGGAGGTCGTCGTTTAGACTAGCTCTGGTAGTGAACAGGCTGTTGGGAGCTGATCGGGGGCATCAGATCTTCGCCTGCAGGCCCAGCCTAGCAGCTCTCTCCAACAGGAGGCGCATGCGTCAGAAGGAGCAAGCTCAGTCAGTTGAGCTGCGAGGTCGAAGTGTCTGGGTTCGGCACTCAGCGGCGACCCGCTTCCCACGGAACTGCGCCAGATGTGCCCGCCCAGCTGGCGCTACGATTGAAGTCAAAGAGACGGGCAGAGTGGCATTCCAGCTTGCACTCGTGTACGAGGTGCCAGTCTGTGGTTCGTGTCTGTCGTTCGTCATAAGGAGTACTGCCTTCCGCAAGCGGCTACACACAGGCCTCTTCATCGGTCTAGTTCTCGTCGTAGTCTCCGGTTTGTGGGCCGACCCGATGCTTGTGGGTGCGCTCTTCGCGGGCTTGGCAGTGATGACTGTCATAGGTTGGTTCCACGATCCTTTCGGTGTTACGTGTACGCGCTCCCTAGGCGGGATGGGCTGGTCTTTCCGCTCAAGGGACTTCGCACAGCTGTTCTTCAAGGCGAACCTACCGTTCTCCTTCACGCCGCGTCTGCTGCCGCTCGAATCGACAGGAGTTGCGATTCCAGGGATTCGGTGGGCAAACGACGGCGCCATGGATGAAGTCTTTCTCTCCTTCCTAGAGAACGACCAGGCCCACTCGCACTTCGAGCAGGTCCTTGACTTCTTCCGCAAGATGGGCGATCGATCACTGCTTGGAGCGAAACTCAACAACGTAGCGGCGGCCCATCATGGATGCGGGAAGTACGAGCAGGCCCTTTCGTACTACGAGCAAGCACTCGTGTGCCTACGCGAGGTTGGTGATCGATCAGTCGTAGGATCGACCCTCAGCAATATGGGACTGGCATATCATTGTTGGGGGAAACACGGCGAGGCTCGTCGGCACTACGAGCAGGCTGGAGCGATTTTCGGTCTCCTCGGAATGACAGCCCAGGAGGAGGAAGTATCAGGGGCGATCGACTCTCTGCTACGCTGAGGCCGTTTCTCTTGCACCGCATCCTATCCTGCAGGAAGACGTAGAAAAGACCAGACTGCGGCCCCCTAGAGTATTGGATAGCTTTGGAACTGACCGTTGGCCCAGCAGGGCGGAGATTGAGAGACTCCTGATCGGGATTCACTGGGATTCGGAGGGCGGATCATGGTAGGTCTGATCTGACAAAGAGGCTTCCGAAAGCCACTACCATGAATAGGACGTCAACTCGTACTTCGTCACAGATACGGAAACCGCTCGCTTCTTCGAAACGTTGATCATCGTGTAGTCAGTGACATAGGTTCCCCGCGCCGCTGAGGTCGGAGAAATCCCCAAGAGAACCGAGGAAGATGTCCGAGATGGACGCTCTCTGGTGCGAGGGATTCCGGCGTGTAGGGGCATGCCGGCACTGCTAACGTGTCATCCTGTTCCGGATTTCGCCCACATGGAGAGAGATTGACAACAGAGGGCGGCTGTTGCTGCGAGGCTTGTTGGTTTGCGTCTCCGATCCCGATATCCTGCCATCACCATGATAAATGTTGATGACGCCACATCCTACTTGCTCTCGTACATTCGAGATCCGCGTCCCGGTGGCTACGCAACCTACGGCTACGACTTCTACATACCAAACGTCATCGACGCATACGTGAGAGAGAGCAACCCGCATGATGCGGAGTATCGGCGGGATTCCCCTCAGGCAAAAGAGCTGTCCCCCGCGTTCTACGCAGCTGCTTGGGACTTGTGTCGCAGGGGGATTATCCGTCCCGGCGTTCGCATGATGGGCGCTCAAGCCACTGCCGCTGGCCGTGGCGGTGACGGCTACTCAGTCACGCCATTCGGACGACAGTGGCTCGACGAGGACACCAGCGACGCGTACATCCCCACGGAACCCGGTCGCTTCGCGGAAATGCTAGAACCTCATCGAGACCGATACGGGCCGGGATTCTACGAGCGGTCACAGGAGGCGATCCGTTGTTATGGCGCCCACGCCTACTTAGCATGTTGCGTCATGTGCGGCGCAGCGGCCGAGGCAATCCTACTGGCGGCTGTAATCGCCCGACAGGGCGATGAAGCCGAAGTTCTGTGCGCCTACAACTCATCCCAGGGCCGTTCGCGTGTAGAGAACATGCTCCTCGGCCAAGCTCGTGATCGCCTCAAGCGGGAGGTACAGGGTTTCCTGACGCTGTTGAAGTATTGGCGAGATCAAGCCAGCCACGGAGCAACAGCCAGTATCAGCGACAACGAAGCGTACACTTCGCTTGCTCTCCTCTTGCGCTTCGCAACATACGTCGATGAATGGTGGAGCGAACTGACTGAGGAAGGCGCCTAACCACAGCGTTGGACCGAAGAACCCCAAGGAAACCCGAGAAAGGCTCAAACCGGGCCCGGGGTCAGATGCTGTATTGGATGTCAACCCTCCTTCTCTGCTGGGGCGCGGAAT
>CAZMYM010000030.1:1809-29545 GCA_964570515.1 uncultured Thermotogae bacterium | reverse complement strand
GTCGCGGTGGCCGGACTCAAGTAATCTACCCTCCGGAGAACCCGGGGCGGTTCACACCACAAAGCCCTCCAGCATCTGCTTCTAATGCGTCTCATGATGGGCGCCTCCTTGAGCCATCCCACGTCTCGACCTCGACAGTGCGCGAATCCTCCCGGAGTGATGGGTTCTCTGCACCCCCTGCTGATCCAACAACCGTTCCGTGTCAGATTCGAGAAGATGTTGCCTCGAATGGAGAGAACCTTCCTGACTCCAACACGCAGTCCTTGCAGCCTATACGACTCGTTGCTGAAGGGGCAAGCCGTCCGCTGGGCGCATCCGCACCGAGAACCTGTTGTGAGACTAGAACTCACGACGTAGAGTGCCTTCGGGAGGGGATGCCGATGAACGTTCTCACGCTGCTCGCCAGTCCTCGAAGCGACGGCAACACGCAAGCGATTCTCGGCTGGGTCGAGGGGGCGCTTCGCGAGGAAGGTCACAAGATCAGCCGAATCGATCTCACGAAGTTTCAGATCGGCGGATGCAAGTCGTGCTACGCCTGCGCCGAGTCGGCCGACGAGCCGGGATGTGTCCTGATGGACGACGCACAGGGCGTGTTCGAGAAGATGCTGGCCGTAGACGCGATCCTGTTTGCGACACCGCTCTACATGTGGAGCTACGCCGGACAGCTGAAGCTTCTCCTCGATCGCACGCTTTGCCTGGCGCGTAAGTACGGAACGTCGGAACATCGATCCTTTGTCGAAGGGAAGCGCACGGCGCTCCTCGTCGCTTGCGGCGGAGGGGTGGACGGGAACGCGGACGCGATCCAGATCGTCTTCCCTCGTCTGGCGGAGTACTTGAAGCTTGACGACCGCGGGGTTTGGATCTTCCCAAACTGCACCGATCCGAAGCGCATGCCGAACACCCATGGGAATCAAGCGCGGGAGCTGGCTGGCGCGTTGATGGTGTAACGGTGATCCGGAGTCGCAGCACGTGAGCGAGAGAGGAGATTCATGAAGAGGATTGAATGGCACGAAGAGACCGAGTGGCTCAAGAGCGCCCTCTCGAGCGGAGGCGCGTTTGTCGTGGCGAAGGACGCGAACGGGAAGGCGAATCCGATGACGATTGGCTGGGCGCAGGTCGGCATTGTCTGGTCCATGCCCGTCATGACCGTGCTCATCCGCGAGAGCCGCTACACGCATGCCTGCATCACGCAATCGAGCACGTTCTCCGTCTGCGCGCCGCGTCCGGGCGAGTTAAAGGAAGCCCTGGCGTTGTGCGGAACGAAGTCCGGCCGCGACATGGACAAGGCGGTCGAGGCGAACCTGACGTTCGTTCCGGCGCAGAAGATCGACACACCGATCATCGATACGCGCGGCCTGCACTACGAGTGCGAGATCATCGCTCGCACGCAGCAGGTGCGTGACGACTTCACCGACAAGGCGGACAAGGTGCTCGAGACGTACTACCCGAAGGGCGACCATCACCTGATCGTCCTCGGGCGGATCCTGGACGCGTACACGACCTAGCGGAAGGAGGGTGTTCTCATGCTCATGAAGAGACTGGCGGTTGTCTTGGCCTGCGTCTGTGTTGCAGGAGTGCCTGCGCTGTCGCAGGATGTACCCGCGTTTGAGCCCGACTACGCCTTCAGCGGCTTCTCGGCCTCGCTCTGGCATGCCGACCTTTCCAGCCTCAATGACGCCCTCGCAGACGCGGGATACGTCCGGCTGCCCGGGCACGTGATGATGTTTGGGGAGGAGACCACGATCGGTTTCGTCGACGGCCCTCGAGTCGGTCTCATCATGGCAGGCGGATCCGTCTCCTCCCGAATCGGCGACCGGATCGCCCGGTTGTCCCTCACCTTCGGCAGCGGCCTGTTCGAATGGGGGCTGACGACCGCGACGGGGAGTTCGATCGCCTTCGGGCTGTCGCTCGGAGGTGGAACGTCGACCCTGAGCCTCGTCGATCACCTGCCGGACTCGTTCGAGGATGCGCTGCGGGACCCGTTCCGCGCGAAGCTTGACCGTTGGCTCTACGTCATCGAGCCCAGCGTCTCCGCGCAGGGCAATCCGTTCGCGTGGTTGGATCTGAAGCTACGCGTCGGATACGTCATGACGATCGGTTGTGACTGGAAGGCCGAAGAGACCGCCTATCGCTCTCCGATGCCCGGATTCGGAGGTCCGATCGTCGAGGTCAGTGCCACCCTGCATCTCGAGCGCTTGGTTCACCAGGAGGCCGGCCCTTCGGAGTGACCCTGCCGCGGTCAGTTCTTAGGATGCAGCGACGCCCAGATGCCGTCGAGTGTCTTGCGTTGCGGCGATCCCGGCTTGGAGAAGCCCTCCAGCTTGTCACACGCGTAGTGGTCACAGTGCGCGCAGTTCTCGATGTGTTTCTGAACCGCACAGAGCCGGATTGCGCATTCGTGGCAATACGCGATCTGCCGTCCGGTCATCGAGCGGCAGCCGTCGCACATCGCGTCGGCCAGCGTCATCTCCTCGCCGAGTTGCTCCGTGGCCTCCTTCGCCATCCGCTCCAGCGCTTCCATGTCCTCGGTCTGCGTTGCCTTGTATGCGTCGCAGTCCGTGCAGATCAGCCCGCAGTAGGCAACCATCCGGTCGTCCATGTGAATCCTTCCCTTCATAGTCTCCAGGTGTCCCGCTAGCGTAGGGAATGAAGCGAGATTGGGCAACAGGTACCGCCGGCGAAGATCCATGCGGTATAGTGGCCGCGTGACGAACGAGCCGACGCGAAACCCAGCAGAACAAGCTCGGGACCTGATTCGAGCTGGAACGTGGACGGGGCCGACGGCCGATCTCGCTCCGGGATACGTCCAAGCGAATCTTGTTGTGCTGCCGGGAGCTCTCTCGACCGACTTCTCGACCTACTGCCGAGTGAACTCGCGGGCGCTTCCGTTGCTCGAGGTGACAGAACCGGGCTCACCCGTGCCGACGCGGCTGGCGCCATCAGCCGACTTGCGCACCGATCTGCCGCGGTATCGCGTCTATCGAGATGGAACAATGAGCGAGGAAGCGACGGACATCGTCACGCTGTGGCACGCCGACTTCGTCGCATTCCTCATCGGCTGCAGCTTCACGTTCGACAGCATCCTCCGGGCGAACGGAATCGCCGTCCGCCACCTGGAAGAGGGATGCAACGTGCCGATGTACATCACGAACCGGATGACCGAGCCTTCCGGGGTATTCTGCGGCCCGCTCGTCGTTTCGATGCGCTCGATCCGCGAAGAAGACGTCGATCGCGCCGTGGACCTGACACGGTCCATGCCATCGTCACATGGAGAGCCGATCTTGATCGGTTCTCCCACGCAGCTCGGGATCGACGATCTCGATCGACCAGACTTCGGGGACCCCGTGACGGTTGAAGAAGGGGAAATCCCCGTTTTCTGGCCCTGCGGCGTCACCGCCCAGGCCGCTGCAGTACACGGCAAGATCCCGCTGATGATCGCCCACGCCCCAGGCCACATGTTCATCACGGACCTCACGGCGGGCGGCGTCCCCCACGGCAGCTGACATCGTGGGACTTGGCCGGCTCTCAGGAGACAAGCCGTTCGTCTGTTTGACAACGTAGCCGCTTTTCGGCTACACGTCGTCTGTATCCGTGCACGCTGCTTTTGTGTCGCCGACGTGGCGATACGGTACGAACACCTTTTGGAGGTGAGGACGATGCAAGGTAAATCAGGTAGGATTGTGCAAGTCGTGGTGGTGACCGTAGTAACTCTGCTTTTGGCCGGGAGCGTCCTTGTGATGGGAGGTACGGAGGCGATCAACTTCCCCGCCACAACCGTCGGGCAAACGCGGACGGCTCAGTTCACGTACACGCTGACGCCGGAGAGCGCGACTTCGGCGGCGGTATCGATCGCCGTACCGGCATCTCCGTTCGGGATCGATGGCGCGCTGTCGTTCTCTTTGAGCCCAGGGCAGTCGCGGACGTTCAATGTCACATTCTCTCCGACCGCGGCGCAGCCCTACGCAGACTCGTTCACGATTACAGCAATCGGCGGCTTCCCGCCGCAGATGTTTACCGAGGTGGTGAGCCTCACGGGAACAGGTACAAGCGCCACTTCGGGGACGATATGGGATCTCTTCCCGGGAGTGACCATCACACCTGGCCAATCCACCGAAGAGACGCCCGAGCTGGCTCAAGTCGAGGCCAAGCTCGACGGTATCGGAACGGTACTGGACGAGTTCCGCAGCAAGCTGGACAGCCTGGGCTGGTGGCTCGGAAGACTGACTCATGGCTCGCCGATTGCCATCGAGCCGTACTCGACGAATCCGATGCCCCAAACCAACACGTGGGAGCAGCTGGCGCAGCTCGAGGCGAAGCTCGACCAGCTACTGGAGCAGCCGGCCGACATCACCGTCGTTGACATCTACGTCATCATCATGCAGATCAACACGCTTATCCTTGACATCAACCAGTGGGTCATCAACTTGGGCGGCAACACGGCCGCGCTCGAGACCAAACTTGATGCGCTTGAAGGCAAGGTTGACGACATCCACGATGGCATCTTCGACGTTCCCGGAGGGCTCATCGACCTCATCGACGGCCCTGGAGGGTTGATTGACCTCATCGACGGCATGGGTGGAGTGATCGACCTCATCGACGGGGTAGGAGGAGTCCTGGACGGGATCTACGGTGTGCCTGGAGGGATCCTGAGCAACATCGCAGTCCTCGAAGCCAAGGCCGACGCAAATGCCGTTGCCATCGCCAGCCTTGCCGGACAGGTCCAGGTGCTGCTGGCCTCGAACTCCCGAATCGAGGACATGCTGAAGCAGCAGCAGGGTTACCCTGCTGCGCCGGACGCCTCGAAGATCACGCTAGCCATGGGAGGCGGTCCGCTTCCCAACGTTTCCCTGGAGGCGAGCGTTATAGGTACGGCAGGAGTGGTTGGGCCCAACGCGGAAGTCACCATCTACTGGCCGATCGGTCTGCCTCCGAGCACGGTGACTGCAGACTCCGGCGGTGCGTTCTCTCTCACGATCGGGACCGGCAGCGTGATCTACTTCGGCGTTGACGTTACGCAGACCGACGCTCAGGGTCGTGAGAGCGGGCGCGTCAATGTCCCGGCTTCTCCGTAGTTCTTGAGGACGAGAGCGGACGGATTCGCCTTGCGGTTTCTTGTGTGTGTTGTGGCCGGCGTGGCGAGCTGCGCTGCGTACCACGGCGTGGCGATCGCCTGCGCAATCCCGGAGCTCTCATCAGACGACTCCGTCGAAGCGCTGGTTGTGCAGCTCTCAAGCTCAGAGTCGAACCAACGAAACGAAGCCAGGGAGGGACTGCTGTCGCTGGGGGCGGCGGCAGTCCCCTCTCTCATTGACGCGACGACCTCGAGCAGCGCGCTCCTGCGGTGGGAAGCGGTGAACCTGCTTGGCACGCTCGGAGACCTGCGGGCGACTGATGCCGTCCTGTTCCTTGCGATCAGCGACCCTGACGTCCACGTCCGATGGCGGTCGAACTGGGCGATCACGAACTTGGATGATGGCTCCGTCATCCCACGCTTGGTTGCGGGATTGGCCGAGGTTGATGATCCTGCAATCGCCTGGAATTGCGCCGTGACGTTGAGTCTCTTCGAGGTTCGCGACGCAGTTCCTATACTGCACACAGGCATCACAGCATCGGACTGGCGACAGTGGGAGGCCGTAAACGCTCTCGGCCGCGTGTGGATCGATGAGACCGTCCTCCTTCTGATTCCCGTGCTCGAAGAAGGATCAGAAAACGTCCGAAAGGAGGCCGCGCTCTCCCTGGGACGGATTGGAGGGGCCGAGGCTCTTGACGCGCTTCTGGGCGCAGTCGGTAGCGACCCCTCTGCAGAAGTGCGCTGGCGGGCGGCGATGATGATTGGCTCGATTGGCGACCCAGGCGCGATGCCTCGGCTGCTGGAAGCTCGCCCTGGCGAAACGGTCCCTTTCGTTATCGAACACATCGACAGCGCGATCGAGCGACTTTCGCGCGTCTCTGAATCGGGCTAGTCACAGCATCCAGCCAAGCTACCGAAGAATCCGCCGCCTGACGCCCCAAAGGCCGAGCGCGTCGAGTCTTTTGAGCGCGCGTTCCTGGATCGGGGAGGAACCGCGCGATACCCTCTGCTACACTGTGGAGCCCTCGTCACAGCAGCAGCCTGGTGGACGTCGCCGGGCGATTTCTCTTGCCGGCTCAATGGTCTTCCTCGCGGCCTCGGTTCACTTCCTCTGGTTGGTTCTGCAGCTCTTCCTCAAGTCGAGAGGCGTTCCGACATTCTGGATCGGCATGGTCGCCACGATCAACGCCGCGGGCATGCTCGTCGGCGGATTGATGTGGGGACCGATCTCCGATCATGTCCGCCGCAAGCGGCTGCTCTATCTCTTGGTCATCGGGTTGGCAGCGTCGATTGGGCTTCTCGTCTTCCTTCCGCCGACGAGCGTCATTCTGGGCACAAGCTTTGCCCGCTCTTTGTTCTTCACCGGGCTTGGGGCCGTGACGATCGCGATCATTTCGGGATCGAGCCAAGCGGAGCGGCGAGGCAAGAACCTCTCTTATGTCGGATCGGCTCGTGCATTCGGGTTCGCGCTCGGCGCGGCGACGTCTGGCGTGGTTCTGGAATGGCTCGGATTCCGCGCCGCCCTCGGCGTGGCTGGGGTTCTCCCCCTCTTCGCGTTGGTGTTCATCGCGCGTCTTCCTGTCGAGAATCCGGTGCAGCGCGCCCCGCGCTCCAACGCGTGGAAGGAAGCGCTCTCCCATGGACTCGGAGATCTCTATTTCGCATTGGCCCTCCGCCAGATGGCCGTGTTCGGTGCGTTCGCGCTCCTCTACATCTACATGGACACGCTGGGCATTCCTCCCAGCGTGATGGGGGTCGTCGCATCGTTGAACACGCTGACGCAAGTTCTCGCTCTGATCGCGTTTGGTTGGCTGGCCGATCGCATTGGGCGTCGTCGCGTGTTCATGCTTGGCTTCGCGCTGTCGATCCTTACGTCGTGCAGCTTCGTCATCCTCCCCAACATCTACGGCATGATTCTCGGCTACATGACGCTCGGCCTCTCGTTTAGCTCCATTCACGTCGGAGCGACCGTGCACATCGGCGACCTCGTGCCGTACGAGCGGCAAGGCCAGATGCTCGGCCTCTACGAGTCGTCGCGCGGGCTCGGTGGGCTGCTTGGTCCGGTCCTCGCGGGCGGGCTCGTGCCAATGATCGGCTTCCGGGGGATGTTCCTCGTGATGCTCGTCGGGCGGATCATTCGGCGGCGTCACGCAGCGACCGCTCCGCCCGCCAGCGAAGCCATCGGCTGACGAACAGCTGCGACCCTCGCTGTGTCTTGCCCGTCTCCTCGTGGTTGCCGACAAGATCCGCCTCCGTCGCGGGGCACCCTATCGATTGACTGAGGCCCGGCGTGCATGAATGCGCGATCAAGGCCTCCGCGTTGGCCAACGCCAATGCCACTGAACTGCAGCGTAGTGAGGATTGGCGCTTCTCAGGGCAAGTCAGGGATGCGTGTCGCAATGCCCAGAGCAGACTCGTGCTCCGGCAGCATGGGTGATTCGCACGATGTCCCCGCGACCCCGTTGCGGCAACACGTCGAAGTCGACTAGACTGCCCCGGGCAGCGACGCGCACGTCCTGTGGCGGGACCAGAAAAGAGGACCTGACCTATGTCAGTGGTTGCAGTACGAGGCTTACACAAGTCCTACGCCGGCAAAGCCGCGGTGAGTGACTTGACGTTCTCCGTCGAATCCGGAGAGATCCTGGGTCTGATCGGGCCCAATGGAGCCGGCAAGAGCACCACCATCAAGGTGGTGTTGGATTTCATGAAGCCCGACTCGGGTGAAGTCGAAGTCTTCGGGCATCGGATGAATGAATCCGACAAGGATCGAATCGGCTACCTCCCCGAGGAGAAGGGGCTGTACAAGAACCTCGCTACCATCGATCTCATCCTCTACCTCGCCACGTTGAAGGGAATGGACAAAGCGACCGCCGAGAAGGAAGCGAACGAGCTTCTTCGAAGGACCGGCATGCTCGAGAGTCGAAAGAAGAAGATCAAAGAGCTGAGCAAGGGGATGGCGCAAGTCGTCCAGCTGATTGTCACCATCATTCACAGTCCGGAGCTGATCATCCTGGATGAGCCCTTCTCCGGCCTGGATCCTGTCAACACGGACCTCATGAAGCAGATCGTCGGGACCCTGAGGGATGAAGGCAAAGCGATCATCCTGAGCACGCACCAGATGAACAACGTCGAAGAGCTTTGCGACAGTGTCCTGATGATCGATAAGGGTCGATCCGTTCTGTATGGGGGGCTGAGGGAAACACGAGAGCGATTCCGCGAGCATTCCGTTCAGGTGGAGGTCGACGGAGAACCCGGTGAACTCACGGGGGTGGTGGACAGGAAATCCAGCAGCGGAGCCGTCGAATTGATCTTGGCGCCGGATGCCTCGCCTCAGAGCATTCTTGACCAGTTGCGCGACAGAGGACTCAGCATCCGCCGCTTCGAGATCACGACACCGTCTCTGAACGACATCTTCCTGAGGATCGCGGGGCAGACGCATGCATAAGACAACTCTGATGTTCAAGCACGAGTTTCTGGTCACGATCAGACGCGTCGGCTTCATCATCATGACCTTGATCGTGCCCGCACTCGCCCTGTTGGGCATCGGGATCCTTGCCTTGACATCGAACGTCGCCGAGCCCTCGATGCCGGGACTCACGTCCATCGGGGTTGTCGATGAAGTCGGGATCTTCGACGGTCAAACCGCTCAAGGCTTCGTCAGACTGGTCCCGTTTGCATCGAAGGAAGAGGCTACGGCGGCTCTGGCAAGGAGCCAGATCGAGGAGTACATTGTCATCCCCGCCGACCACATATCCTCGGGAACCGTTCAGCGATACACCCTTGAGAAGGAGCTCAGTACCTCTCCGGTGAAGGTCGCCATGATCAAGAGCTTCCTGACCTGGAATCTCCTAGAAGGTGATGTGCCGCCGGAGATCATCACGCTGGTTGTCTCTCCTCTGAACCTCGAGGCCACCCGCATCACCGAGACGGGTGAACCGGCAGCCGAACAGAACAGCATCGGCAATGTCGTCATCCCGGCCGTATTTGCCCTTCTGCTGAGTTTGGCTCTCATGCTGGGCTCGATGTCGCTAATCAACGGATTGGGAGAGGAAAAGGAGAGCCGCCTCATCGAGGTGTTGTTCTCCTCGGTTTCTGTTCGGCAGCTTCTCATTGCCAAAGTACTGGCGCTGGGCATCGCGGGATTGCTGCAAGTCTTGGTGTGGCTGATCTCCATGCCTCTGCTGCTGAACTTGGCCTCATCCGTCTTGGGTGGAGCGCTGGGCGACATCCAGATACCGAGTGGCTTCCTCGTCCTGGGGGTTGTCTATTTCGTCTTGGGCTATCTGCTATTCGCCGTCCTCTCGATCGGGATCGGTGCGATCAGCCCCAATGCCCGCGAGGGAAGCCAGCTTTCGATGATCTACACGATGGCGAGCTTCATCCCGCTCTGGTTCGCTTCGCTGCTGGTTGCCTTCCCGAACAGCCCCATCTGGGTCGTGCTATCAGTACTCCCGATCACCAGCCCCGTGCAGGTCATGTTGCGACTCGGCGTTTCGGACATCCCTGTCTGGCAGATTCTGGTCAGTATCGGAGCGTTGGTGGCGTCGATCATCGCGGGGCTCTTCGTTTCGACGAAGCTGTTCAGGATGCAGATGCTGATGTACGGCAAGAGACCGAGCTTGGCCGAGATTGCGCGCAGCCTGAAGAACGCGTGAGCGTTGGTCGCCACCTACTCAGGGAGGAGGGGCGCCGGAGCAAGCCGTGGATGCTTGGGGCAGGAAGAGAGACAGCATGGGAAGATGCCGAGAGTGCAGGATCTGCTCGCCCTCCGCATTCAACCGGGTGCTTCTTCTGTTACTCACTTGGCTCATGACGCTGCTTCTCCTCTGCAACGTGGAGCCATTCCACAAACGATGTCCGATCTGCGGGCATCCGCTGAGGTACCACAAGAAGCGCGCCGGCGAATGAGACGACTCCGTCAGGCAAGGCGCAGGCAGTTCCCGGACGTGTCGGATGTCATCTCTTGCGAGGCCTTCAGCTCTGGGCCCCGGTGACGCATCAAGTGGGCTCTCTTTGACGGGTATCCGTGTTTCTGGCACCATCGCCCACACGCTATCCCGCCATTCTGGCGGGATAGATGGCGGGATGGCGTAGGCACGCTCTGCGATCAACATGAATCGCGACAGATTGTCGTGATTCGTGTCGGGATTGCCCGGGTTGGACCGCTGGGAGCGTCTTACGCGGTGGATTGCTGCAGTGGGCCTCATATCCACATCATGGTCAACTGCTTCTCTTCTGGCGCTCGTCCACCGCCTGCAACCGAGGAATCGGACACGATGCCCGGATAGATGGCTGGATAGGCACGTGCGCCTCTGGAGCAGGCTGTTCGGACACATTGCCCGGCTGGATGTCCGGGTGAAGCTTCCGCAACGTTTCGCGAGCATCCGGTGTGGAGAACCGCGCGGCTCTCGACCATTGGCGATCACGGTAAGCCTTGTGACTAGGCAGATGAGAATCCCGACGCTTTGCCGGGATAGTCGTCGGGATTCCGAGTGCAGGGGCGACTAGAGACGAATATCCCGCCAGATTGGCGGGATGTTTGGCGGGATAGCCTGACCAGCGTCTCCGAGAGTCAGAATCCCGCCAATCTGGTGGAGTGATTGGCGAGATGTCAAGCCGAGCTCTTACGAGCGGATGACCTTGTAGCGCGTCTTGGAGCCGCCGCCTGTCTTCTCCAACAGCTCAAGTTCCGTCATTCGCTTGAGATGATTTAACGCGGTCCGATTGGGAATGCTCATGGCTACACCGTATTCAGTCGATGAGACAACCTCTTGCGCCGCAAGCCACTCCCAGCCAGCTCTCTCAGCAGGGCTGAGCAAGGCAAGAATCTCTTTTCCGGCCGAACGAGCCGCACCGGCCACGCTTCGATAGACTGTGAGGGTGAGGTACGGAGCCTCCCACGAATACGTAGGGAGAGGCAACCCCGCTTTTTCGGCCTGTGCCTTCAGCGACTTGATCCCCAGCCCGCGCTCTTCCGCCAGCTCCATCCTCGCGAACACGTAGTGTAGCCCTGGGTTTCTGCTAAGCATCGGCGCATTGAAGGATTGGAGTTGCTCCACTGTGATCGGCGAAGGTGGCGGTCCGGGGCTCATGACCACAACCGTATGCTCATCGACAATCAACTGGCACTTCGCTCCCGCAATGTCGTAGTCGCGATGGACAAGTGCATTGACGACGGCCTCACGGACCATCTTGAACGGCAGTGCGGGGATTTCTGTACGGCGCATCTGATCTCTGCTGCTCACGCTCGGAAGCTTGTTCCTCAGCCACTCCTCGACCAGATCAGGGATCAAGACAAGAGACTGATCGAAGTCCCGCGTCTCCTCGGTGCCATTGGGATAGTTGATCGTGCCGAGCAGGCCCGCCTGGTGCATCGCGACGCGCGGTTCCTGTCCGAACAGCAGAAGGCCGAAACCCGATGGAGTAGCCTTCCCGTCTTCGATCTGCACAAGCCCTTGGCGCGTGAGTCGCCGAATGAACGGCTGGGAGGTCACATCATCCTCAATCCCTACTCGTGTTCGGTATTCCGTCAGGGCTTCAGTCGACAAGTCGGTAAACAGCGAGCCGACCGCTGGCGCTTCAAGCTCAGAGAGAACGACCTGCTCCACCTCTTCTTCCGCCGCTGCGGCGCGTTCCAGGGCCTGGGCAATGAACTCCTCGTTCTCCTTCTGGATGATCTCCTGAAGATCCCGGTCGAACATGCGAACCTCCACGCCGTGGTCCTGGAGATACTTGATCCCTTTGCGATCTACGGCGGGATCCGGATCTTCTATGCCGACCCAAACCTCCGAAATCCTCGCGAGGACAATTCGCTCGGCGCACGAGAGTTTGGGATGCGCACGTGCCCCTGGAGCACAAGGTTCAAGCGTGGAGAAGAGGATGGCGCCATCGAGTCGGGTGTCTCGGTTCTTCCTCTCGAGTAGCGTGTACTCAGCATGATCTCCGTGGCGAAGTTCTCCTCGACATCCTGTTTCGACTGCCCCGTCAGCCTTCCAGAGCACCGCACCCACCCGTGGATTCGCCTTGCCATCGTCACGAGGCTCGCACAAGGAATCGCGCATCACCTCAATGGCCTTCTCCATGAGCTCTCGGGGACTGAACTTCATCGTTGGGGACATGCCGCTCTCCTCAAGCACATTCGATTCGCAGGCAACTCAGTTGCGAGCGATATTGCCTATCAAGATTGTCGTCCATCGCTCAGCGGCGTAGCGCCGTCCGCTGTTTCTCTTTGTCCTAACAGCCGTCATCTTCTTCTTCATCGTTGTCATCGTCAACGGCGTCGGTGATGCCGCCATCACGACGAGGGTACACGGGCGAGGGCGCCAGTCCCCTCCCGGTGTCCGTGTGACACGGGGACACCGGGGCCCAATTCGGGGCGTCAAGCCCGAGGACTCAACTGCCGCACGAGAGCGCGCGGAGCCGAGCTGGCAAAGCGGGAGGCAGAAAACACTGCAGTGGGAAAGCCGTGGAGCCTTGGATCCTACTGAGTGTAGATCGCGTTCGGGAAGATGCCGGGAGTGCAGGATCTGCTCGCCCTCCGCATTCGACCGGGTGCTTCTCCTGTCACTCACTTGGCTCATGACGTTGCTTCTCCTCTGCAACGTGGAGCCATTCCACAAACGATGTCCGATCTGCGGGCATCCGCTGAAGTACCACAACCAGTGCCCCGGCGAATGACTCAACCCCGCCAGGCAAGAAGAGGCAGCGCTGAGATTCGCACGACGCTAGCTTCCGAGCCGGATCTGCACCAGACTCTGTCGTGGATCAGGCATCGAGGAACGAGGCTCGACGCGATCTCACCGCCGGGCGCCTTCGACCTACGGTTTGACCGCCTTTACCGTGATGCTCGAGATCGTCCCTGCCAGCTGAAGCACCTTCTCCTCGTCCAGGCCGAGCGACTCGGGATCGACTTCCTCGCCGTCCACGACGATCTTCGGCCGCTGGGTCCCGCCGTCGGGACTCGCGAAGGCCGAGTCCCCCGATGTCTCTGTCAACACCTCCTGACGCAACGCTGCCGGATTGCGCGGTACGACGAAGCGGACGATGCTTTCCGATCTAGGGTCCTTGCAGCGCCTTCACGTTCGCAATACTCTCCATCTCGAACGAACGGAGGCATCATGAGTAATCCCATCCAGCTTCTCATCCTCGTCGGAAGCCCGCGCAAGGACGGAAACAGCGCCTTCTTGGCACAGCGTGCCGCCGCTGCGGCGCGCGACAACGGCGCGTCCGTCGATCTGATCTTCTTGCAGGACCTCGCGATCCGCCCTTGCGAAGGCTGCGACGTATGCCGAGAGTCCGTCGACGCCGAATGCATTCTGAAAGACGACATGACCGGCCTCTATCCGAAGCTTCGGGAAGCTGACGCGATCCTCATCGCCACCCCGATCTATAGCTACGACATGACCGCGCAGACGAAGCTCCTTGTTGACCGGCTGTACGCCCTCGGCAGCGGGGACGGAAACGCCCTCTCGGGGAAGCGGTTCGGAGTCATCGTCGTCTACGGGGCGAAGGACCAGTTCAGCTCGGGCGCCGCGACGGCCATGCGCTGCTTCCACGATACGTTCGCCCGGAAGGCGAGCTGGATGCGGACCGTCCACGGATCCGCCCACGCCGCTGGGGATGCTGCCAAGAACGAACGCCTGACGGAAGAGGCGATGCGCCTCGGCGCGGATCTCGCGGCCGCTCCTTCTCCGGCCCGGTAGCCTCAAGCTTGCATGGAGTCACCAGATCTCGGTGCTGCAGTGCAGGACCTGAGCCCGAGTTCCTCCAAGCATCGCTTGCCTGCTTCATCGAGTTCCACGGCTTCCGGCCGCCGCACCAAAGCTATCGGACCAGGGGCAGACGCTCTCCGGGATTCTCTGGGGTGCCGCACGCGAAGAAAGCTGCGAGGAGGTCCGATGTGTCAACACCATTCCGAGGCCGGGCGCTCTAGCCGCTGCCTCCCGGTGGACGCTTGGCTCGAGCGTACTGCTCACGCTTTCGCCACGGCCGGCGGAGGAGGAAGCCGACGATCACGCCGACTGCCAGACTCAAAGCCAGAAGGACGATGCGAGACATCACCAGATCCCAGAAGAGCAGGCGGACGGAGACAACCTTAGTGTTCTGCACAACGACAACCAGGAACAGAAGAAGAAGCACGAGAATCACGACACTTCGTATTCGCATGGCACCTCACTCCTCATCAGACAAAGCCACTTACATCCGGGGATCGTCCTTGCCCTCCCCCGTTCGAGGGAACGCGACGATCAGGACTCGTTTGACTGCGAGCACGGCTCCGCGTGTCCAAGGCGGCGGCTGTATTGCGCTGAGCGGTGTGTCGACGATGATCTGCGCCGGCTTCCGTGGTCGAGACCCAACCATGAGCGCCTTCAATCGATGCCTGAAAGCGTTGCCTGTGCTCCCCACAAGGGCAGCAACCGGGTCCACGTAGCCACACACACGCCGAATCCCATAGCGTCTTCCTCCTCCAGCCATCATGCATCGGGGAGCGTGATAGCCAGATCCTGAAGAAACGCCGCAACTCGCTTCGCGATTTCCTTGTCGTTGACCTCATAGTAGCGGGTCTGGGCATCTTGAAGTGAACGTGACGAGGTTCTACATGCGCAGCAACTGGAGGTGACGCGACACCGTCGGAACGCTCACGTCGAGACGCGTCGCCAAGTCGTCAACTGTCAGATCGTTGTTGTTCCACACCGGCAAGTGTGATATTCACTCCTCGGTACAGAGCTGACGTATCCCCCGCGCGGGCCACGAAGCAGAGCACAAGAAGCACGCTCAGACAACAGACCAGTGATCGCATGCGACCTCCTTGTGGGAGAGGATAGCAGGAGACCGCGCCCAGGGTGAAGCGGATGTCAAGTGAGAAGGATGACTGTTGTAGGGAGAGGACATCGAATCGAGTTCTGAGCAGGATTCCGGCGTGAGACGCATGTGGCAAACGGGAAACCCCGCATCGAGAATCGCAAGAATAGGGTCGTTCTGGAGCCTGGGGGACTGATTGTAGAACGCGTTCGTGCGTTGCCCTGTGGCGCTCAATGTCTTGACTCGATCTCATGCTGATTGCGCTAGGCCTCTTGGGGATTGCGAGTTTCCCCATGTGTCCCGTGGAAGCGACAGGGTCAGAACCGGCGGCTCGGACACTCTAGTTTGGACCGAATCACTGGGTGAAGGTCAGCCTACCCCGGGGTGGGCGCTGTCGTTCTCTTGCAGTATCCTGCAACAGGCAGACGCAAGTGCATCTCATCTCACCAGAAGCAGGGAGCCGGCATGCGAACTACCCTGGGAATCTTGTTCACCTGCCTGCTGGGCTTCGCAGCCTCGGCCGCATCCTTTGTTCACGGTCCTTACTCCGGAGCGCCCTCCGCAAACTCGATCGCCATTAGCTGGCTCAGTTCCGAAAGGATTGCTGCGCGAGCCGAGTACTCCCTTCTATCGGACTACGAGATTTCTGGAGCGTTCAGTTACTCAGTCGATGCACCCTTGATCGAGAGTGGCTCCGCTTTGCAGACCGAGCACGTCGTTCTGCAATCTCTTAAACCTGACACGGAATACGTGTATCGAGTCGTGCTCGACGGCTCGGAGGGCGACGAGAGAGACGTGGCCAGCGCGCTGGGGCACTTTGTCACTGAGCCTCCCACCGGGCAGACGGTGTCGTTTGCGATCGTGTCCGACACGCAGTGGCAGTGGGAGGGCGACAACCGCTTGGCCGTGGTAGGAAATGCTGTTGCAGCGGATCAAACGCCGTTTGATTTCGTTCTTCACGCCGGGGACATCGTAGAGAGTCCTGCGGCCCAATACTGGGACCATTGGTTCGCGTCGTTCGGTAGCATGCTGCTCCGTGCTCCTTTCATCCCGGTGCTCGGGAATCACGAAAGAAACCACCATTCTTACTATGACGGCTTCGCCCACCCTCCGGGCGGCGGAAAGCAAGACGAGAGGTGGTGGGCGCTTCATTGGGGCGACGTAGTCGTGGTCGGGCTCGATACGAACGTGACCCAGGCGACCGACTACATCGCACAACAGGAATGGGCGAGACAGCACCTTTCAGGCCCTGAACCGCACAAGATCGTGATGTTCCATCATCCCGTGTACTCATCGGATGCCTATCATGGCAATGGCTACGGCCTTGAGAGGATCTTCCGTCGCATCTTCGTGGACACAGGCGTCGATCTGGTAATCAACGGTCACGCCCACAATTACGAGCGAATCGAGCGGGATGGCATAACCTACCTCATTGTCGGTGGCGGCGGCGCAGTCCCCCGCGAACTTGCCGATATCCTCGTAGATGGATCGAGGGTTGCGACCGAGGGATACAACTTCTACTTGAGAGTGGAGGCTTCTCTCGAAGGCCTTGCCGTGGAGGCGGTCTCTGTCGCTCAAGCCGAAGATGACGCTTTTCAGCTTACGGACGGCCATCTGCTTGACTCGTTCAAGCTGCCGGCGGACGCGCCTGCCCTCGCGATCTCAACCTGGCTTCTCGTCTTGATGGGGCTGTTGGGTGCGGCGATCGTCGGCTTCCTACTGATCCGCGGTCTCCATCGATAACTGCAAGGCTTCAGCGGACTTGACCTGCGTCTTGTGGCCGCGCTGATCTGGTCGATTGGATCCTACACCAACGGCTCTTCAGTCTGAGGATCGAACAAGTGGATCGTGTTGAGATTAACGGGCAGCTGGATTTCTAGTTCCGTCTCCGGAGCGATCTCCGGGGCAGGTCACCGGATGTAGTCGCGGTCACGTCTTCGGGATCGTCCCGGCAATTCCACAGTGGCGTTCTCGGTATCTGCGCCTTCTGGTAATGGAGCGCCGCCTCGTGCGATTCAGGAGTTTCTCTTCATGGAGTGTTGACAAATGGCAACACAACGACTAGGCTCTGGGCATGCCAAAAATGCGGTTCGGCGATATTCTCCACAAGGCTCGGATAGAAAAAGGAATGAGCCTACGGCAGTTGGCTGCGGAATCCGGAGTCGATTACTCTCGCCTGTCCCGCATGGAGCACGGAATACGCCCCGCTCCTGGTCTACTCGCGATTCGCCGGCTGGCGGAACTCCTCTCACTGAATCTCGTGGATCTGCTGGTCTCGGTGGGGATGCCGCGAGAGGCTGTGGAGCAGATGCTATGGGCCGAACGACTGCAGCAGGCCAAGCGAGCGGAGACCTTTGCCCAGTACGCGCCCCACGAGAGCCGGGCAAGCTTGAGGAACGAGTTCACGGTTCAGGTGGTTTCCAGAGAAGGAGCAGGCTGTACGGCAAAGCTGGGTTCGTTGACTTGGACCCTCGTGGCATTCTCGGACGCGGAACACTTCCGGGTGGTGATCCCTCCGGAATCCATCTACGTGTTCTCCAGCGACCCGCATCAGCTCCTGGCAGCGTCCTACAACGTGTTTCGCGCTCGAATCCGCAAGATCCGTACGACCGGGGCATTGCTGAATCTCATTCTCGTGGTCGGGGACATTGAATTGAACGCATTGGTGATGAGAACGAAGGATACAGCGCCGATATTACATCCAGATGCGGAGATCCACGTTGCGATTTCTCCTGTGGCGATATCGAGCGAGGCGCAATAAGACGAAAGGGGCAGACTGGAATGAACAGAGCCAGGCAGTTGGGCATGTGGATGTTCTTGGCACTACTTGCCGTCGGATCGGTAGCAGTTGCCGAGGAAGCGCTCTCGGTCTACGTGCAAACGGATGCGGGATTCGTTGAGGTCCCGCTGGGAGGCTTCCCGTCGCTCGAAGGAACGGTCGCCTACGAAGGTCCGGCCGTGGACGACGGAACGGCGAATTGGAAAGATCCGCACACCTACAAAGGCGTCGCACTTCGAGATATCCTGACCGCCGCTGGTGGATTCGAGGAAGCAACCGCCTGGGGAGTAGTGGCTGTCGACGGGTGGTACAAGTCGCTGCCGGTTGCCGTCCTCCTCGGTGATACGGCCGCCGGAATCCCGATTCTGGCGACGGAACGAGATGGCGAGTCCGGCGACGACTGGGAAGACGCGCCGATGCTGCTCTTCCTGCCTGAGGACGAGGCCTTCAGCAACGAGGACATGTTGGCCACACTCGGTTCGGAACTTGCGCACTACTTCGGCGACAAACTCTCCACGACGGGACTGATGGTCAAGGGCGTTGCGTATCTCGTCCCCGACTACAGCGGCGAGGATCTACCGCTCTTGCCCGAGGCCGCGTCTTTGGAAGTGGCGAGTCGGCCTGAAAGCGCGTCACTCACAGTAGTTCGAGGCGAAGAGACCTTCGCCTACACGCTAGACGACGTTGAAGTCATGGACACGCTGACCGGATCGGGAACCTTCACCACCTCGTCTGATGCGGAGTACACTGCTATCTACGCCGGTGTGCCGATGACGACGCTGATCGGCAATGTCGGGGGCGATGCCACGGTTCGCGTGACGGCGGCCGACAGCTATTCGATGAACTACCCCGCCGACCTGTTCCAGGACACTAGCACGGGAACCTGGATCCTCGCCTACCTGCAAAACGGCGCCTACATGCCGTTCGACCCCGGGTACTTCCGGATCGTACAGGTGAGCGACGACAATCCTCACTTCGCCAGTTCGCTGTCCGCAAAAATGGTTGAACGGATCGAGGTCCTTGGCGTCTACGAGGAGTACTCGTTGAGGGTTGTCGGCATTGGTGAACGAACCTTCCTGCGCGGAGAACTGGAGTCGGGTGTCGGTTGTCTTTGCCATACGGCGACCGTGTCAGTCACGAGCAAAGGGGAAACGAATCAGTATTCCGGGCTGCCGTTGTGGCGTCTGCTGGCCTACGTCGATGACGGCGTGTTCCCGGCGGTCGAAGAAGGCATCCACTACAACGACGGCGACTTCAACGATGATCTGGCGGAGACTGCCTACGCCATCAACCTCGTGGCCTCGGATGGCTACACACAGACCGTGACGTCCGATCTGGTCGCTCGCGACGATCGCTTTGTCGTTGCCTTCAAGAAGGATGGCGCCTTTCTCGACCCGTCGTCCGACGGATACATGCGGTTCGTGTTCGACGACTCCGTCGAGCTTCCGGTAGATCTGAAGCTTCGCTCCGTTAAGTTCCTCAGCGAGATCCTGCTCGATCTCTAAGATGGGCGAGGCATGAAGTTGACGAGTGCGAGGTCACCGAGGCTGGATCTACGTGACCTCGTGCTCGTGGCACTGCTGTCCGCCGTTGGCGGCGTTCTATCGACCTACATCGGTTATCTGGGAAACCTCATCAACCGGCTGTTCGGCGTTCCGTTTGGGGCGGGGCAGCTGATCGCGGGTGTGCACGTGCTGTGGCCATTGCTGGCGCGCGCCATCATCGGCCGATTCGGCTCAGGAACGTTGACCGGCTTGATCAAAGGACTGGTCGAGTTTCTCTCGGGCGGAACCCACGGTATCGTCATCGTACTGGTGTCCGTGATAGAAGGGCTGTTCGTCGACGTGGGCATGAGCATGACGGCCCGCCGGCGGCTGAGCGTCATGATGATTGCTGGCGGCGTTGCCTCGGCGTCCAACGTGTTCATCTTTCAGGCAATCTACTTCAGCGGAATCCCGATCCCTGTCCTTTTTGGGATGGCGAGTCTGGCTCTCATCTCGGGCGCCTCATTCGGCGGCTACCTCGCCTGGGATTTGCGCCGGCTTCTGCTGTCCTCCAATCTGATCCGTCTCGAGCCCTCCTCGTCGCGGCGTGAGCGATGGAACTGGCGGCGTCACGTGGTGACCGTGGGCATCGTTCTTGTCGGACTCGCTGGTGCCTGCTACTACTACATCGGCGTGTACGAGCCGTTCGCTCCGGCGGATGCCGTTCGCATCGAAGGGGCCGTGACGTCCCCTTATACCGTTTACGTCTCACAGTGGGACGGGGAGGTTGCGACGATCCAGGCCGAGTTGCGTGGGAGTGTCACCACGATTCCCGAACGCGAGTACTCGGGACCGCTACTGCGGGACGTGGTGATTCGTGCCGCGCCCGAGGAGGAGGCGACGTACGTGCGCGTCATTGCGGCCGATGGATACGAGATCGAGATCCCGTGGGCCGACGTGTTGTCCGACGACCGACTGCTACTCACGCTGGACGAAGGCGGCCTGCGGCTGGTCGCTGCGATCTACGACGGATCGTATTGGGTTGAAAGGGTGAGACGCCTTGTCGTCCGCTGATGTCCCAGCCGTCGAGCTTCGACACCTGACCGTCCGGTTCCCCGGGCGCAACCGATCGGCGATCCAGGACCTTTCGGCCCAAATCGACGGCGGCCAGACGATCGCTCTTGCTGGCCCTTCCGGTTGCGGGAAGACAACCCTGCTGCGCACTCTGGCCGGATTCATCCCAGACATGATCCAGGCCGACGTGCACGGCGAGGTACTCCTTGATGGGCGTCCGAGAGCCTCCCTCGACCCCTCGCGGCTCGCCCCTGTCATCGGCTTGGTACAACAGGACCCCGACGCACAAGTGTGTACGCTACGAGTTCGCTCCGAGGTTGCGTTCGGTCCGGAGAACCTCTGCCTGTCCCGTGCAGACGTCGACAGTCGCGTCGCTTGGGCATTGGGGAGCATGGATATCGCCCATCTGGCGAATCGCGAGACCCCGACCCTTTCGGGAGGAGAGAAGCAGCGCTTGGCCGTCGCCTCGATCCTCGCCATGCATCCCTCCGCGATCCTGCTCGATGAACCCACGGCACATCTCGATCCGGCAGGCGCCAAGGCGCTGTTCGAGCTGCTGCTTCAATTGAGGCAGGAGCGCTCATGCACGCTGTTGATCGTCGAGCATCGGCTCGGCCCGCTTGCGCTTCTGTTGCCCGACCTGTGGATCATGACCCAGGGGCAGTTGGTCCAACGACATCGCGATCGCGTCCACACAGACCTCCGTCAGTTGACGCGAGGCGAGGGGGCCATTCAACGGAATGGCCCACCGCCTCTTCGATCGGCCTCGGATCTTCTTCGAATCGAGCATGTGACATTCGGCTATCAACGCAGGCTGCTTGATGATCTCACGCTCTCGGTTCGCCCGGGAACGATTCTGGGCATCATCGGTCCGAACGGCGGCGGGAAGACCACCTTGCTCCGCCTCATTGCCGGTCTCGAGCAACCGCAGGAAGGACACATTGTGCGACCGGCCGGCACGTCGGTGGGTATGGTGTTTCAACACCCGCATCAGCAGATCTTCGAGCGGACGGTACGGCGCGACCTGGCCCTCGAAGGCCCGGTCGATGATGCTGAACTGGAAGGCCTGCTTCAGTCTGCACGCCTGGAGGGCATGGCGAACGTGCCGCCGCATGCCCTGAGTCTGGGCGAACAGCGACGTCTCACCGTGTTGTCGGCATTTCGGCCGGAGCACGGGCTGCTGTTGCTGGACGAGCCGTTCATCGGTCAGGACCGCGAAAACGCCGCATGGATCGTCGAGCAAGTCCTTCACGCCAGCCGACGGGGCGCCATCGTGTGCCTCGTTACGCATGACATCCCGATGGCTGAGGCGCTCTGCCACCGCCTGCTCTTCTTGGGAGAGGAAGCGATCGAAGGGCTGCCCGAGGTCGTGTTTGGCGCGCTGAGGCAGGCCGACCTGGCGGCCTTCACGCCCGAATTCTGGGAGGAGCCATGATTGGACCTTTCGCTCGCTCATCCGGACATCGCGGACTCCACCTTGCAGGTCCGGGGAGCTGCCTGTTCCTGCTCATGAGTCTCGTGCTTGCTGCGCTTGCCGGTGACAGTCTGCTGTTGAGCGTCGGCTGTCTCGCGCTCGTCATCCTCCTGACGGTTTGGTCGACGGGTTCGGCTCTCGCCTGGGGATGGTCGCTTCGCTTCGTGCTGGTGTTCGCCGGGCTGCTCTTCGTTGCCCAAACGTTGTCTCTGCGCGAAGGGGTGGTTCTGTTTCGAGTAGGCGTCCCGATTACCACTGGCGGATTGACGGCCGGAGCCAACATGGCCCTTCGGTTCAGCCTGATCCTCTCGGCGAGCTATCTGTTTGTGCTGGCGACCGATCCCGACGCACTAGCCGGGCTCCTGATTCGGTGGGGAATTCCGTATCGATACGGCTTCACGCTCATTCTGGCGATGCGCTTCGTCCCGTTCTTCCGCAATGAACTACGCACCGTCCGAGAGGCGCAACAGCTGAGAGCGATCAGCGTCTCGGTTCGATCCCTCAGTGGCATCCGGCGTGCCATAAGCTATACCTTCGTCCCGGTCCTTGTCTCGGGGCTCATCCGGGTTGATACGATTGCCATGTCAATGAAGGGACGGGCGTTTGGTCTTCATCGACGCCGGACGGCAGCGCCGCGCGTTCCGCTCCGGCGGGAAGGCCTCGTGGCCTTGGCGTGCGGCGGGCTGATCGTGGCACTTGTGGTGCTTGCTAGGAGCTTCGCATGGCCCTAACACGAATCGTTCGCTGGAACCGTCAGGTCGTCGCACGCCTTGCCTTCGTTCTGTTGATCGCTGCCTGTCTCGTACCTCTCGTCGTCCTAACCTTGATGCCCGAGCAGGGTCCGAGCATCGACATTGTGGGCTCTGCCGGCGGCATCCGGACCGTCTCGCTTGCCACGATGAAGAGGATGCCCGAACGGCTGACGCGCACCGGCAGTGCGCAGAATCAATACGGGAACTGGCGTGACCAGGGGATCTACTCCGGCGTGCCCATCGCCTCCCTGATTCGAGAGAACGACTACAGTGCCCTCGAGATTGAGGCCGCGGACGGCTATCGAATCACGATTCCGCATGCACGAATCAACGATCCGGAATACCCAGTGATCCTCGCCTTCGCTGAGAACGGGGTCGAGGTCCCGTCTTGGGATGGAGGCTTCCGTCTTGTGGTGCTACCCGAGGATGGCGATGTCAGCAACGCGGAATACGGTGTCGAGTCAGCGGGCAGCTACTGGGTCAAGCGGGTCGTCCGGGTGACAGTCCTGCCGCGACCTGCGGACAATCTACCACAGGATTGATCTACCCTACGAACTACGTTCACTCTCGGAGCCAGTCTAGACCGCCTCAAGGGGTCGCCTCCGTTCATTGATCGAGATCCCAGTTTCGTTTCCGGACCGATTTGAGAGGGGCACGTCAGTCTGGAAGAGCAGTCCGGGGTACGCAGTACATCTCTGCCGCACCGGGACGACGCGTTCACCATCTGGTGCCACAGGGTGACATCTCCTCAACGCCCTGTTAACGTGGTCGGGCCACCTAGGTTCGACACTCCGGTCGGATACTATGTGAGGTCGCGGAGCCACTTGCGAAGAAGGCGGTGGATGAGGCCAAGTGAGGCCACAGCCGCTGCGATGAATAGAACGTGATCCGTCCCGCGCGCGGGAACCGCAAAGGCGAGCGTGTTGGCCGCGGCGGGGGGATGCTCGGTGTCAGTCATGGTCATCGCGAGGATCGCGAGACCTACTGCGGCGGCGGCGATCAGGCCAACCGAAGTTGAAGTTTTGGCAGCAAGGCCAATCGGAAAGGGATGGAGCAGAGCAGGCCGATGGCAATGCAGATGGCGTGTCCACCGAGCAGGCTGCGTGGTTGGGCCGTGTCATGCTCGGGCGTAGCGAAGACAATGAAGGCGCTGGCCCCAAGCGCGACGACGACAGCACCATTCGTGAGAGCCCCGAGATAGACAGCGATAATGACCACGGCCCCGAAGGCTAGGAAACTCTGTGCCAGGAAACGCATCGGCTCTTGCTTGAACTTCTCGTCCAGAAGCTTCATTGACCAATCGTACAAGTTGTCACTCACGAGAGCTAATGCGCATTGCAGGGATCGTAGGTCCGACTCGAGGTCTCCGGCAGCCCGGGATCGCGTGCGGATCGACCTCGCACAGCCTAGACGACCTCCCCGTCATCAAGCAGCGTGGCTCGGAAGACCCTACCCATGCCGCGATACTTGGGTGTGTCATCCAAGTATCCGAAGTACTGCGCTGTTCAACGGCTTGGACAAGGAAGGTGACCCGTGGGGACCACTGCAGTCGTCATCGTCATTGCTGTGCTTCTGACTGGCCTGGTTGTCGCTCTGCTTGCGCTCTTCCGAAGTCGAAGAGCGGGCCTTGGCCTGTCGATCCATTCGACGATCCAGCACATGAGGTCAATCGGGCATCTGTCTGTGTTCAAGGTCTTCACGAAGGAGATCGTGACGCAGACTGATCACTCGTGGGGGAGTTCGGAGCGAAGTATCTGAGCTGGGCCATCTCGGGAAGGAAGATGGCGATGATCTTCGAGTTCGAGATCGACTTCCGGTACGAGCTGCGCCGGCCGGAGTTCCAGATCAAGGAATCGGCAGAGGGCGGCTACGCCATCGCGATGCCGCCGTGTCTGCATGAAGTGCACATCCGCGACATCCGCTTCTACGACGAACAAGGATCTCGCTTCCTCCCGTGGCTTTTGCCCGACCTTGTGTCCAGTTTCGTTGGCGGTCGGTTCACAGAGGCAGACAAGAATCGCCTGGTAGCAGCTGCGCGAGATCACGCGGAGCAGCAAGCCTCGGAGCTGATCGGGAGCCTCCAGTCAGAGGTTCAGAACTCAGCCAAGGCAACACTGCAGTCGATCAGCAAGGCGTTTGGGGCAGAGGATGTGACGCTCGAGTTCGCCCCGCAAGGCCACCTCGATTTCACCGTCGATGTTGCGGGGAAGGTTGTCGCCGGTTAGGCATAGATGCGAGATGAGTCTCTCTCTGTGTCTGTGGTGTGGAGCCTGGGGGGACTCGAACCTGCTGCGGCTTGCGCGTCTCGGCATTGGATGGGGCATCGTTGTCGGCGAGTGTGAGTGAGCGCCTTCGAGAGCGGCCTGCAATCGCTAGCCTCTGGTGCTGCGCTGCAAGACCCGACCCTCACGCTCCTCCGCTCAGTTTCACTGACGCGAATGCCGCCGGTGTAGAGATCTTTGTTCCGGAGATGCCGTAGGGTCTGGAAGTAGTCAACCTGGTGGTGTTCGATGCTCAGGGTATCGACCAGCGACTCCAACGTGACGACGTGATGGCCCCGGCGATCGGTCGGGCGCAGGTCAAGTGCCCGCAGACTGACGAGAGCGCAGTTGAGGATCGCGTGGTACGCCTGCTCCAGCCTGGTCTCCGGATGGTTGGCCTCGTTCCCGGCATCCTCGAGACGTCGGGCGATCGCTGTAAGGAGCCGCTGAACCTCTCCAGGCGTCGCGGGCTCTCTCGCCGTAGCTCATCGCGAAGCAGCATCTCCTCCCGCGCTTCGTCGGGCCCGCGCATGTTCGGTACGGGAATCCGCACGATGAGCTCCTGGCGACGCTCCTTGCGTCCGGATATCATGTCGCCTCCGACAGACCTCCCCTACTCAAGATCAAAGGAGAACAGGACCGAATGGCGCTTCGTTGTGGATTGGTCGGCGTGCCCGGCTGTGGAAAGACGACGGTGTTCAATGCGCTGACCGCCGCTGGCGCGTCGGTGTTCGACGGTGCCGAGATGCACCGGGCCACCGTCGAGGTGCCGGACCCCCGCGTCGAGCAACTCGTCGCCTTGTATCAGCCGAAGAAGGTCGTGCCCGCGACGCTCGATATCATCGACATTCCCGGCCTCGAAGAGGGCTCGGCCGCCGAGGGGGGACGTGGCTCACGCCTGTTGACCCACGTCAAAGAAGCCGACGTGCTCGTTCATGTCGTCCGCTGCTTCGACTCCTCGTCCGGCGACGCGCCGGATCCTGTCCATGATGTGGAACTCCTCGATCTCGAGCTGATGGCCGCCGACGCGCAGACAATCGAGAACAAGATGGCTCGACTCGCCAAGCGCGTCCGCGCCGGAGACAAGGATGCGATCCGCGAAGTCGCTGACTGCGAACGGGTGCTCGAAGGACTGCACGACGGGATCCCGGCACGGCGGCAACACCTGAACCAGCAACAGCGAACGAGCGTACGCGAGTGCACGCTCGTCTCTCTCAAGCCGGTGCTGTACGTCGCCAATGTGTCTCATGCCGATGCGCTCGACGGCCCGTCCGTGCGGGCGCTCCATGCTCTCGCCGCGCAGGACGGCGCGGAAGTGGTCGCGATCAGCGGAAGCGATGAGGCGGAAATCAGCGAATTGCCGCTTGAGGATCGCCCCGTCTTCCTCGCCGAACTCGGACTCGGGGAGCCGTCCGCCGCGCGTGTGATCCGCGCTGCGTATCGCGAACTCGGTCTCGTCGACTTCTTCACCGCCGGTGAGCGCGAGGTTCACGTCTGGACGTGCCGCACCGGAGACGCTGCGCCCGTCGCTGCAGGCAAGATTCACACCGAGATGGAGAAGAGCTTCGTCCGTCTCGAGGTCATCCCTCACAGAGCGATGATCGAACACGGGGGGGAACAGCCTGCGATCCAGGCCGGCGCACGCCGCCTCGAAGGCAAGGATTACGCCGTCCAAGACGGCGACGTGGTGGTCGTTCGATTCAGCCCACCGCGCTAGCGCAGCGCGTTACTTTCCCCACTCTGCGCAGAAGCCGACGGACGAGTCGACGGAGCACGAGAGCGACGCTGGGAATCGCCAGGATCTAGTGCTGCGCTGCAAGACCCGACCCCGAGTTCCGCTTGGGTGTGCAGTAGCTCTGCGTCTGGGCCGATTCCAGGGTCAAGGCCAGCATCGCCATGAGAAGGCGAAGCGGATGGGTCTAGTTCCTGCTTCCTGCTAGGGCCTTCACGATTGCTCGAATGCGCTCTCCCGCCCCGAGCGATGAAGTGACGTATTCAGCTGCATCCAGTTGGTGAACACCATCTACGCCGACACGCACTAGATAGAACGGCATCGCGACGCTTGGCGCAGCATCAGATGTCTCAGCCAAGATGAAATGCACCAATCTGGCCAATTCTCCACAGGGGATACCGTCCAATGGCTGTTGCAGAAGAGATAGGTAGTATGAGGCCAGGTTCTCTTGCCCGATCTTGTTGAAGCCCTCGGGTTGGTCCAGGATGAAGAATCTCCCGACCAGCCGAGCATCGAGAGCATAGACGACAGAGCGAACCCCACCGCCCAGATAGCCCGCCAGAATGAACTTGGCACTCGCCAAGAGTCGCTTCTCCTTGTCAGCGGCCGTATCAAGCCGACGATTGAGGACCTTCTCGAGCCCTCGGGCAACCTCATGAGCATCAGCAACCCGATCAGTGGACAATCCCATCTCCTGGACCGCATCCCGCAAGAACGGGACTCCTGCCGAGGCTGTCTCTGCAACGCCAACACAGCAATTCCTCGCGATCTGCACGAGCTTGTGAACCCCATCGATCGCCATGCCGTTGTTGATCGCACGCGAATCCGACCCCATTACGACACCGTCAGATCCACGCACAGCCAGTACGAGAGTCACGGGGAAGATCGTAGCTACTTCATCGAACACGGGCAATTGGCTGGATGCCTCGAAGGGACATGTGCTGATTGTAGAACGCGTTTGACTCACCCTGCCGGATCGGTCCAGCAGCGGAGCTAGTACCAGGATCAATGGAAACGGGCGAGTGTAATGCGCATCACGCGACCCTAGGGGATTCGAACTCGAAAGCGCAGGCGGTGTCTATCGATACAGGAATTCGAACTCTTACCGCGGAATCCATGAAGAGCGGGAAAGGCTGATACCATCAGTGATTGATGGATTACTCTGGAGGCTGGGGAATTCGAACCTGCCATGGGGCCCACGCGTCTCAGTGTCGGATGGACCACGTCGTCGCTTAGTCGGTCGGAGGCGACTTCGAAAGCCGCTTGCAGTCGCTAGGATCCCGTGCTGCATCGCAAGACTTGACCCTC
>CAZMYM010000030.1:0-1709 GCA_964570515.1 uncultured Thermotogae bacterium | reverse complement strand
CATCGCAAGACTTGACCCTCGGGTGCCTGACCCTCGGGTGCCTTTGCCCAGTTCCGTCTTGTCGGGTACTCTGATCAAAACCTGCTCTTGAGAGGAGACGCACATGATTCGTCCGAGAACGAGGCTGATCCCATGCGTGCTGCTGATTGCCATCAGCATTGCTTTCACCATTGGGCATGCTCAGCCCGGAATGGAGTTCGTCACCGAGTGGTATGTCGGTGGGGAACCGGCGCACATTTCCGTTCAGGCAACAACAGGAGAGGTCTTCGTCAACATAAACAACAACTACCGCGTTGTGAAGTACACCGCCGAAGGTGAAGGGTTGATGGAGTTTGGCCGCGAGGGAGAGATTCCCGCTGGAATAGCCGTTGACAGCGCAGGGAACTCGGTCGTGGCTGTCAACATCAACAACAACTACCGCGTTGTGAGATATGGCGTGTACGGCGAGTTCTTAGCCGAGTGGCAAGGCACTGGCGAATTAGGTGGGATTGCCGTAGACGGTGCTGGGAACTCGGTCGTGGCTGTCAACATAAACAACAACTATCGCGTCGTGAAGTACGGACCATTCGGAGAAATCCTCGCATCCTGGACGGGTGAAGGAACAGCGATGGCGATCACTGCCGATCCAGAGGGGAGCATCCTTGTGGTCGCGAGCATCACCAGCGTGATCCGTGTGCTGCGGTATTCCGTCGAAGGTGTGCTCCTTGCCCAGTGGCCACTGACTGGCGGTGTCATTGAGACAAACGGCATTGTGGTCGCCCCTGGAGGAGAGATCTTCGTTACTGTTAATAGCAACTACCGTATCGCGATGTATAGCGCTGAGGGGGAATGGCTCGGTGAGCTTGGCAGCGAAGGCACTGGCCAAGGTCAGTTCTTGAGCCCAGCAGGTCTGGCAATCGACGCATACGGAAGGCTCTTTGTCGCAGACGCGGGCAACGGACGAATCCAAGTGCTGCAGATTAGCTTCTAGCGAACACTCCGCGGAGGAGCATTAGCTTAGCTTCCTCGCATGGGAACTAGCCATCGAGACCGAGCCAGTCCCTCTGTGACGCCAATGCCGCGGGATCAGCCTGAGGCTCTCAGTGCCAGAGGACGTTGCCCCAGACTGCTGCGCAGGCAGCGAGCTCCAAATCTGCGGTCTGGGTGTATCGTGAAGGTACCTGTTGATGAAGCTTCTATGTCCTGGTGCCCAGGGAGAGGACTCGACTTCTGAGCTCTAGGATGGCTCGATGTGCCTTGAACTCAAGCGCCGGATCTACTTGACCTTCACCCCAGAAACAGGTTCAAGCACAATGTCAAAATCGACATGGATTCGCGTTTACGGGGAGGAAGATCGGCATGCGAACGACGAGGTTCTCCGACACCGAGATGGGAACGGAGGTTTGGAGCCTGGGGGATTCGAACCTGCTGCGGCGCTCCCGCATCTTCGGTCCCCGTATTGGAGGGAGCATCATCGTCGGCGAATCCGCGGGAACTGCCTTAGGAAGCTGCCTGCAATCGCTAGGACCTGGTGCTGGATTGCAGGACTTGCCCCCGAGCGTTCCACTCACGCGACGGATCGTGAGATGCGTTGCCGAGACGGCGAAATCCTAAGAACGAAGGTCTGACCCCAGAGATTCCAAGTGTGCGCTTGATATAGCACCCGCATGAGCGATTGAACCGCCCCGGGATTGCCGGAGACCGAATTCCTTGAGAGGATGGGGTCATGG
>CAZMYM010000029.1:0-31112 GCA_964570515.1 uncultured Thermotogae bacterium | reverse complement strand
CGGGGTACCCCGACGTGCTCCTCCTCGTCGACGCCGTCAGCGGGATGGCCGGCACGAAGATTGCGACCGATGCGTGGGGGATCGATTTCGTGTTGGCCGGTGTGCAGAAGGCGTTTGCGCTCCCCGCAGGCCTCGCGGTCGCTGCGGTGAGTGAGCGCGCGCTCGAGCGCGCGGCGCACGTTCCTCCGAGGAGCTACTACTTCAGCCTGCCGCAGATGCACAAATCGCATCTCAAGAACCAGACGCCTTCTACGCCCGCGATCCCGCACCTGTTCGCACTCGATGATCAACTCGACGACATGCTCGCCGAGGGTTTCGAGGAGCGATTCGCACGTCACGACAGGATGGCCGGAATCGTCCAGACATGGGCGAAGAAGCACTTCGACGTCTATCCGGAGGAAGGGTACTGGTCGCCGACGTTGACGTGCGTCAAGAACACGCGCGAGATCGACGTCGCCGGGTTGATCAAGACCCTTGCGGAGGTCCACAACGTTCGAATCGCCAACGGGTACGGCGACATCAAAGGGAAGACGTTCCGTCTTGCGCACATGGGCGACTCGCAGGTCGACGACGTCGAACGCCTCCTGAAGATGATCGAGGCCGTTCTCGAACTGTGAGGGGGGGTGGCCATGGGATTCAAAGTGCTCGCATCCGATCCGCTCAACTCCGCCGCCGTCGCGGCGATGCGCGAGGCCGGGCTGGAAGTCGATGAGAAGACGGATCTGACGCCGGACCAGTTGGCGACGGAGATCGGCGCCTACGACGCCATCGTCATCCGGAGTGCCACCAAGGTCCGAGCTGCGATCATCGACGCCGCCGACCGCCTGAGGCTGGTCGTCCGTGCCGGCGTTGGATTGGACAACGTCGATGTCGCGTACGCGGAGGAAAAGGGGATCACCGTGCGGAACACGCCGGCGGCCAGCTCGAATTCGGTTGCCGAACTGGCGCTCGGTCACATCCTGTCGCTGGCCCGGCACATCGGTCGTGCGACCGTCTCGCTGAAGGCCGGGAAGTGGGAGAAGAAAGCGCTCAAGGGGATCGAAATCGACGGGAAGACGCTCGGCATCCTGGGAATCGGCCGAATCGGCTGCTCGCTTGCGAGAAAGGCGACCGCCCTCGGGATGCGCGTCATCGCCTTCGACGCGTTCCTCGAAGCATGCCCTGTCGCCGGCCTTGCGCAGATGGTCGATATGGACCGTCTGCTCGCCGAGAGCGACTTCATCTCGCTTCACATCCCGTTCGATCCCGCCGTCGGACCGACGATCGGCGAGGCGCAGTTCGCCAAGATGAAGGACGGAGTTCGCATCGTGAACTGCGCGAGGGGCGGCGTCATCGACGAAGCGGCACTGGTCGCGGCAATCGGAAGCGGGAAGGTCGCGGCCGCCGCCCTCGATGTCTTCGAAACCGAGCCTCCCGCGCCCGACCACCCCATCTTCGGCCTCGAGAACGTCTCGCTCACGCCGCACATCGGCGCCGCAACCGTAGAGGCGCAGACGCGCGTCGGCGCGGAGGCAGCGCAGATCGTGACCGACTTCGCGAAGTCGGTCGGATAGGAAGACAGATGGCGCGGATTATCCCATTTCGCGGCTACCGGTACGATCGAGGCACGGTCGGCAGCATCACCGATGTCGTCGCTCCGCCGTACGATCGGGTGTACCCGGACGTGCAGGAGGCCTGCTATGCGCGAAGCCCCCACAACATCGTTCGGATCATCAAGGGAAAAGGAGAGCCCGGTGATGACGGCACTCGGAACGTCTACACGCGTGCCGCCGCGTATCTTCGGCGATGGATCGACGAGGGAGTCCTGGTTCGAGACGCCAAGCCGACGCTCTATGCCTATCACCAGACCTACTCGTTCGGCGGGGAGACGCTGACGCGAAAAGGAATCGTCGCCCTGGGAAAACTCGAACCGGAAAGGGTTCACGCACACGAGCAGACGCTCAAGGGTCCCAAGGAGGATCGCCTTCGGCTGATGCGAGCGACCGAGGCGAACTTCGGACACATCTTCATGCTCTACTCGGATCCGGCGCGGATCGCCGACACGGCGACCTCCGGCGCGATCGATGGAGCCGAACCGACGGTCGAGGCGCGCGACGCAGATGGCAACAAGCATCGGATGTGGTCAATCACCGACGTCGGCGTGATCGAGGCCGTACAGCGTGCCCTCGCCGACAACGAACTCTACATCGCTGACGGGCACCATCGATACGAGACGGCCGTCAACTACATGCATGAGTGCGAGGCGAAGGGTTGGCGGCCCGCAGCGCCGGAGTCGTTCGACGTTCGCATGATGACCCTGTTCAACATCGACGAGCCGGGAATGTCGATTCGTCCGATCCATCGTCTCGTTCATGGAGTGCCGGACCATGATCCGGAGGCCTTCCTTGCGCGCGCGAGCGAACACTTCGTCATCGATCGGCACCCGTCGCTTGAAGCGATGGCCGCAGCCGTGGCGTCGGGGCGGGCACGCCACATGTTCGGCTGCGTGACCGGAGGAGTGTTCGCCGCGCTTCGTTTGCGCGAGGGGATGCGCCCGGTTGATCTCGTGCCTGGCGAGCGATCGGACGACTACAAGCGACTCGACGTCTCGATCCTTCACGCCTCGATCCTCGATGGTCTCCTCGGAATCGACGCCCAGGCGCTCGAGGAGCAGACCCACGTCACCTACACGGTCGACGCAGAGAACGGCCTCAACGCCATCGAATCGGGATCTGAACAGCTCTTCTTCTACATGAATCCGCCCTCGGCTTCTGAAGTCGTGAGGGTTGCAGACCGCGGCGAGAAGATGCCTCAGAAGTCGACGGATTTCTATCCGAAACTCTTGACAGGCCTTGTGATGAGCACGATGAAGATCGACAAGTCGAGCTGACGCATCGAGGCCGAGTGTGGTCGCGAGCCATTCCGAACACGTCTGAACGAGGCCCGAGCCCGGAAACTGTGGGTACAACTGTCCCGGCACACGGTGACGAACCCACGAAGCGATGGGGCCTGGTTTCCCGCACGGCATCGCTTCTTCTTCATACCCTCGTATCGAGATCTTGGAGGAGGTCATCATGTCGCGTACGCGTCTACGGTGGATAGCTCTTGTCGTCCTTGTCTCGCTCTTGGCAGGGGGCGGAGCGGCAGCAGACGACCTCGGGTTCTCGGGCAGAGTCGGCCTTGAGGTGACATACACGCCGATCCCACCCGCCTCGTACAACATCGGTGCGGACCTCAGTCTGGGTTTCGATGTCAGCGGCTTCTCGTTTACATCGGGGACGGGCTTTGACCTGTTCGGGTTCCAGTCGGAAAAGGTGACCCTCTCCGTCGACCTTGGCGCAGTGCAGATCTCGGAGGAGATCCGATTCGAGCCGGTCTTCAGCTGGAATGAGCTCTCGGTCGAGCTGGGGATTGTCGGTGTCGTGTTCGGCGTCGACTGGGTCCTCGCGAACATCGGCAGCCCGCAGACGCCGAGCTACTCCATGGGCGCAGTGATGGAGCTATCGAGCGGGATCGTGTGCGGCTTCTCCATCACGAGTCTGACGGGCTTCGGCGCCGTCGATCTTGTGAACGTTCTCGGCGGCATCGAGGCGCCTTTCTCGCATGTTCTCCTCGGCCTCTTCCACTACCTCGACACCCTCTGTGTCCCTCCGATCGAACTCGACGTGACGATTGTCGACGGCTTCTACTTCGAAGAGGAACTTGTCCGTCTGGAAGTGGACTACTTGGGCCTCATCGCCAGCAACACGACATGGTTCGACTACATGGGCCTGTCGCAGATGCTGTTCGAGTTGGGGTATCGCTTTGAGGAGCCATCGCTCAGTTTCCTGACCTCGATGACCATCGACGGGTCCTTCGCCATCACGGGGCTCGGCTTCATCGTTGACCTGGAAATCGACGTCGTTCGCTTCACTTCGCACACGATCTTCATCGAAGCCACGCCTCCCTCGCCAATCCCGATCATCTTCGGCGGGCAGAGATTCGCCGTCTCATTCGAGATCTGCGGCCTGGTGATCACGTCGGAAACAAGGTTCGACGGCTCGTTCCTGTTCTCACAGGAGATCATCGCGATCGATGCGGTGATCGATCCTGTGACCTTCAGGAGCCTGACGACGTTCGATGCCGGCGGGTTTGCCGGGGAGTGCGTCTATGCAGGCGTCGCCTTCAGCGGCGTTCAGCTGTATACCCGAGCTGAGTTCGACGGCACAGGGATTCAACTTGTCGTGTTCGGCTTCGAGTTGAGCTTCTAGACGCCAGACATGAGTCCACGAGCGAATTCAGACGAACGGTCTCTCGACGAGCTTCTTGATGCACTGGCGTCCGAAGAAGAGGCGACAAGCTCTCTTCGCGAGGATGCCATTCGGCGAGCAACACCGATTCTCGACGCCGTGATCGACGAGTCCTTTCAGAACACGGGATTCCCTCGCGAGGAGCTGTTTCGAGCCGGCTATCTTGGGCTGATGAATGCGGTTCACAACTTCGACCTCGCCCGAGGAAGACCGTTCCGTGACTACGCCGAGAACCTGATCAAAGGGGAGATCCGCCAGCACGTTCGGGAGCAGGTACAACACGTGGCCGTTCCCGGATGGATGAAGGACCTCAACCGACAGCTTGAATCGGCTGAGGCGCAGCTTCTTCGCGAAAAAGGAGAGCTTCCGACGCTGAGCGAGCTTGCCGATGCAGTCAACATCACGGAGCAGGGAATCGCCGAGATCTTCAAAGCTCGCGAAGCGCTCAGCTACGTCTCGCTCAACGCGATGCAGCGAGAGAACGATCCGGTCCCGGAGATCGACTACTCCAAGATCCGT
The DNA here is from genome assembly GCA_964570515.1 of uncultured Thermotogae bacterium. Taxonomy (GTDB): domain Bacteria; phylum Bipolaricaulota; class Bipolaricaulia; order UBA7950; family UBA9294; genus CAZMYM01. The sequence goes on along the minus strand of CAZMYM010000029.1, from coordinate 26,325 downwards.
AGTGTCCGTCCGGACGCCTTCCCGATCGAGATCCGGATCAAGATTGCCTCGGCACTCGAGAACCTGGCGGGCCTACAGCAGTCCTTGTGCCAATCCCTGTTCCATGGGGCGGAAGAGTAACGGTCGGCAGACCACCCGATCTGCTGCGCCGACATCCACGTGGAGTCAGTCTGATCTGATGCACCCCACGACGACCCTCCTCACTCCGCGCGATCCGGGTGCGTCCCGTCCGTACGTTGCCTGTTCCGCCTTCGCTGTGAGACTCGCAGCGCGCCCTCACGAGTTGCGGGCGCCCCTGGTGGAGCTTTGTGACTCAACAGCCCATCGACTACCATCGCCGACGATGTCTTAGGTCCCGAAGGGAGACGGATGGGCGAGTTAGGGCGCGCGATCCTGCGGCACCGTTGGCTCTGGCTTGTGGGAGTCCTTGCGCTGACGGTCTTCTTCGGCCTGGCCCTCGGCGACCTCTCGATGGAAGAGGGCACGACAACCTGGTATCCGGCCGGGGACCCCACACTCGAAGCCTACGACGCGTTCGAGGAACGTTTCGAGTCGGACGAGTTCGTCGTCATTGCATACGAGTGGGAGGACCCGTTCTCGCCCTCGTCGATCGAGTATCTGCGATCGCTGACGGAGCGACTCGGCGACGGAATCCCATACGTACGCGACGCGCTCAGCCTAGCGACGGTGGACGACATCGTTGGAACGGAGACGGCACTCGAAGTTCGCTCCTTGATCGATCCTGAGGGCGCTGTCGATCTGGACGAACTCCGACACAGGATCGCCCTCAACCCGTTCATCGCGGGGAACCTCGTCTCCGAGGATGAGCGAGCGGTCGCCATTGTTCTCGAGATCGACCGCCCAGATGACAGAGTCTTCGAAGAGATGTCGGCCGAGATCATCGAGGCGGTCGAGACGATCCTCCATGAAGAGGAGGCCGCGACGGGTCTTCGGTTTCTCAGCGGCGGGAGCACGCTGACTGAGCGAGAAGTCGAGCGCGTCCTCGGACGTGATATTCAACTCTTCTTTCCCCTTGGGCTGGCACTGACTGGAGGACTTCTTCTCCTCTTCTTCCGCCACATCCCGAGCGTTGTTCTCCCGCTGCTGACGGTCGTTCTCAGCCTCGGCTGGACCCTCGGGCTGAAGTCGCTCGTCGGTTCGCCGATCACGCCCGTCTCGATCACGCTGTTCGCGCTCATCACCGTGATCGGCGTGGCCAGTTCCGTCCATCTGATCTCGCAGTACTGGATCGAGCAGCCTCGCCACGCGTCCCGTGAAGAGGCGCTACTTGCCACCTATCGACGCGCCGGGAAGCCCTGCTTCTTCACTTCGCTGACGACCGCGGTGGGATTCGCGTCGCTCGCGGTGAGTCGCATCCCCGCGATCCGCCACCTCGGCTTCTTCGCCGCATTCGGAATCATGAGCGCGTTCCTTCTCTCGATGGTCATCGTCCCGCTGGGGATGGACTGGACCAGCCATCGGCGCCCCCGGCTGCCGCGCAACCGTGGGCTGGAGCGCGCGCTCGCCGCGATCGGGCGGTTCGACTTCTCCCATTCGCGTCTTGTCCTTGTCGCTGCGCTGTTGCTCATCGGGGGCATGGCGATGGGGATTCTGCTGATCGAGACCGAGGGCTCGATGGTCGACTACTTCCGAAAAGGCTCCAGCATCCGGGAGTCCATCGACTTCCTCGACGAGAGAATGAACGGGATCTCGAGCACTGAGGTTCTCCTCTACGGCACCCGCGACGCATTTCGGGAGCCGGACCGCCTGCGGGCAATCGACGGACTGGAACGGATCGCGGAGGCCCACGAGCAGGTCGCTGCCACCTACTCGCTGGTGGACACGGTCAAGTTGATCAACCGCGCCTTGCACGCCGATCAGGAGAGCTTCTATGCCATTCCGGAGACGCGATCCGCTGTGGCACAGTCGATCCTCCTGTTCGAGATGTCCGGCGGCGAGGGTTTGAGGGACTACGTCTCGGGAGATTACGCGACCGCGAGGGTGTCGATCCGTACGATGCAGATGAGCAATCGGGAGCGACGAGCTCTTCTTGCCGACATTCGGGCGTATGCCGACGAAGCGTTCCCGGGCCTCCGTAGTGAGATCACAGGGATGGATCTCCTCGTGAGCGGAGTCAACGACCGAATCGTGCTCACGCAGATACGAAGTCTTGGATTGGCGATTGCCGTGATCACGGTGATGATGATTCTCGTCTTCGGTTGGAGAGCGGGGCTGCTCAGCATCCTTCCGAACGTTCTGCCGATCGTGTTCGTTCTTGGGCTGATGGGATACGCCGGCTTCGGCCTCAACATCGCCACCGCCATCATCGCGACGGTCGCGATCGGGATCGTCGTTGACGACACGATTCACTTCTTCTCGCACTTCCGGGACGAGCTCGCGGAGACCGGCGACCGAAAGCAAGCGATGATGAATGCGTTAACGAAGGTTGGCAAAGCGCTCTGCTTCACGACATCGATCTTGGTCGCAGGATTCGCGGTCTTCCTGTTCGCCGAACTGGGGATCTTGGCGAGCTACGGAATCCTATCCGGTACCGCCGTCATCGCCGCTCTTGCCGGAGATTTGTTCATCGGGCCCGCCCTCCTGGCGAAGGTCTCCGCGTTTCCGAAGCTGATCAAACGGCCGGAGGGCACAGCACGCGCCTCGGCCGACGGCGAGCCCGAATGACAGGCGCACAGGGCGCGTCCTCCGTGACCGTGAAACGTCCGCCACGGGGTTCACGCTGAATCTCTTCTCGATCGTCGCTGTGATCACGACGAACGTGGTGATCGGACTCCGGTACATCTGGCTGATCCGAAAGGGCCGGATCAGCCCGGCATTGGCAATGTGGGTCTTCTTCACGGTCGCCACCGTCGGAAGCCTGCTGACCTACCTGGCGGAAGGTGACTTCGGACTCCTCGACAACATCCTCAACACCGCCGACATCGCCCTCGTCGGATCGATCTCCGTGGTCCTCTTCCTCTGGGGAGACAAGAGCGCGCGATTCGGCCGGTTCGACCTTGGGTGCTTGGGCGCAGTTCTCGTCATCTTGGCTGTCTGGGCCATCACCCGGCAGCACGCCCTCGCCCACGTCTCGATTCAAGCGATCCTGGTGATCGCCTACTTCCCGGTTGTCAAGAGACTTTGGAGAGCGAATCGCAACACGGAGTCCTTCACGATGTGGGTCGGCCTCCTGGTGGCTCCCGTCTTCTCGCTTCTGTCCAGCAAGGGCGCCCTCGCGACCGTCTAAGCAGTGCGTGCCATCATCTCGACGGCGCTCCTGCTGATGCTGATGATCCGGACGGAAATTCGCCAGAAGAGAAGTCCGGAGAAGTAGGACGGTCGCGCAATTCAAAGCCGTATCCGATGCTTGGGAGGTTGCGTCAGCCGATAATACTGGTATAGTGGTGCCAGAATATGTCAATAAAGAGGTGCGATCGTGGCGGACTTCCTGCGGATGTCAGAAGCAACGGCGCTGGGCCTTCACGCGGCAGTTCTCGCTGCCGGAGAACAGGAAGCCATCACGGTATCGACGATCGCCGCCGAGCTGTCGGCTTCGGAGGCCCACCTGTCGAAGGTTCTTCAAACCCTCGCGAAGTCGGGCCTGCTCAAGTCGAGACGCGGCCCAAACGGCGGGTACGTCCTCACGAAGCCGGCAAGCGAAGTCACGCTCCTTGAGGTGTACGAGGCGCTCGAGGGCCCGATTCGATCTGACGGATGCCTGTTCTCGGAGCCGGTCTGTAACCGGGTGCAGTGCATCTTCGGCGACGTCGTCGGACGGCTGAGAGCCGAGATCTGCGAGACCATGAGGTCGACGACGCTAGAGCAAGCATCGAGCAAGCAAAGGAGGTAGTTGGTGTTCTGTTATCAGTGCGAGCAGACGAAAGACGGAACAGGGTGCACAACGTTCGGGGTTTGCGGGAAGGATCCGACGACAGCGGCACTTCAGGATCTCGTCCTGTACCTGACAAAGGGAATCTCGATGTATGCGCATCGAGCGCGTCAGAGGGGCACGAGAGATCCGGAGATCGATCGATTCGTGATCGAAGCGCTCTTCTCGACCGTCACGAACGTCAACTTCGATCCAGAGCGGCTCGAGGGGCTTCTCCGCAAGGGTGTGACGATGCGCGAGCGAGCCAAGGGAATGTACGAAACGGCGGTCCGCGAACGCGGCGAGACGCCGGAGGAACTCGCAGGACCCGCCACCTGGGCTCCAAAAGCGGACATCGCCGGGCTTCTCGCGCAACAGGTGGAACTCGGCATCGACACGAGACGAGCGGCTGACGGGGACGACGCGGTCGGGCTCCAAGAGCTTCTCACCTACGGTCTGAAGGGCGCGGCTGCGTATGTCGATCACGCGGTCATCCTGGAGGTCGAAGACGAGAGCGTGTGGGCCTACTTCCACGAGGCCCTGGACTTCCTCGCCTCGAACTCGTCCGACATCGGCGAGCTAACGTCGATGTGTCTGCGTTGCGGAGAGATCAACTACCGCGCAATGGAATTGCTCGACGAAGCAAACACAGGGGCTTACGGGGCGCCGGAGCCAACGAGCGTACGCGTCGCGCCGATCGCCGGTAAGGCAATCCTCGTCTCAGGACACGACCTCAAGGACCTCCACGAGCTGCTTGTCCAGACGGAAGGCAAGGGAATCAACGTCTACACTCACGGCGAGATGCTCCCCGCCCACGGATACCCCGGCCTCAAGCGATTTTCGCACCTGGTCGGCAACTATGGCGGCGCGTGGCAGGACCAGCAGAAGGAATTCGACGCGTTCCCCGGCGCCATCCTGATGACGACGAACTGCATTCAGAAGCCTCGGGAAGCGTACCTGGATCGGATCTTCACGACCGGGCTCGTCGCTTGGCCGGGCGTTCGCCACATCGAAGGTCGCAGCTTCTCTCCGGTCATCGATTCGGCCTTGGCGGCCGCCGGCTTCAGCGAGGACGGTCCCGAGCGGTCCATCACCGTCGGGTTCGGGCACGACGCCGTACTGAACGTCGCGGGCGCCGTGATCGACGCCGTCAAAGCAGGGAAGATCAGGCACTTCTTCCTCATCGGCGGATGCGACGGAGCGAAACCGGGGCGCAACTACTACACCGATCTCGCTCAAGCGGTGCCCGATGACTGCGTGATCCTGACGTTAGCGTGTGGGAAGTACCGATTCAACAAGCTCGATTTCGGCGAGATCGGCGGTATTCCTCGGCTCCTCGACATCGGGCAGTGCAACGACGCGTATTCCGCAATCCGGATCGCGGTGGCCCTGTCGGAGGCGTTCGAGACGGACGTCAACTCGCTGCCGCTGTCGCTGATCCTGTCCTGGTATGAGCAGAAGGCCGTCGTCATCCTCCTCACCCTTCTCCATCTGGGGATCAAGAACATCCGCATCGGTCCGTCGCTTCCCGCGTTCGTCACGCCTGCCGTGCTGAACACGCTCGTCGCGGGGTTCGGGCTGACTCCGATCAGTACACCGGAGCAGGACCTGCAAGCGATTCTCGGGTAGCTAGCACCGATCTGCGCCGCAAGAGGAGAAATGATGTCCATTCGAGCGATCATCCGCATCGACGAGAAGAAGTGCACCGGTTGTGGGGCCTGTATCCCAGGCTGTGCAGAAGGCGCACTGCAGATCGTGGATGGAAAGGCGCGCCTGATCCGCGAGATCTACTGCGACGGGTTGGGCGCGTGTCTCGGGGAGTGCCCCGAGGGGGCTTTGACCCTGGAGGAAAGGGAGTCCGAAGCATTCGACGAACAAGCCGTCGAGGCGCATCTCGCGCAGAAGAAGAACGAAGCCCCGCTTCCGTGCGGTTGCCCCGGCTCGGCGATGCGGACGATCCGGCCGGCCGACGACCTCGGAGCGCCGGCGGCAGGTCGGAGCCTCTCGGCCCTTTCGCATTGGCCGGTTCAGCTGATGCTCGTGCCGCCGGGAGCACCGTTCCTGCACGAGGCGAATCTCCTCGTCTGCGCCGACTGCGTTCCGTTCGCGATGCCGAACCTGCACGGGCGCTACCTCGCCGGTCGGGCCGTCCTCGTTGGATGTCCGAAGCTCGATGATGCGGTGCATTACCGCCAGAAGCTGGAGGCGATCTTCCGCGAAGCACAGCCGCGGAGCATCACCGTGCTGCGAATGGAAGTGCCTTGTTGCGGCGGTCTTGCTCACATCGTCACCGAGGCGCGGGATGCTGCGGTCCCGGACTGTCCTTCAGAGATCGAGGTCGTGGAGATCCAGGGCGCAGGGGTGAGAGCGTGAGCTTCCGCTGTCCGGGGCTGACCGGGCGCGTAGTGACGTCGAAGTCGGTCCCGTGCCCTGCGTGCGGACGAGCGGTGGAGATCTTCTCCGACGAGAGTTCGGCGCGTTGCCCTGAATGCAGGACACGTGTGACGCAAGATCCTGCGGCCAGCTGCCGGGCGTGGTGCAATGGATGTAGCGGTCTGCCGGTTCCGAAGGAAGAGACCGAGCACACGGAATAGCCCGGGAGGACTCGCCCTTGCGGCAGCCTGAGAGCGCGCCGAGCCGGAGGATCCCCACATTTCCTTGCCGGGCACGCTCCCGAGCGCGGGCCGAAGAGCGGACGTTCAGGGACGACCACCGCGTCTCCGGCCGCTTCGCTAGTCGGTCTCCGTCTTCTCCGCGAGCCAGTCGTCGACGACGCCCTCCAGGACCGCGAGAGGAATCGCGCCGTTCAGCAGGATCACCCGATGGAACTCCTTCAGGTCGAAGGCCTCGCCCAATTCGTCCATCGCGCGCTGCCGCAGCTCCAGGAGTTTCAGGTAGCCGATATCGTAAGCACAGGCCTGTCCCGGGTACGAGTCGTAGCGCAGCGAGCCACTGAGGCCCTCGGGTCTTCCGGTGGCTTCAAGAAGGTAATCGGCGAGCGTGGAGACGTACTCCCCGAGGTACCGATAGGCAGGAATCAGCGACGTCGAGATCGCGTCGCGCGCATCGGCCAGGAGGGTCCGGCGTGTGGTTCCGTCGAGTCCATCGATACGCTGAACCCTAGTAACAAACGAGACGTAGGCGCCGAGAGTTCCGGCGAGGCTCGTGTCCGGGATCTGCGGAAGCATGTCATCCAGTTCGGAGAGGATCATGTCGACGGCGAGTTGGGTGGGCACGATGCCTACGGCCTCGCGGGTCCGAAAGGCACCGATCAGCTGATCCATCCAGGCCGACACACCGCGCAGACGCGTGATGTAGTCCTCCGCATCCTGAACCGATTCGATCGGAAGGATCGCGAGAAGGTCAAGACCCTGGTTCTGCGCTCCGTACGCGGACGGTCCGAGCACGTAGTTCCAGTAGGGAAACTCGTGAAGCCGAATGCGATCTTCGAGAAACCACTCGTAGACGTCGTAGTCCAGCTGCTGCTCCGGAGTCAACACGGCCCAGTCGTGGGTCCTCAAGAGATTGAGCAGCTCAGTATCCAGCCGGCAGGTCTCTTCGAACGCCTCGGGTGAGAGGTCTGTCCATTCCTCGAAGCTCTCGAGGCCGTAGTCCACCTGCAGGTCGTACGACCAGACGGTGTCCGGGTCGCGGAGCATGATCTGGCGATAACACGCATCGACGAAATCGTCGAAGGGAAGGCCATCTACAGCTTCGAGGGCCGCATCCATGGAGGGTGGTGACGCCACGACGAAGGGTGCCAAGAGGCAGAGAGCGGCAACCGACAGAACGAGAGAGGCTGGAACGCGCGCCGGAGCTTCGAGTGAGCACAGGGTCCTCCTTGCTCGCTTGGATATGTTGAAGGTAGCCGGACTTCCCGACAGTCTCAACGGATGATCCCCACGCGAACTAGGAGTGACGCGGAACGACTGCGTTGGTCAGGTCCGCGCCCCGCCGGCCTAGCTCGAATTCGCGGATGTTCTCGATCGTCGTCTCGGCCATGTTCCTCTGTGCGGTCTCGGTCAGTGATCCCTGGTGGCCGGTGACCATCACGTTGTTGAACGTGGTCAGACGGGCGAGCGTGTCGTCGGCAATGAGGCTGTCGGAGAGATCCTTGTAGAAGTAGTCCGCCTCTTCCTCGTAGACGTCGAGGCCCGCGTACCCGATCTTGCCGCGCTTGAGCCCGTCGAGCAGCGCCGGTGTGTCGACGAGGCCGCCACGAGCGGTGTTGATCAACATGACGCCGTCCTTCATCTTCTCGATCGCGGCTGCGTCGATCAGATGATAGGACTCCGGCGTCAGTGCGGCATGCAGGCTGATGATGTCCGCTTCCGCGAACAGCTCATCCAACTCCACGTACCGCAGATCGAGCCGATCGACGAGATCTTGCCTTGGGAACAGGTCGTAGGCGATCAGTCGGCAACCGAAGCCGTGAAGGGCGTCGAGTAGACACGTTCCGATCTTGCCCGTGCCGATGACGCCTGCCGTCTTCCCGTGCATGTCGAATCCGACCAATCCGTGGAGAGAGAAGTTCCCGTCGCGGACGCGGGCGTGAGCCCGATGCGTACGTCGGTTCAGCCCCATCATCAGCGCGACGGCGTGCTCCGCCACAGCGTGCGGGGAGTAGGCCGGCACCCTGGCGACGCTGAGCCCGAGTCGATCGCAAGCCGACAGATCGACGTTGTTGAAGCCCGCGCAGCGCAAGGCGATCATCTCCACGCCAAGTTCATGGAGGGCTTCGAGAACTCCCTCGTCGAGGCAGTCGTTCGCGCTGACGACGATCACCCGGAAGCCGGTCGCGAGCGGGACCGTGTCAAGCGTCAGCCTGGGCGAAAAGAAGCGCATCGCGTAGGCGTATCGGTTCATCTCCTGATAGAGCCGATTTCGGTACGGGCTGGTCTGGAAGAACGCGACGCGGAGGCCGCGCCCTTCTTCCTTCGCTCGAAGGGTCGCGACGGCCGCCGTCTCACGCTCGAGGTGCCTGGACATGTAGGCGAGAAGGCCCTTGGCGACCGTCCCCTCCGTCTCCAGTAGTCGCTCAAACACGTCGTAGCCGAGCGCCCACACCTCGCACGTCGTGCACGCTTGCAGCGTGGCCGAACGTGTTCTCTCGCCGAACAGGCCCATCTCGCCGGCGATGTCGCCACCATGCAGAGTCGTCACCTCGACGGGATCGCCGTCGTCGACAGCTTTCAAGACGGCGACGTCTCCCGACTTGATGATGAACATTCGATCGCCGGCCTCGCCCTCGGTACAGAGCCGGTCGCCGGCCTCGAAGCTCGCGCGCTCGATGACGTTCTGCAGCGCGAGAAGCGCTACGTCATCCAGGCCGGAGAACAGACGAATCCCCTTCAGTAGTTCGAACATTCTTTCCCCGCTTTCACTGCGATGGGCCGCGCGCCGACGGTAGCCGATCGAGACGTTCTCCTCAACGATCCGCGACGGGTGCCATGATAGGCAGTCCCTTTCGGATTATGGGAACTCGGGCAGCTCGACCACGGGCGTCGGACACGAGACGAACGGGGCCAAGCCGACGTAGTAGTCCACGAGGAAGCGTGTTGTCAGATCGCCGAATGCCTTTTCCACAGCGAGAAGCCGGTCGAGCGTGTACTCGTTCAGATACTGCGCGATGTGCGCGCCGTCGCCATCTCCCAGCTGCGCGAGGACCGCGGCGAGAGCCGACTGCTCCTCCATGAACGCCTCTTCCGCCGGATCCCTCACCGCACAGAGTACCGGGTAGGCATCCTGCCACTGAGCCGACGCCAGGTAGCCGGGCAGAGTCATCGACCAGAACGGAAGAAACAGATCGCCCGTCGCTACCTGCTCGGATCCCCAGTCGGCAGGAAGCACGGTGACTCCGGAGTAGACTGGTATGTAGCACGTTGTGGCCGCCGGACCGAATCCGAACCACGCGCATCCTATCAGCTCCGAAGGCTGATCGGTCCGTGTCTGATAGAGACACGAAAAGGAGGATCTGGCGTTGTTGATCGTTCGTTCAGGGCTCACGCCAACCAGGTCATAGAACGGCCAGCGACACATCGGGCATGCGAGCGGGCTCCGCTCGCCGTCAACGACGAACGACGGATCCGCCGTAACGTCGAACTCCGTTCCCTCAAGCAGGTCCCGCTGAATCGCCATAACGTCCGACGTCGAAAGCGGCCGGTCCGGCTCGACCGAAAACGGCAGCGGATCCGCCGGCGAAAGGCCGAGGGACGGCGCAACGAGATCGAACGCCCGCCACTCCCGAATCGCGCAGCGCCGACAGGCATCGGGCGCATAGGCGTCGGACCACTTGAAGGCCTCCCCGGTCTCTGGACTCCACCAGCCAAGCGCTTCGGCCAACGAGAACACGTTGGACGATGCAAGGAATCGGTCGGAATCCGCCAAGTCGATCTCGCCGATGCGGCTTCGGTTGGCCGAGATCCCGACGTAGCCATCGGGGATTCGCTGCGCGCACCACACGGCGCCGGGTTCGTCGAAGTCGGGCGTCCAGTCCGGGCCGGGTCCGAAGATCTCCATCGTCCAGGTTTCGGTCCCATCGCCGATCGCCAGTTGTTCTCCGTCAACCGGGAAGGGGCTGTGGTATCCGTAGGCTTCGGCAAGCGCGCCGATGATCTGAATCGCCTCCCGCGCGGACCTCGCCCGCTGCAGGGCGAGCGTCATCAGGCTTCGCTCCGCACAAGCCGAGAACGGTGAGAGGATGCCCAGCGGATTGGCAAGCTCAGGGCGCGCCCCCCCCGAGTGAGGACTCCGCAATGCTGACGCCATGCTGGTTCATGCCACCGATGTGCGTCATGCTCGGGCCCGCGAGCACATCGATGTAGCGGTAGGTCGAGCGAACCTGCGGAAGCGAGCCGATGACCGCCGACGCTACTGAAGCTCCGTCGTCGAAGAAGGAAGCGTCCCCGAACAGGGTGGCCATGGAGCCCGGCGGATGCACGGCTTCCCCCTCGATACGTAGCGCCGCGAAGATACCTCCATCGCAGCTGTAGGTGACGAACGTGCCCCCGTCGGCCGTGGCCCCTCGTCCGACGAGAAGGCTGGTGCAGGCCGTGGTGCCGAGTGACCAGAGCGCCACAAGGGCCAGCAGACAGGCCGCCGCCCTGCTGCCTACGCGTCTGCTCATCTCGCTCTCCCGCATTGCCGAGAATCCGATGGCGAAGGATTGACTGGGCTAGCTTCCCGCGAGCGCGTCCCGCGCGAAGCGCTTTGCTGCTTCGAGATCCTGCGACGTCGGATGCTTGCGCACATCTTCGACGTAGGAGTCCCATTGCGCGTCATCGGTGAGGATCGTACTGTGGATGAACGCCTCGATCTGGGGAGAGGGAGCGCCCTGGCAGTGGAAGAAGCCGAGAAGCTCGATCCCCTTCTCCTCACACACTGCGCTGAACGTCCTTGGACACTTGCCCGCCCACTGCTCATACGTTTTCTTCTGCCAGTCGCCGGCCTCGGGCATCGTCGTCGAGTGCGTTACGAAGCCAGCAAGCTTGCATCGCGAGCCGGACGGAATGCCGTCGAGAAGGTTCCGCGCCGGCGCGGCGATGTCTGCCGAGTGGCACGTCGATCCGAGAAAGACGACGTCGTAGCCCGCCAGGTCGTCCGGCTTGATCTCTCCCACCGTGGCGACGAGCGCCTCGTGTCCCTGTGCGACCGCTTCTTCGCCGATCGCCGCGGCGATCTTCTTCGTGTTCCCCGTTTCGCTGAAGTACCCCACAAGAATCTTCAATGTCCTGCCTCCTTCGAAGCGAAGGCCTATTATAACAGTGTTCGATGAGAGGTCCTGCGACCCCGACCTACTCGGCGTGGTCGTCACGGTGGTGAGGATCGAACCTGCTACGCCGCCGACAGGATCGCGCCGAGCAGCCACGGGACATCGCGCCGCTCCAATCGGGCTTCGCGATGGGCGCCTCCAAGGGTACGCGAAACCAGAGAGCCCGCTCGATGGCGTACCGCTGCTCCCGGGAAGTCCTCCCGACCGGGTCAACTCGCGATCAAGTGGCTCCTGGTGAGGCCGTGAACCTCAAGTACGTCTCGGTGGCGGCTTCCAGATCGGCGTAGTGGCCTCGATACGCCGGCGGCAAGAGCGCGGCCAGTTGGAACATGATCTCATCGGTGATGCGTTGGCGGACGTTGCGGTCAATCCTCTCTTCCCCCGCATCCAAGGTGAAGGGCTCTCCGACGACGATGTGGAAGGGTGTTCGTCGCAGACGTCGTACGTTTCGGCGGAACGTCTCGCCACCGTAGAAGACGAAGGGCAGCAGCGGAGCCCCACTCCTTAGAGCGATCGTCACGATCCCTGTGTGCCCGCGCTGCAAGCGTCCGTGTCCGCTACGCGTTCCCTCCGGAGCCAGGCCGAGGATCGCGCCTCTCTTGAGCGCACCGAGCGTCTGACGCAGCGCGCCGATGTCCGATTCGCCCCGTCGAATGGGGATGGCCTCCCACTGATCGAACAGCCACCGGACAATCGGATTCCCCCAGGCCTCGGCCTTCGCCAAGCCGATCACCTTGCGTGGGCGCAGCCGGCAGTGAATGACGGGGATCTCGAGGAAGTTGACGTGATTGGTGATCAGGATAAGCGGCCCGTGCGCCGGGACCTTCTCGATCTGCTTCCCGTCCACCTTGCAGATGATCCGCAACAGCCCGCTGATCACAGCATCCACGAGCCTCCCTACCGCGGTCACCGTCCACCTGCGGACGCTTGCGAGAGAACCTCGATCTGTCGCGGAAGGAGCTCCATCGTCAGCGTCTTCCCTTTCTCGCAAAGGGTCTCGCCGTCTGCGTGCGCGGGGAGGACTCCGTCGGTCGCGGTCACTGTGATGCGCCGTGTCCGGTCGCTCAAGATCTCCGGCTGACCTGCCTGCGTCCCCTTCATGAATCGCAGGATCAGGGCGAAAACCCTGGCCCGGCCGACTTCCCTCACGATGTTCAGATCGAACAGACCGTCGTCGATCTCTGCCTCAGGAGCCATCATGAATCCCCCGCCCAGGCGCCGGCCATTCATCACGGAGATCATCAGCGACCTCTGCTCGATCGTCTGCTCGCCGTACTCGATGCGAGTCTGTGGCGCCCGGAAGTAGAGGAAAATAGTCTTGAGCGCGGCGACAAGGTAGCCCAGAAATCCGCTCAGGCGCTTCAATTTGGCCGCTTCGAACCCGACGACGGCATCGAATCCAACACCAATGCCGTTGCCAAAGAAACGGGCCTCGGGAAGCTGGTCCCCCTCGGCAAGACCGATGTCGATCATGCGTCTGCAATCCTCGGACAAGCACTTGCAGCCATCCTCGAGACACTGGGGTATACCCACACTGAAAGCGAAATCGTTCCCCCTACCGACGCACAACACGCCCAACGCGGCGCTTCCCTCCTCAGCGAGCTTCGCTTGCATCAGGCCGTTCAGAACCTCGTTGGCCGTGCCGTCGCCGCCAACTGCCACGACTACGTCGATTCCATCGCCGATGGCTTGTCTCGAGAGTTCCGCCGCATGCCATGGGCGTTCTGTGTGCTTGGTGTCGAAACTCAGGCCATGGGCAGTCAGCATCCGCTCGATGGCGGGCACGGCGATTCGTGCCCTACCCCCGCCCGCCGTTGGGTTGACGATCAGTCGGTATCGTGTCATCTCTCGCAAGCCCTCCGCTTCTTGCTGGAATACGCCCGGCGCTCTCACAACGTCCCCACCCTCGAATCCTAGCCTTCCTCTCGAATCGATGCCAGCGCGACGTGTCGAGGAGCCGGCTTCGCTGGCTCATTCGCCGTTCCATCAGGCAACCTGGTGGGATGGTTGATCCTCAAGCCATGGGGGTGCCGGATGATACAAGAATCGGCACAGGTCGTTGTTGCCGGGGGTGGCTTTGCTGGGCTCTGGGTATGCCGAGGGTTGGCCCGTTCCGGCTTCGACGTCCGCCTCATCGACCGCGACAACTACCACACATTCCTTCCGCTGCTGTACCAAGTCGCCGCAGCCGAGCTTGAGCCCGAAGCGATCGCGTTCCCTCTCAGGCACGTCTTGCGGCGAGATCCACGCGTGTCGTTCTTGATGGCCGAACTGGACGCCGTCAGTCTCGAGGAGAACGCGGTGTCCACTTCCCGCGGCGCCGTCTCCTACGAGTACCTCGTTCTGGCCTTGGGCAGCGTCACCTGCTACTTCGGCGTCCCCGGAGCAGAGGAATTCGCGTTCCCCCTGAAGACCGTTGATCAGGGGATCGCGCTCCGCAACCACATCCTGCAGTGCTTCGAACTCGCCGACCTCGAACGCGAGGAAGCGAAATACAGGCAACTGCTCACGTTCGCCATCATCGGCGGCGGTCCCACGGGAGTGGAATTCGCCGGGGCGCTGACCGAACTCGTTCGGGGTCCGATCGGCAAGGACTACCGCCGCATCGATCCGAAGCGCGAGGTCCAGGTGCTGCTGCTGCAAGCGGTCCCGCACCTCTTGCCGGGTCTTCCACACACGCTGCAGGAGTACACGTTGAAGCGACTCCGGCGGATGGGCGTCGAGGTCCGCCTGGGCTCACCAGTCACGAGCGTCTCGGTCGACGATCTGCAGCTCGAAGATGGCATGCTCATTCCGACGCGGACGGCGGTTTGGACCGCCGGCGTGCAGGGAGCTCCCGTCGGAGAGATACGGCAACTCCCTTTGGGTCCCGATCGGCGCGTCCTGGTCTCACCGACGCTTCAGATGCCGGGACATCCGAACGTGTACGTGGTCGGAGATCTTGCTCGACTCGACCAAGACAACCAGGTGCTGCCCCTGACGGCTCCTGTCGCGATCCAGCAGGCCACGGCGGCAGTCAAGAACATTCAGCGTCAGCACGGCGGCTTGGATCCACTTCCGTTCCACTATCGGGATCGGGGCACCATGGTCACGATCGGGCGCAACAAGGCCGTCGCCACACCCTTCGGGAGGTCGTTCAAGGGGCTGCCCGCCTGGCTGCTGTGGCTCGGTTTCCATCTCGTCAAGCTCATCGGCTTCCGGAACCGCGTGTTGGTGCTCCTCAACTGGGCATGGGACTACGTGTTCCTCGAGCGCACGGTCCGCCTGATTCTTCCTCGGGAGGGAAACGAAGGCACAAACCGCCAGTGAGAAAAGCCCGAACGGTAAGGCCATCCTGTGACGCAGGACCGCTGGCCCCGGGTGAACGTTGTGACGGATCGTCCCGCGGGATCGCTGCACTTGGAGCACGATCCCAATCGCCGGTCGACATCGGCCACGTCCCGGAACCCACGGCCGATGACGTCGAGGAGCTTGATGCTGCGTCTCGGGCGTGAACCACCCTGTTGAGGCATTCCGCGGCATGCGTATTGCCGTGATACGGAGACGCGACGGCTCTATGAGCGGTCGCCCAGGCGGGCAGCGATTCTCTCTCCAAAGGCTTTGCTCTTGGCAAGCTCTCCATCTGCGATCGGTCCGGTCAAGCCGTTGACCAGGACGGACAGACCCGGCGTGATCGCCTCGATCCCGGGCGCGATGTCGCCCAGACGCTTGAGCATCCTGCCGACGGCCTTCTCGAAGTCCTTGCCCATATAGGTATCGAAAACGGCGACAAGCTTTCCTTGGAGTTTGCTGAGGCCTGCAATGAGTCTCTTGATCCTCCGCGTCGCGCCTCCGATGTGATTCGGACTTCCGATGACGAGGGCATCGTAGCCGTCGAGTGTCTCGAGTTTCGTGGCGTCGACTCGCACCACGAGAACGTCAACGACCCCGCCGTCTCGTAGACCCTCCGCGATCGATTCCGCCACGGCCTTCGTGTTCCCATGCTTGGAGTCGTAGATCACAACTGCGTTCGCCATGGCACACCTCCTGTTTCTCTAGTCCGAGTGCTGCTGGAGCGACGCCACCCACTCCCTCGCCTCCCACAGCGCACATCCACCTTTCGTCTCGTCCAAGATCTCGTGATTCTCCCGGATCGCGCGCAGCAAATCGGACTTCAGGGCCTCCTCCAGCCGTTGATTCCTCAAGCTTGCGTCGGAGTACGGGGAAAAAGGACACGGCTCAACGCGTCCTTCGGGACTGAGATGGACGAACCCTCGCCCTGCCGCCAGACAGCCGCCGTACATCTCTTCGTCTCCCGGAAAGGCGACCAGAAGCGCTGGATGGTTGCGTCTGTAGACGTCCAACCGACGAGCCTCTTCCTCGATCAGCTCCGTCGTGAGAACGAGATCCTCGGTACCCTCTTCGATCGGGACGTAGTCGATGAAGAAGAGGAGCCAACAGCCGTCGGCAATCAGCCCAGTGACGAAACGCTCGCTCAAGACCGTGTCGAAGTTCCCCGCTGTCACAGTCAGCGATGTTCCATAGAGGACGCCAGCATCGCCGAGCTGCTTCATCGCCCCGCGCGCCGCCTCGTGGACGCCGGCGCCCCGGCGGCCGTCGGTATCCGGGGAGTCGCCTTCCAGACTGACGATCGGCACGACGTGCCGCTGCTTCCTCAGTCGCTTCACCACGTGCTCATCGATGAGCAGACCGTTACTGAACATGACGAAAATGATGCTCGGGAAGGCCTCGGTGATGTCGAGGATCTCCGGTCTGGTGAGCGGCTCGCCCCCGGCGATGAGCACGATGGACACACCAAGCTCCTCCGCCTGCCGAAGTGCATCCGCCAGCTCATCGGAGGTCAGTTCTCTCTCCTCCGAGTTACGGTGCACTTGCGCGTAGCAGCCCTTGCAGCTGAGATTGCATCGGTTCGTGACGCTACAGATGAGCATCGGCGGCACATGGACGCCCCGCTCTTCCATCCTGCTGCGTAGGCGTGCCGCCCGCTGCTGGCCTCTGAGCAATCGCAAGACAAGGGGCAGAACGCGCGGATGGCGAAGGCTGATCCGCAGTCCCCTCCTCAAGAACTTCGCAATCTCTTTGCTGAATGTGGCTCCTACAGCTCGCGCGTTGTCCACGAATCCTTCCTCGCTTTCGTCCGGTCTTCTGCGCGGCCCGGAATCACGTCATTCCGTCGCGTAGCGAATGACGGCACAGATGCCTGGCAGCGAATCCGACATCATACGCGACACTGCGCCCCAACCGCCTGTACGCCTTGCTGGAGACATCGGGCGGACGATGGCAGCCGCGGAGGCGCAATCACCGTGAGTGTCGGCCGCCGGGTTCGGCAAGCACGCTGACCCTCCACTCCGGCCGACGAGCAGCGCACAAGCGCCCACGCACCTGGGGACTGACACCGGCGACCTCCAGCCTTGTGTGGCTCACCGGCTGGTCGATAGGAGAAGCGAACGCATCAACGGAACGGTTGCCTTCGTGCAGATCGGAGCGCCGCTACAGAACGCTCTCCGCGAAAGCCTCGATGGAAGCGAGCTCGTCTTCTTCAAGGATCCACGCGGGAGCAGACTGGTAGACGTGACACTGATAGCACGTGTGATCAGGTCTGGGTGCGACAGCCCAACAGGGCTGGCGCTTGTCCTCGAACTTGGGGCAGGACTTCCTCTCAGCTTCGGAGCACGGTAGCATGCACGAACACGGGATGAGGGCAAGAACGCGTTGGACACCTGCGATGCTCATGCCGACATCATGCAGCAAGTACTGAATGCCCTTAGCCCAGATCACATCGCGTTTCGAGAAGTAGCGCCAGTTTGCGCGGCGCGCGGGAAGAAGGAGGTTCCTCTCCTCGTAGATCCGCAGTGTGCGCGGATGGACGCCCAGCAACTCCGCAGCCACGCCGATGGTATACAGGGGACGGCTATACTGCGCAGTAGGGCTCGCCGATAGACTCTGTGACGTACGAGTGGTGCACATGGATCATCCATTCTAGCGGTCGCGACGTCGAGTGGCAAAGCCGGCCCGGTACCCGCAAGCCGCCCCTGCGGCGGTGACAACACTCCGCCAGAGCCGCCGATATGCGTACGTACACCGGACACAGATCGTCTTCTGGAACAAACAGGAGAGTGCAGCCTGCGCAAGGCCGCACTCTCCCTGTAGGCTAGCCTTAGGGAGACTGTCTCGAGTCCCTAAGGAGTTGAACCTTTTGTCGTGGGATAGCCGGCCTCGATCCAAGCAACTATGCTCCCGTCAAACCCCTTCACGTTGGCGTAGCCGAGCAGTCTCAGCGTCATCATGCCAAGATCGGCCCGCCAGCCGGTCTTGCAGTAGGTGACGATCAACGTGCCCTTGTCCTCGGGGAGCTTGTCCAAATTCTCTGGTAGCGTCTCCAGCGTGACCAGGATCGCTCCAGGAATGTGCTCCGCCTCGTAATCCTCGGATGATCGAACATCTACGAAGAGTGCCGCGCCGACTAACCATAGGTCATGGGCGCCTGTGACGTCGACAATTCCCCAAGGAGTGTCGGCCTTCAGGCCTTCGAGCACGCCCATCAGCAGAGACTGATACGGCGTCTGTGCCGAAGCCACGCTGACTGCCAGGCCTACGCTCAAAATCGCAGCCATCAGAATGATCAAATGTTTGTGGTTTCTCAAGTTGTGTTTCACCTCCCCTTTCTTACGGCATCTCCTCAACGATCACAGCTTCATTCGCCTGTGAGTCCGCAGGATCAAGGTCGTGCTCCATCAGAAACAACGCTTCATTCTCGTGGCACGATTCACAACTCTCGTTCTGCGGTGTGCTGCGCTGTACGTTGTGAGGTGCGGCTGTCTTCCAGTTGGGGTATTGATCGAAGTCCGGCAAAAGGTCCTCACCGAAGGCGGCGAACGCGTCTCGCGCCACCGGGTTATGTCGAACGGTCACATACTCGTACGGATAGCCGGGAGTGGTGTTGTGGCCAACCTTGACCACGAATTCCTTCTCCTGAGGGGCTCGGTGGTACTCGCCGCTCTCGTCAATGCTCGCGTGGCAGCCGCTGCAGTTCTTGTACGACACCGCGTGACACACCTGACAGCTCACGTCGGCATGAGATGGAATGCCGTGTGCCGCTACCGAGGCGTTCGGGACGGCCTCATGGCAATCCGTACATCCCGGCAGGCCGTCGACCTCCCAGCGGCTGTCATACTGGCTGCCATCGCCGTGCATCGGCTCCTTGTGACAGTCGAGGCACGTCATTCCGGCCTGGAAGTGGGCGTCGGCAGGGATCTCCTCACTCAATGTCCCCAGGAACTCCCCGCCGGCCCGGCTGCCGTGGCAGACGGCACAGGTATCCTCCATCGGCGGAGTCCCGTAGAACTCGTGTCCCGAGATGAGTCCGCCGCCTACGGCTTGCGGGATGTTCACGTGGCAGTCGCCGCACGAGGCATGGCACGTATTGCAGTCGTTGCGGCGAACCGGCTCCAGTTGAGCGAAGTTCTCCTCCGTTCCCGCCCGCATGCGAAGCGACGCATCTTGACCGGCCAGCGTCCAATGAATGCTCGTCTCGTGGGTCTGGGCAATCTCACCGTGACAGACGGAGCACTGAGTCCCCGCGCTTCGCATGTCCGCATGGATCGCGTCAACATCGTCCGTCGCCGTATCCCCCCCATGACAGGCGGAGCACCCAAGCTGCCCGTGAGTCGAGGTAGCGAATTCCTTCTTGACGAAGTAGTTGAGAAACTCCGACCGCCCCGGCGCGACGGCACACCCGCCGGATTCCTCTTCCGCCTCCGGCTCCGCGCGAGCGCGCAGAAGCGAGATCAGTTTCCCAGCGTTGCTGTGGCAGTCGAGGCATACGCCGTCGTCTGCGACAGCGCTCGGCTGACTCTCTTCACCAACGACCGCGGTTGTCGACTGATTCCCCCCGATGCCTACAACCAGTAGAACGCAAACCATCGCAACAGCGAACAACAATGCCGCCTGTCCCGCGCTTCTCACGACACCATCCCCCTAAGCCGATTCGGTCTCGGTACCCGCCCGTGTAGGGGCAATTGTTTGTACCAGGAACTGGTTGTGTTGTCAATGGCCATTGATAACATTCTTGCCACTCTGTGCGTACAGCAACGCCACTCGACCCTGCTCCATTCTCTACACGGCGAGCAGGGCGGATGACCGGACGTCATGGCTTCGCGGAAAGGTGGAAACCGGATTGCGATGGCCGTGGTTGCGGGTCCGTTCCGTGCGCATGACCAGCGATCACGGGCGGGGCGAAGCACCACGCGAGTGACGAAGACGCGGACTTCGAGCTTCCCCCTCGCTTCACTTCCGTTTCTTCTCTTTCCCGATGACTCGGGGTTGTCCGAGCGAATGAAGCGCGACATCAATGGGATGAATACCGGATTCGCAGTGCGGATTCTTGACGGACTGTTCGTCCTTGGTGTATTCGGATCGAGTCCGTTCACCGAATACACGGACATCCCTCAGGAGAGCGCCTTGCAAATCCTTCGCGAACTCCGCCAGAGAAGCGTCCTGAAGACGATTCAGGAGAAGTCCGGACGCCAGACGGCCGTAGTGGCGCTTGCAGAGCTGATCGACACGGTTGAGGGTTACGAAGTCATCTGAGCAGATTTTCTGGCCAGTTCTTCTCCACATATGGAACGAGCGCCATCATGGCACGTCTATCTGTTACGAATCGCCGTCTCATAACAGATGAATCTCCGTCAGCGCACCCGCCAACCCCCATCTCCAAACTCGACGTTCTAGTGCGCGATAGACCTGACAAGCGTCCGCTTCGCGCGCGAAGCCCGGCTTCGCTGCCACCCGAGAGGGTCCCACCGCCTGACTCAGGACCTCGGACTTGCGCACAGGTAATTCGTGAGACTCGTCCTATGAAACCTCGAAGACCACATCCAGCAAGGCTTCTAGCTCGCTGGGATCCTTGACGATCGCTGAGATCTCGTCGTCCGTGAGCCACATCTGTTGCTGCAGGAATGCTGCCAACTCAGGATTCATCGTTTCCCCCCGTTTGAACAACCCCCAAGGCCAGTACCTGGTCCTCTGCCGAATGCTGCGTGAGGGCGCCAACCCCCGCGTTGAGGTTAGCCAGGTTGTGTACAGGCGCAACGGTCGCCTGAGACAGGAGATCCGGACATCCGCCTCTCTCAGATCGGGGAAGCGTGACGAGCCATGCCGTGCGATCGCTCATCTCCGGGTAGAAGGAACTGCCCTTCGCTCTGTCTGGGAGACCGCTCTCACAATTCGCACCAACCCGAGAGGTCCCGCCATTTCTTGCGGATGAACGCGTCTCTGCCCGCCTACGAAGAACCTCTTCCGCTTCTCTCGCGGGAACCAGCACCTCTGCGGAATCGAGTGCGTGTTGGGGCACTCAGCCAGCTAACACCCCTGGACGTCACTCGCCACAATCTGGAATCCGGACAGTTCGATGGTCTTTGGCAGGCGAGAAATCCCAGAAACAACCTTCTCATACCCCGACGAGGATGGCAACTGGGAACCCTTCGAGTTCCCAGTTGCCTACGAGTTTGCACGTTTGGCGCGGTGCAAACTCGTAGCGATCACCGCTCCGAGGATTCGTACCCTCGGCCGTCCTTCGGACAGCTTGTGAGTTCGCTTCCGCGGACTCACAGAAACCCTCACCGCTCAGAGGTAGAAGCGGGACGGGCATACAGCCCGATCCGCTTCTACCCCCGAGTGGACGAATTTGGAACCGCAAGATAGCCCAGTCGAGAGGAAGTCGCAACGCTTCCCGCGTGAGCCGGTTCGAATCCCCCAGGCTCCACCGCAATCTGAGTCCCTTTGTCTGCGCCGGGAAGCTGCCGTCCAACTCAGACACAGTCCCTGCCGTGGATCTGTCTTCAATCCGACATCACGAGTGCACGCGCTGCTAGTAGTAGATCGTCGCGTCCGTAACGACAACCTCGACACTCACCACCTGTGCTCCGGGAACCGCCAGATCGCACAAGAAGAACGAGTATGCGTAGTCCACGCCGATGCCGATGTTGGTCGATCCAGCAGGCCAATACGTGAATGTCCCGACGGCACGACCTGCTGCGTCGTACGCAGTTGCTGTCAGTGCAACTCCGGCCGCTACGTTGCCATCGTTCTGAACCGTGCCGTCGACGTAGATGCAGTCGCCTTCCTCTTCGTCGTCCAGCTCCCAGAAGACCGTGCTCAGTTCGAAGTTCTCCGCCAGATCGTCGTCATCGCCAGGAGTGCCCACCGTGATGGTCTGTGTGATTGTGTCACTGAACCCAAGGTTATCGGTCAACGTGAGTGTAACATCGTAGAATCCGGAGGTGGCATACTCGTGGCGTATCGTCATGGGAGAAGGCGGGAAGAAGATCTGGAAACCCGAAGTGCCCCCGTCTGCAGCTACCGTTACAGTCTCTGTTTGACCGTCGCCGAAGAGCCATTCGAGACACGCAGGCTGGTGCTTTGAGGCCCATGATCCTTTCGTGATCTCCGGGTACGAGCTGCCGGCATCGAACTTGATCTCGATGCTCCCCTCCTCCCCGTCAGTGCTGCTACCACCAAAGACCCTCCCCCACAACGACGACGCGGAGGCTTTGATTTCCACCGCGGTGAAGCGAGCGATGGGTTCACCTGCGACACTGACAAGCCCGTCCATACTACTCGTTTCGCCATTGGAGAAGCGGCATGTCAATCTCACTTCATACTCGCCAAGGGCCATGAAGGTATAGCTAAGCTCCTTGCCCGTTCCCGAGAAACCGTCACCGAAGCCCCACTCGAACGAGACTGCAACTATCGTGGCCGTTGGACCTTGCCCGAGGCCCGACATGCAGATCGTCAAGGGGGGATGTCCGACCCATTCCGAGGGCTCTAGACTGCCGGCACAGCCCGAAATCGATACGGTGTACGGTGGCTCGCACCCTGCTAGTGCCTATACGCTGGCTATCACTAGCCCCATGCCCAAGAGCATCTTCAGTATCCTCATCCTGCACCTCCAAAGCTCAGTCGAGCACAGTGTGGATCCATTCAGACCGTGACTTCCCCTGTAGCAGCCAACACCAACGCACGTGAGAGCCGGGACCGGAAGCCCTAACGCGCCTCCGTCCTTCAGCTCGCGCCAGCGCTTCCCGTTGGCCAAGTTGCTTGGCTAGCAACCAACTCCACACCACTCTCGCTTCCGAGACTGTGTTCGCAAGCACAGAGGCTCCGCCGGGACTTCGCCAATCCCTAGAGGGGGAAAGCGTCTATGGGAAGAGCAACGGCGAATCGTTTCCTCCAGTAACGTAATCTCCGACCGGGTCCACAGTGATTCCCCACGCGGGATCGATGACAAGATCGACGACGCGCCAGATGTCCGTGCCAGCGGGTTGCCCGCTTGGGGGTGTGTAGCGGTAGATCCCCATGGCTGGAATGATCAGTTCCACTCGCGCCCCTGAAGTCGCTATGTCCCCACTGCCAGAGTAGTGTCGTACTGAGTAGCGATACGTTCCAGTTTTGGTGCGGGAGATCGAGACGACCTCCGGCCCATAGCTTGTGGTATCGTCCGTGTCAAGGTTCGCGTACGGCGCCGCGGACAACGTCCCCTTCTCCCGGTAGTCGACGTGAAACGCACCGAAGTCGGAGGGGCCTACCAAGTGGCTGTCGAGATCCGCCGGATTGGCGCCCCAACTGAGGATGATCTGTACAGCGGGCGAGTCGAGGAAGATGTCACCCACATCGTATTCCATGTCACAGGTGAGGGGGCCGGTAGTGTAGTTGATGCTCTTGTGTCCGCCTTTCGAAGCGCGGTAGTTGACGTCTACAAGGCACTCTACCGGAACCCGGATGAACCGTCCGTCAACTCCCGTCGACGTCTCCCCGCTTTCCCAGCGAGCGTAGGTCCATCCCTTGCCCCAGCATCGAATCTCGGCGCCTTGAACCGGCGCTCCCGTCGAATCGACGACCCGCCCGCTGATGTAGGCACGGGGATAGGAGACGTCGAAGTTCCACGTGGTGAAGTGGGATACGCTGCCAACGAACGCCGCTTGGCCGGCATCGTAGGTTCCCTGCCCTTCCTCACGCCAGATGCCACTCGCTGTATCGTAATACCACAACGGGCAGGTGCCGAGGGTCGAAGCCTCAGCCTGCATGGTTAGCGGAACGGGGATCGTAACCAGCGCTGTCTGTCCGGAAGCGAGTTGCAGATCACGCCCCGCGGGATCGCGGAGCGTTACGTCCATGAAGCCAAAGGACTTGATCGGGACCGTCGCCCCGGTCGTTGACACGCCGATGTACTCACCGGGGAAGGCGAGCAGCTCATTCTCGTCCGTCGGATCGAAACTCGTCAGGGCGATGTCGACCGGTCCAGAGTACGGTTGCCCCTGGCTGGTCACCAAGGAAGCTGGTGGAATCGTGACGGCTCCTCCATCCGCCGTTGTCAGCGTTGCTCCGTCCGCGGCGTTGAACGTGGTTCTGGCATCAATCGCCGAAAGGGTTACCTCGACGAACGTACTTTGCCCCACCGTGACGTCGATCGGCCGGTAGTTGGTGGCGTACCCAACGCGGCTGAAAGCAACGAGAATCCCAGTCCCCGCAGACATTTCTGACAGACTGAACCACCCTTGATCGTTGCTCGCCGTTGTTCGGTAGCCGACCTTAATCGTCACGTTTGCCAACGGCAGCCCTGCTGCGTCGATGACCGTCCCCATGATCACACCGTAGTCCTGCGTTCCTCCGGGTGGCGGGATCACTGGTCCGATCAGCCAATCACACGAAACGAGCCCCATCGCAAGAACAACGACAAGGACGAGCCATCCGATACTCCGTCTCCGCATGTCTACCTCCGCTCATGTATCGTAGCTCACCAGCCACCTGACACCGATCCACCTCCCGACTGTACCCGAATCGGCTACTCCCTGCGCGATAGCCAATACCGGCATCAGCGCACGGGTCGCAGGCGCTGGAGGATCCGGGGGACTCGAACTCACCTCAGGTTGCGACGGCGAACGTCCAAACGAAAGTTCTGGGTGCGGTCGTGACGTCAGGCGTGCCTGGCCTGGGATTCGACTTCACGAGGCATGCAAGCTGTATTGAAGGATTAAGACGGCATCCCCGCGTGCATTCAGATCACAGAACAGAACGCTCATCACCACTGGATGGCCAGCGAACGCGTTCTACACTCAATCCCCCAGGCTCCAAACGCCAAATAAGGCCTCGCGCCTGGCAGGAAGTTCCAAACCTGCACAGAGGCTGCTTCTAAAGGGCCTTTCGGAAGGAGATTTCGGGTGATCCGCCCCTCAGTAGACGAATTTGGAACTCTCAGGTGGCCCAGCCGAGAAGGGATCGCAGCGCTTCTCGCGTGAGCTAGTTCGAATCCCCCAGGCTCCAGAAGAATGGTTCAATCGCAGTCCTCAACGTCGGAATGGCGGATTCCTCTTCCAGCATACGGCAAGGCCAAGTCGCGAATCTTCCTAGAGGGAGGCCGCTTTCGAGTTCGAGTCCCCTAGGGCCGTGTGATACACATCACGTTTATCGGGCATAGGAAAGCCTCGATCTCTATTCTCTAGTGCTGTATTGATCTTGAGCGGTTCGCTCGCCGGGAAGTTCTTCTGTTATCCTTACGCTACATGACAGCCAGGGCGGTGGGGTACCCAAGAGACCAAAGGGAGCCGCTTCATAAGCGGTCGGTCGGTTCACAGCTGACCCGCGGGTCTGAATCCCGCCCCCACCGCCCTAATCTCACTAAACATGCAGACAGACTTCACTTGACACGGTTGCACGAAGAGTCTATGATGCGACAGCTGTGAACCGACTGGGCAAGTTCCCAGCGGACTCTTGAGCGGGCAGAATCCGCAAAGGAGTGGAGCCAGGTCTTTGGTTTCTCAATCGCCAGGGGCCTGTCTCTTTGCCCCTTACCCGTCTCTCATGTTATCCTTGGGGCATCTAAGGAGACATCTCAAGCGTGGGCGGACGAGAGAACAAGCATATGAAACTCGGTCTGAGAATCCTGAGACTGACCTTCGGCGTTCTGCTGGGAGCCTCTGCGCCTATTGCTTCCTACCTGTTTGTCTCGATGTCCCCCTGGCTGTTTCGAGCTGCAGGCGGAGGAGCATTCAGCTCCAACGAGATCTTGCTCTGCGCAGCACTGATAACAGCGATTGCATCCTTGGGCGGATTTGTGTCGACAACCATCCTGATGTGGAAGCGCGAACACGCAGAAATAACACGCCGCGAGCTAGAAAGCGAGCGCATTCGCCTGGAGATAGAGAAGATACGCCATGAGCTGGGGCGGGCCAGAGAGCCTAGCTCTTCAGCTTCTCCCTCAACGCCTGACGGATGATCTCCGACTCAGACACGTCTTCCTTGACAGCTGCTTCCTTGAGGGCCATCAGCAGGCTCACGGGGCACATGAAGACCTTCTGAGTCAGGATCTCGCCTTGTCTCTTCCTCGGCATCCTTGATCACCGAAGCGCATTGTATAACTAACGCACTAACGAGTCAATGCTGCGTTTGCCCTCTCCCCTCTCCTATGGTAGGATCTCCTATGGAAGAAGACGCACTAGCGGCTCATTGTGCAGCTCGGGGCCGATGAAGGGGGATCAATGAACGACACGATGAGCATCTACTTCTCGAAAGGCCGCAAGCGGTTAAAGAGTCGACTCGACCAGCTCGCCACGAAGAAGGATCGAAGCGTCAACTTGAACCGCCCCGGGTTCTCCGGAGGGTAGATTACTTGAGTCCGGCCACCGCGACC
>CAZMYM010000028.1:0-34662 GCA_964570515.1 uncultured Thermotogae bacterium | reverse complement strand
GACAGATGTCTTCACCGCGTCCGACAAACGAACCGCCCTCGCGCGGCACCGGTCCTCCTTGCGGAAGGGCGCAAACACTAGCCTCAAGCGGAATCTTCGAAGCACGAAGGAGGAAGACGATGAAGAGAGCGCTTTCCGTGGCAACGGTGACCGCCCTGTCGCTCCTTTTCTGCCTGTTCGTGGGCTACGCACAGGAGGAAGGCGCAACGGCGGTCTCCGAATTGCTCGAACAGGAACTGGGTGCAATGGAGTCGGCTTTCGGAAGTCTCGAAGCCTTCATGGGGGAGCTGATCGGTGAGGTCAAAGGGAACATGGGAGATATCGACGCCTTCAATCAGAAGGTGGACGACTATCGCGACATCGTCGAGGCCGTCTCCGTCGAGATCAAGGATGCCGAAGGGAAGATCATCGGTCTTCGAACGGACGTCTCTGCCCTGGGAAGGACCCAGCAGGAGCTGATGGTTCGCGTGGTCGCACTGGAGGCTGGCCTGTCCGAGCTTTCCGCCTTCTGCCAAGAGCTGAAGGCCCGTCTGGACGTCGCTGTAGCGGACATCGCTGTGCTCCGCGAAGCAATGGATGTCCTTGCCGCGGACTACGCCGCCTTCAAGCAGGCCTTCGATGCGTTCAGGCAGACCTTCGAGAAATTCAAGGGAGAAGTCTACGAAGACATCGACGCGCTCCGTAGCGCCGTCTACGCTGACATCGATGCGCTTCGCGA
The DNA here is from genome assembly GCA_964570515.1 of uncultured Thermotogae bacterium. Taxonomy (GTDB): domain Bacteria; phylum Bipolaricaulota; class Bipolaricaulia; order UBA7950; family UBA9294; genus CAZMYM01. The sequence goes on along the minus strand of CAZMYM010000028.1, from coordinate 33,944 downwards.
CAGCATCTACGCCGATCTCCTGTTCTTGGAGGAGACGTTCACCGCCGACTTGACCTTCGTGCAGGGACACGTGGAAGATCTCTCTCTCCGGGTCAGTGCACTGGAAGAGGAGGACGTGGGGACGTTCAAGAAGAAGGTGATCGAGCTCGAGAGATCGATGGCCGCCGTCGCGATTCGTGTCGACAACAACCGTGCCAAGCTCGAGGGATTCGACCACGCCATCGCCGCGATCTCAGAGGAGATGGCCGCGACGCGTGACGGAATCCTCCAGTCGAATCAAGCTCTCCTGAGCGAGTTCGACGCACGCCTCATCGCACTGGAAGACGGCACCGACCTGCAGACCCAGATCGACACGCTGTTCTTTATCTCGATCATCGCGCTTCTATCGGGTGTGGGAGCACTGATCTGGGGGTTCCTCGGCAACTGATGATCCTCAGCCGTAGCGGGTGAGGGGAAGCAACTTCACGAGAGGGGCGCGATCCGCCCCTCTCGTTCTCTTTTGCACAAGGGTGTAACAGAAGTTATATTGGTAATCTGTCCGGGGGGACTGAGATGAGGGAACTTGGAGAGCGCCTTCGGGGCTTTCGTCTAGAGAACGGGTGGAGTAAGCGTTCCGTCGCAAGGCGGCTCGGCGTCTCCACCCCTTCGATTATCCGTTGGGAGGACGGCATCGCCGAGCCCAACGACTACAACCGATACAAGATCGAACGACTCCTCTCGAGGATTGAGACTACGCTCCCTCAAGCACGCGGCATCGACCGATCGAGCCACTTCTCAACCGCCCCTTCCACCAACACACAGAGCGGCACAAAATGACGAGAATTAACAAGGTTGAGCTGACCGGCTTCAAGTCGTTCCGGAAACGGTTGTCGATCCCCTTCTTCGAGGGGGTTACGGCCGTCGTCGGAGAGAACGGCTCCGGCAAGTCCAACCTGTTCGACGCGGTCAGCTTCGTCATGGGACGGCGCTCCTCCCAGCTGCGCGCCGACCGACTGGAGCAGTTGATCTTCAACGGCGGAGACCGGTACCAGCCCGCCGAAAACGCCGAGGTCATTCTCACGCTCGACAATGCCGACGGGGCGTTCGACCGATTCCTCGACAACGGACAGCCTACGCCCGAAATCACGATCGGGCGACGGATCACGCGAAAGACCTCGACGTACACGTTCATGGGCAAGACGTGCCTGCGAGGCACGCTCGATGAGCTACTCGAGACGGCGAAGATCGATCCCGACGGGCAGCAGCTTATTGCTCAGGGCCGGATTACCGAGATCATCCGCCGCAGTCCGGTCCGGCGCCGCGAGATCCTGGATGAGGTGAGCGGCATCGCTGCGTACGACGAGAAGCGGAAGAAGGCGATCGCGGAGCTGAAGGACGTCAAGTCGAAGCTGAATACGCACCGTGTCATCCTCGCCGAGAGACGCAGGCGACTGCTCGCCCTGCAGAAGGAGCGGGACGAAGCGCTGGAGTACAAGGCGCTCACAGACGACCAGGAACGCCTTCGCCGCTCTGTGCTACACAAGCAACGAGCACAGATCCTCGAGCGTCTCCAGAAGGCGCAGAGTGAACGCCAGGGGATGGACGAGCAGATCGCCAAACTGGAGAAAGACGTCGAGCGCCTCGATCAGGAGGTTGAGAACAAGGAGTGGGAGCTCGAGGGCATGCAGGAAGACCTCTCCGGCGACGGGCAGATCACGCTGATCAAGGAGGCCGAGCGACTCCGCTCGGATCTCCTCCACAAGCAGGGCGAGATCAATTTCAAGCGTCAGCAGATGAAGAATCTGCAGGAGATGATTGACGAACTCACTCGGATGAAGGCCGCGGAGGCAGCGCGCGGCTCGGTATCCGCAGGGGGGCGTCGAGTGAACCCCGCCACCCAGGCGTTGCTGGAACGCAAGCGGGGCGGCGTCTACGGAACGGTCTCATCGCTCAGTGCGCCGAAACCCGGGTTCGAAACCGCGTTCGAGACGGCGGCCGGCGGTAGCCTGAATGACCTCGTCGTCGACTCGCGCGAGACGGCCATCGAATGTATCAACCATCTGAAAGAGAAGCGCCTCGGGCGAGCCCGCATCCTGCCGCTCCGCCGACTGGTGACCGCTCGCAAGAGTCTCGCATCGGCTGAAGCACTCAAGCTCGAAGGCGTCATCGATTACGCGCTCAACCTCGTCGAGTTCGATGACAAGTACCGCCGCGCGTTCGAATACGTCCTCTCCGACACGGTCGTTGCGGAGAACCTCGAGTCGGTCAAGGGCGTTGACGGTGTCCGGGTCGTCACACTCGACGGGGACCTCCTGAGCAAAGGGGGAGCTCTCAGCGGTGGATGGCGTCCGTCGGCGAAGAAGGAGAGCGGGAAACCCAAGAAGGAGGACGATTCTTCCTTCGACGTCACGCAGCGACGTCAGCAGATCGCGAAGCACCGTAGAGAGATCGAGAAGCTCGAAGAAGAGATCGCGAGCCTCTCCGCTCGCCTTGAGGAGAAGGAGCGGGAACTCTCAGGCGCTCAGCAGAGCAAAGATCGGGTGAAGGGCGAGGCGTCGACTCGAAGCGACCAGCTCCACGCGTTGCGCGAGAAGCGACGCGAGACGTACCAAGGCTTGGAGAACCTCCGTCGCGCACTCACCCGCTACGAGCGGGTGGAAGCGGAGTCACAGGCCGAACTCGAAGCGACCGGAGGAGCCGACGAGCAAGACCCGTCGGATCTCGTCGATGCCCCCCTGAGGGACCTCGAGCGAAGACTGGAACAGAACGCCAGGCGGCTGCGACGGCTCGAGCCGATCAACATGCGCGCGATCGATGACTACGCCTCGGCAGAAGAGGACTTCAACCTGTTCCGAGAACGTGTCGACGCACTGGAGGCGGAGAAACGGGAGATCGAGCGACTGATTGGAGAGATCGAGGAGCGGAAGCGACTGCGATTCCAGGAGGTAATGGATGCCGTCAGCGAGCGATTCGGCCGGATCTTCCAGGAGCTGTTCGAGGGCGGAAGCGCTTCCTTGGAGCTGGACGTTCCGGGTGACATTTCGTCGGGACTGCTGATCAAGGCGCACCCGCCGGACAAAGAGCCTCACCTGATCGACGCACTCTCCGGCGGCGAGCAGACGCTGCTGGCGATCGCGTTTATCTTCGCTCTGCAGGAGTACCAGGAGGCTCCGCTGTTTGTTCTGGACGAGGTCGACGCAGCGCTCGACCTGATGAACGCGACACGTCTCGCCAAGATGCTGCAGGAGTATTCCAAGCGCATCCAGGTGATCGTTGTCTCGCACAACGAGGAAACAGTTCGTCATGCAGACCGCGCCTACGGCGTGACAATCAAGAACGGCGTCTCAGAGGTACTGGCACTCAACCTGAATTAGGAAGGAGCCCGAGAAACTTGGACGCGATCCGCGTAGCCGAGATTCCGGTCGAGGAACTCGTTGGGGAGAGTTGGGAGGGCGTCCTCCACAAACTCACCGAGGACATGAATCCGTGGGACATCGATCTCGCGGAGCTCGCCCATCGCTTCCGAGAATACCTGGGGGCTCTGCGGGAGCTTCAGTTCGAGATTCCGGGGCGGATGGTGCTTGCATGCTCCGTGCTCCTTCGGATGAAGTCTGACGATCTCCTCGCTTCGGCTCAACCGACACCACGCGACGAACTCGTCGCCGATCTCGAAGGCGTGATCGAACAGGAGTTCGAAGACTGGGCAGTGCCATCCGATTCCGACGACTTCGCCCTTCCCGTGCTCCGGCGTCCGCACCGGCAGGTCACGCTGCTCGATCTATGCAGCGCGTTGGTCTCAGCCATGACGGTGAGCCGAAGGCGCGCCGAGCGGCTGATCGGCCAAGTGGAATTGGACGACGAGGATCCGTTTGAGAACTTCGAGATTGGCGGATCGGATTTCTCGGATCGGCTTGGGGAGCTCTTCGAGCGGATCAGGAAGCTTCTCACGGGCCGCCGTGTGTTGAGCTTTTTCCGGCTCCTTGACCGTGGCGACAAAGACGAGCGGGTCCGCCGGTTCTTCGAGGTCCTCCATCTGATGGCGGAGGGCCAGATTCATTGCAGCCAGAAGGAATTCCTCGGCGACATCACCATCTGCCTCGAGCAGGAAGCCTAGGCCTTGTATCGCCCGTTGCCTCGACAACTTGAGAGCTCCCTGGGACGGACGCCGTGACAGCAGATCGCGGAAACGACCTTGCCCTTGTCGAAGCCGCTCTGTTCCTCTCGCCTCAGCCGTTGACGCGCCGTGGCCTCGCCAAGATTCTTGGTGACGTACGTCTCGCCTACGTCGATCAGCTTCTTGAGGATCTTGCAGCAGCGTTCAGTGATTCCGCCCGAGGAATCGAGCTCTTGGTCGACGAGGGAAGGGCCATCCTTCGTGTGAAGCGCGACTACGTCGATCGGGTCGCTCATCTCGCACCCCAGCAAGACATCCCTCGTCCGATCCTGCGTACCCTCGCCGTCATCGCCTACAACCATCCGATGACACAGGCGAATCTCGTCCGGGTGCGCGGGAACAAGGCCTACGGACACGTCCACGAGCTGCTCGATCGCGGGCTCATCCGCGCGGAAGCTCAAGGGCGAACACTGCTTCTTCATGTGACCGCCGAGTTCCTTCGCCACTTCGGGTTGAGCTCGGTCGAGGAATTCCGATTCCACGCCCCGCCGCAAGCGGAAATCGCGTCGATCGATGAGGAGGATCGCGAAGATCCGGCTTCCCCAGAGGAGTCGGCTCCATCGGAAGAGGAAGCTGCTTCACCTGAAGAGGGAGTCTCTTCCGTCGAGCAGGATGCCTCCGCCGCCGAGGATGCCTCCCGGGAAGGAGAGGCGGGTCGCGAAGATCCGGCTTCCCCAGAGGAGTCGGCTCCGTCGGAAGAGGAAGCTGCTTCACCTGAAGAGGGAGTCTCTTCCGTCGAGCAGGATGCCTCCGCCGCTGAGGATGCCTCTACCATCGAGGATGCCTCTACCACCGAGGACGTGCTACAATCGGATCATCCAGGAGGTACGTGATGGAGAGATGGGAATGCACGGTCTGCGGCTATATCTACGACCCGTCCGTAGGGGATCCGACAACGGACGTCCCTGCGGGGACCGCTTTCGGAGATCTGCCGGATGGCTGGATTTGTCCTGACTGCGGAGCCACCAAGGACCTGTTCGAGCAAGTCTGACACGCACTAACCCGCTTCTTTACGCTGTTTCGAGCGCAGGCGGTTTGCCCTTGCATAAACCGGACTGATTTGGTAGGGTTTTTCCGGTGATCCCGATGAGCGAAACCATCTACCTCGACAACAGCGCGACGACCCCCGTCGCGGAGTCCGTCATCGACGCGATGCTTCCCGTCTTCGACAACACCTACGGAAACGCTTCAAGTCTGCACGGGGCTGGCAGAGCGGCTCACGTAGCGATCGATGCAGCTCGTGCGGAGATTGCCGAGCGACTGGCCGTAGCCCCCCATGAGATCGTCTTCACGGCAGGAGCCACGGAGGCCGACAATCTTGCCGTCATCGGAGTCGCGCTTGCCGCAGGAGAGCAGGGTCACATCATCGCCTCCTCCGTGGAGCACCACGCCGTTCTTCACAGTGTTGCCTGGCTTGCGAAACGAGGTCTCGACGTCACGATCATCGACGTCGACCAAGACGGGCTCGTGGATCCCGATCAGGTGCAAGACGCGATTCGCGAGGACACCCTCCTCGTCTCGGTGATGGCCGGGAACAACGAGATCGGCACGATCCAACCGATCGACCGGATCGGTGCGATCTGCCGGGAGCAAGGTGTGCTATTCCATACGGATGCCGTCCAGGCGTTCGGGAAGATCGATCTCCCGATGGAAACGGTCGACCTGCTGTCGATCTCTGCACACAAGTTCCACGGCCCGAAAGGTGTCGGCTTCCTCTTCGTGAGGAAGGGGATCCGCCTGACGCCGATCCTCCATGGCGGCGGCCACGAGAGCGGCCTTCGAAGCGGAACAGAGAACGTGCCAGGGATTGTCGGCCTCGCTGCCGCCGCGCGCCTCGCCTTCGAGGAGCGACCGGAGGTCACCGCGCGCATGCGAGGCTTCCGCGAGCGCTTGATCGATGAGGTTCTCCGAATCCCCGGAACCCGTCTGAATGGCCATCGTTCGCAGAGCTTGCCGCACATCGCGAACTTCAGTTTCCAGGGGATCGAGGGTGAAAGCCTGATCATGAGGTTGGATGAGCACGGAATCATGGCGTCGACGGGGTCAGCCTGTTCGTCCCCGAACCTCGAGCCAAGCCACGTCCTCGTGGCAATCGGCGTTCCACTCTCGATGGCACACGGAAGTCTGCGCATCAGCACGGGCAGGCAGACGACCGAAGCGGAGATCGAAGCCCTTCTCGATGTCCTGCCGCGCGTAGTCGAGGACCTGCGCGCGATCTCGCCGTTCAAAGTGGGTGACTAGCATGTACACAGAAAAGGTGATCGAGCACTTCCGCGCGCCCCACAACATGGGCAAACTTGAAGACTATTCCGCGATCGGCAAAGTCGGCAACATGGTCTGCGGCGACGTGATGTGGCTGTATATCAAGGTTGAGGCAGACGACAACGGCCGCGACGTCATCCGCGACATCTCCTGGGAGACCTTCGGCTGCACCGCCGCAATCGCCACGTCATCGATGGTCTCGGATCTCGCCAAGGGGAAGACACTGGAAGAAGCCATTGCCATCACCAATCAAGACGTCGCGGGCGAACTCGGCGGACTGCCGCCGGTCAAGATGCACTGCTCGGCCCTCGCCGCCGACGCGCTCAATGAGGCAATCTACGAGTACATGTCCCAGAAGGAGCGCGAGATCCCCGAGGCCCTCGTCCGCCGTCACGAGCGGATCGCAAAGGAAGTCGCTCAGCTTGAGAAACGGTATCAGTCGTTCCTCGAGCAGGAACCCGACACGGCCGCCGAATCGGCGAAGACGAAGCCTTGCAGCTGACGAAGAAGGCAAGCTACGGACTGATCGCGGCGTTCGAACTGGCTCGCTCGTCCGACTCCACGCCTCTGTCGGCGTCGTCCATCGCTCAACGATACGCCTTGCCCGTTCCGTTCGTCGAGAAGATTCTTCACCGGCTTCGCCAATCGGGGCTCGTCGCGTCTCGGCAGGGCCGGAGTGGAGGCTACACGCTCGCCGCCGACCCGAAACACATCTCCGTCCGCCAGGTCCTGGAGGCACTCGATGAATCTCTCGATCTCGTCGGTTGTCTCGGAACCGATACGTGCTGCAATCTGACCGACATCTGTCCCACGAAGCCGGCATGGAGTGTGATCAACCGCCGATTCCACGCGCTGCTGGACGCCTTGTCGTTGGAGGATCTCCACAACTCGGACAACCTCGCCTTGGGTGATCCCGAAAGCAGGACGGGCTGCAAAGAATCGAGCGCTACGTGATGCGCATTACCGACGACCGCAAGACCTTTCTGGTATAGTCTCCGCCGAAAGAGAAGAACCCCCTCATCTTTTTCACCACCCGGAGAGGGCGGCCGAGCTTCGGCGAGGCCGCCCCTCACTTTGCCGGGCCGCTCCGCAACAGCTCTTGTCGTTGCAGCGCTGGATCACCCCGCCCCGCCGAGGATGACCAGCCCTCGGTTGATGAAGTAGACGGCGATCAGAAGGAGAGGGAAGAGGACGCAGAGAGAAAAGGCGATCGGGAAGAACTGGAAGAGTCCTCCGCGCCTCCGGCCGGGCCAGGAAAAGCCCTCTGCGAGCAGGTAGTCTGCCGGTCCTCTCTCAAACGGCCACTTGCCCCTCTCTTCACCTTCTGCTCCGAGATATCGGATCAGCGCCGCGAACGGGGATCGGCTCATCGCGTGACGCCGGAGCGCGAGGAACAGACCGACGAGGGCGACCAGGTAGGTCAGCAGCAGGAGCGGCTCGCGAAGAACGGCAATCCCGTTGAAACCCGCGTGGAGAAGAATCGCCAGTGCCACAGCGCCGAGCGCCCAGGCCGCCTTCCGGGCCCCGCGAGCGAAGAACGCATGGCCCAAGAGAAACCCGGCGATTCCGTTGAACAGAATGTGCCCAGGAAACGCCCGCGCAAGAACCATGCCGCGGAAGACCTCGTTGAACCGTCCGACATCCCCGGCGACCCACGACGGATAGGACGCACTGAAGATGTACCAGAAATCCTCGTAAACCGCGAAACCAACGCCCAACACACCGAAGTAGATCGCGAGGTCGATCGGTTCCGCGATGTTGGGAAAACGGAGTCGCCAGATCGCCGCAAGGCCCAGGAGAAGCTTGGCTGCTTCTTCAATGGTCGCCGTGGTGAAGAGTGCAGCCGCTGAGAACTCGATCGGAGCGAGCGGCACCACGCGGCGCACGGCAATCACGGGAACCACGGCCACGATCCCGGCAACGAACGCCAACACGGTCGGCACAGAAGGAAGACGGCGATGCGGGTGGCTTCGGTAGAGCAGGAGAATGTACACGAGAGAAAGCCCGGCCGACAGATACACGCTCTGTAGGAAGAGGCTCACGGCGTCACTTCACTCCCGATAGGATCGCCCACGTCACACGCTCGCCTAGAGAAAGCTGAGGATGTAATGGTAGTAGAAGTAGAAGACCGGTAGGGCGAACAGGAGACCGTCGATTCGGTCGATCGCTCCGCCGTGCCCCGGAAGAAAGGTCCCCGAGTCCTTGACATCTGCCGCTCGCTTCAGCTTCGAGGCGAAGATGTCCCCGAGCTGCACCGCCCACCCCACGAAAAAGACCGACAACAGGAGGTGAGGAAGTCCGTCCCAGAAAACGAAGGATCGCCAGACCGGCGAAAGCGACGCTCCGACGAGACCGCCAACCGCCGCGAACAGGAATCCCCCGGCGACTCCTTCCCACGTCTTGTTCGGACTGATCGACGGAAAGGCCTTGTGGCGACCGATCGCGCTCCCGATGAGAAAGGCGCCGCTGTCGTATCCCCAGACCATCAGCAAGACGACCAGCGCGTTGACGGCCCCGACGTGAGGCGAATGCCCGGCACCACCGGTGTAGATCAGGTAGAAGTAATGGAGCAGCCACGGGATGTAGAGGAGCCCAAACACGCCGGCCGCAGCGTGGAAAAGCCCCTGCCGATGAGGAGTATCACCGAGGTGGCGAAGAACCTGATACGCAACGGCAAACAGAAGCACCACCTCGGCGTATCGTCCGCCGAACGCGAGGTAGCTGAAGACCATCACGGGAATCCAGACCAGGAATTCCGGCGCCGCCAGCTCGATGTCGAGTCGCTTCATCAGCTGGAGATACTCGACCGCGGCCGGGTAGGCGACCGCAAGAATCAGCAGGCCCGCGACCCACTGCACGTCGAACCGCGCGCCAACGTACAAGACGCCGAAGACCACACCGCCGCCGACGAGTGCGCTGGCGCAACGCTTGACTAGATTCATTCCGCCCCTCCCTGGATCCCACCGAATCGACGCTCACGTCGCTGGAATGCATCGATCGCGCGAATGAGCTCGGCCGGCGTGAAATCCGGCCAAAGCACGTCCGCGAAGTAGAGCTCAGCGTACGCTGCCTGCCACAACAGGAAGTTCGAGAGCCGAAGCTCCCCGCTCGTTCGCACCACAAGATCAGGATCGGGCATCCCTGCCGTGTAGAGCCGGGACGCGATCGCCTGCTCGTCAACCTCGTCGGGGTTTAGGGCCCCGGCCTTGATGTCACGTGCGATTCCCGCGCAGGCTTGGGCGATGTCCTGCCGCCCGCCGTAGTTCAGCGCGATCGTCAGATGCATCTTCTCGCCGTCCGCAGTCTCCCGCACAACACGCTCGACGGTCTCCCGGAGCGTGTCTGGCAGCTCACGGAGATCGCCTGCGACGCGAAGGCGGATCCCCGCTTCGACGAATTCCCTCTCCTTCTCCGCGATGAACTCCTGGAGCAGGTCCATCAGAAACTCGACCTCGGCGCGCGGACGCGTCCAATTCTCCGAAGAGAAAGCGAACAGCGTGATCCTTGTCAGGCCGATCCGCTCCCCCGCGAACCGAACGAGCCGCTCCGCCGCGTCGGCGCCCGCGCGATGCCCAGCCGCCCGAGGAAGATCTCGCGCGTTCGCCCAGCGTCCGTTCCCATCCATGATCAAGGCGACGTGCTGAGGAAGTCGCTCTGATTTGATCCGCTCCAGGAGCGTCATTGACCGCCCTCCAGGAGGCGCCTCGCCTCCGCGACAACCGTCAATGATCCGGCCACCACCCAGACATCGTCCGCCTCGGAATGAGACAGCAAGTAGGCGAGAGCACCCTCGACGGAATCATAGCACGTGTAAGGAACCGGAACCCCACCCATCAGCCGCGCGAGTTCCGTAACTGGGAGGGCTCGCGGACTCGTAGACTGCGTTAGCGAAACGCTGCTGAACGCGAGGACGAGGACTTCCAGCATTCCGGCCACGTCCTTGTCCGCCAGCGCGCCGAAGACGAGGTGCCGGCGCACCCTGTCAGACGCGTAGCGCTCGATGTCCGCAGCCAATGCCTCTGCCCCTGCGACGTTATGCGCCCCCTCGAGGATGACCGTCGGCGCGCGCCTGACAACTTCGAACCGCCCAGGCCACGTGACGGAACGAAGGCCTCCCTCGACGGCGTCCGAAGGCACCGGGAATCCTCTCTCTCTCAGAAGCTGAACCGCGCGGAGTGCAATCCGGAGATTCTCGCGCTGGTAGCCGCCAAGCAGCGGCAGCTGGATACGGCTTGGAAGATCCGTCGCACCACAACCGTATCGAGCGATGGAGTCTTCCTCCGCGATCAAGCTGAGCTCGACGGCCTCGGATCGTTCGAGTTCCGTGCCGACGTCGGCACACTCCTTCTCGACGATGGCGAGGACATTCTCCGGAAGAGGGCCGGTGACGAACGGAGCGCCCGACTTGGCGATGCCGGCCTTCTCCCATGCGATCCGCTCCACGGAGTCTCCAAGAATCGCCGTGTGATCGAGCGAGACGTTGGTGAGAATCGAGAGGATCGTCCCCACCAGGTTCGTGGCATCGAAGCGTCCTCCGAGGCCGACCTCGACGACGGCAACATCGACCGCGTGACGCGCGAAGGCATCGAGGGCCAACGCCGTGATCGCCTCGAACTGAGCAGGCGGGTCCTCGCAGTCGTCGAGCGCGGCTTTCATGCGCCCCACGCCCGCAACCCATTCCGACTCGCTCAGCCACTCACCGTCGATGGCAATCCGATCCCGGAAGTCGAGAAGCTCGGGAGATGTGAATCGGCCGACCCGATATCCCGCGCATCGCAAGACGGCGTCGAGCATCGCCACCACGGAGCCTTTGCCGTTGGTGCCGGCGACGTGGACCGCCGGGTACGCCCGCTCAGGGTGACCAAGAACATCGAGAAGCCGCCCGACGCGTTCGAGACCCGGCTTGACCTCAAACCGCGGGAGTCGATCAAGAAGCGCGCGGGCCTCCGAGTAGTTCATCACGCCCCGAGCGATGCCAGACTCGCCTTCAGCCGCTCCTTCTTCTGCGAGAATTCGTCTCGCTTCCCACGCTCTTTCTCGACCACGTCTGCCGGTGCCTGCTTCAGGAACTGCTCGTTAGCTAGTTTGGCCGTCGCTTTCGCCAGATCCTTGCCGACCTGGAGTAGTTCTGCAGAGAGGCGTGCTTGTTCCGCAGCGACGTCGATGAGGTCCGCCAGGGGAACGACAAGCTCGCCGAACGACAGAACCCTGCGTGCCGACCCAGCGGCAGCTTCCAGGCTAGCCCCAAACTGCCACGCAGCTGCTCCTGTCAGTACCTTTAGAGAGTCACCCATGCTTCTCAAGGCCTCAACCAGAGCTTCGGCGGTTGTACTGACGAACACGTTCAGTCTTGACGTTCGCGGCACGTTGAAGTCGGAGCGAATTGCGCGAACGCTCGTCACGGCCTCTTGGAGAGCAGAGACGACGTTCTCCGCCTCGTCATCGCGGAAGGCGTCGTTTCCCTCCGGGAACGGAGCGACCGAGACGGATGTGGGTTCGTTACCGAGCGCCTGCCAGAGCTCTTCGGTGATGAACGGGACGAACGGATGGAGGAGCTTGGTGATCTCAGTGAGCAGATGGCAGAGGACGCCCTTCACTCCATCCTCGGGCGAGCTCTGCAGGCGTGGCTTGGCGAGTTCGATGTACCAGTCGCAGACATCGTGCCAGGTGAACTCATACAACGTCTCCGCTGCCAGGTTGAAGTTGTACGCGTCAAGATGACCACGGACCACCCCCACCGTCTTCGCCAATCGGGAGAGGATGTATCGGTCTTCAAGTTCCGCAAGCGCCGCAGGAAGCGCCGGACGTTCCTCGCCGAGATGCATCAGCACGAACCGGGCCATGTTCCAGATCTTGTTCAGGAAATTGCGCGCTTCGGTCAGCTGCGTCCACGGCATTTGGACCGTTCGCCCCTTGCCGGTGATGTGCGCCATCGAAAGGCGCAACGCGTCGGCACCGTACTCGTCGATCAACTCGAGCGGATCGATCGCGTTCCCCTTCGACTTCGACATCTTCTGCCCGCGATCGTCGACGATCAGCGGGGTGATGTAGACTTGGCGGAACGGGACTTCGTCGGTGAAGTGAAGCGACGCCATCACCATCCGCGACACCCAGAAGAAGAGGATGTCGAACCCGGTCAGCAGAAAAGACGTTGGGAAGTAGGTGCTAAGATCCTCCGTCTCCTCCGGCCAGCCCATCACCGAGAACGGCCACAACCACGACGAGAACCACGTGTCGAGCACATCCTCGTCCTGGCGAAGCTCAACCTCGCGGCCGTAGTGGGCGCGGGCACGCTCGGCCGCTTCCTCCGCTGTGCGCCCGGCGAAGGCCGTGTCGTCGGGCCCGTACCAGATCGGGATTCGGTGCCCCCACCAGAGCTGTCGCGAGATGCACCAGTCGCGGATGTTCTCCAGCCAGTCGAAGTAGACCTTCGACCACCGCTCGGGGACGAACTCGATCCGACCGGACCTGACCGCCTCGATCGCTCGATCGGCCAGCGTCCGCATCCGGACGAACCACTGTGTTGAGATGAGCGGCTCGATCGGCGTACTGCACCGCATGCAGTGACCGACGGCATGGCGGTACGGTTCGGTCTTCTCGAGGAGGCCGTCGGCCTTCAGCCGTTCGACAACGGCTTCGCGCGCCTCTTCGCGGCTCATTCCGGCGAACGGCCCGCCGTTCTCGTTGATCGTACCGTCCGTGTTCAAGATGTTGACCGACTCGAGGCCGTGTGCGCGCCCGATTTCGAAGTCGACCGGATCGTGAGCCGGCGTGATCTTTAGGACGCCCGTTCCGAACTCCGGATCGACCTGCTCAGCACCGAGGATCGGGAGGGACCGATCGAGAATCGGCAGCCGCGCCGTCGTCCCGACGAGGTGGCCGAACCGCTCGTCGTTCGGGTTCACAGCGACGGCCGTATCTCCAAGCATCGTCTCGGGGCGCGTCGTCGCGATGGTCACGTGCCCGCCGTCCTCGAGCGGGTAGCGGATGTAGTACAGGGCGCCGTCTAGATCCTCGTGTTCCACCTCGAGATCGGAGATCGCCGTCCCGCAGCGCGGGCACCAGTTGACGAGGTAGGCACCGCGGTAGATCAGCCCCTCCTCGTACAGGCGAACGAACACCTCGCGAACGGCGTCGGACAGCCCGTCGTCGAGCGTGAATCGGAGCCGCGACCAGTCGCAGGAACACCCGAGGGCCTTCAGCTGCTCGATGATCTCAGAGCCGTACTTCGCCTTCCATTCCCAAACCCGCTCCACGAACGCGTCGCGCCCCAGCTCGTGACGCGAGGTTCCCTCCTTCTTCAACTCCTTCTCCACGACGTTCTGCGTCGCGATCCCGGCGTGGTCCGTTCCCGGGAACCAACACGCCTCATCTCCACGCATTCGGCGATAGCGGATCACGACATCTTGCAGGGAGTTGTTGAGCGCGTGGCCCATGTGCAATCGACCGGTCACGTTCGGCGGAGGGATGACGATCGAGAATGGAGCCTTGTCGACAACGCCGACGGAGGCGCGGAAGAAGTTGCCCTCTTCCCAGTACCGGTAGATCTTCGCTTCCACATCCGCCGGGCGATACTGCTTCGACAATTCCATGGTCATCCTCCGTGGGTTCGATTTCGCGCCTCGCTCGAGGCGCGCGGCGGCAGAGCCGCAGTCGACGCCGGAACGTGCCCGGCGATTACATCCAAACCTTCATCGTCAGGTCGTAGTCGTGCAGCTCGTCGGACGAGAAGAACAAGGCCAGCTCACGCCTTGCCGACTCGAGCGAGTCGGAAGCATGCACCAGGTTCATGGTCAGATCGAGGCCGAAGTCGCCTCGGATCGTGCCCGGATCCGCCGCTTGCGGGTTCGTCGCTCCGATCAGCGTGCGAACGACCTCGACCGCGTTCTCCCCCTCCATCGCCATCGCGACGATGGGCGAGGACGTGATGAAGTCCCGAAGAGCGGAGTAGAAGACCTTCTTGAGGTGTTCAGCGTAGTGTCGACTGGCCAGATCCTCGCCGACCCGGAGCATCTTGAGCCCTACCAGCTTCAGCCCCTTCCGCTCGAAGCGGCCGATGACCGAGCCGGTCAGGCCGCGCTGAACGGCGTCCGGCTTGCACAGCACCAACGTGCGTTCCACTGCCATGCCCGAAATCTCCTCCTAGGGCCTGCGAATGTACCGGCCGCCTTCCACTTCCTCGATGAGTCCCTCCAGCTGAAGGAGGAGGAGGATGTGAGACGCCTCGGTTGGGGAAAGGTCCGCCCTGCCAATGATATCGTCAACGTGGACCGGTTCAAGACTGATCAGGTCGTACACGCACTGCTCGCGCTCGCCGAGCTTCGGTTCTTCGGCCTCCGCTTCCGCTCCGGGTGATCCCTTGAGCCGGAGAAGGTCGGGATACTCCTCAAGGACGTCGTCAACCGTCATGACCAGCTTCGCCCCGTCCCTGATGAGGCGGTTCGTGCCCGCCGATGTTCGATTCGTGATGTTCCCGGGAACGGCGAACACGTCGCGCCCCTGCTCGAGCGCGAGACGCGCCGTGATCAGTGCGCCGCTTCGCTCCGGAGCCTGCACGACCAGGACACCGCGCGTGAGGCCGGAGATGATTCGATTCCGCTGAGGGAACGTCCACTTCGCGGGACGCGTTCCGAGCGGGTACTCGCTGATCACGGTCCCGGTCTCGACGATCCCGTCGTAGAGCGCCTGATTCCGCTTCGGATACACACGATCGACGCCGCACCCCATCACGGCGATCGTCCGCCCCCCGACGTCGAGCACACCTTGATGTGCGGCCGCGTCCGTCCCCACGGCCAGTCCGCTCACCACCGTGATCCCCTTCATCGCCAACTGGCTCGCGAGCCGCGCCGCCACCAGGCTGCCGTATCGCGTGCTCCTGCGCGTGCCAACGACGGCGATCGCCCTCGCCGGATCCATCGCTGCTTCGCCGCGCACGTACAGAACCAATGGCGGATCCTCGATTTCTCGCAACAGCGACGGGTACTCCGCATCGACGAGTGTGAGAATCCGGACTCCCTTATCCTCGGCGGAGGCGAACTCCTCGTCGATCGCCGCCTCGCTTCTTCCCGAGGCGATCGCCTCCGCGATCACTTGAGACCAGAACACTTCCCGCAGCTTCGTGGACGTCGCTTCCCAGATCGCTCCGAACGACTCGAAGTGCGCGAACAGCGTGTTCACGCGCCTCGGCGTCAGCTGCGGGATCAGATTGAGTCCTACGAGGAGCTCGCGATCCGTCCTGGCCATGTCAAGTGAGAAGACTAGGGTGTGAATGCGGCGGCGTCAATGCCATCTACCATCCGCGCGTTGCCGATCGACCCACGATCGTCTAGGATCGCGCGAGGTCATCCGACATGCCGATACTCCTGCTGTTCTTCTTATTTGCCGAGATCGCCGTTCTGATCAAGCTTGGTCAGGCGATCGGCGGCGGTCTGCTACTGGCCGAGATTCTCGCCACAGGTGCACTCGGCTTGCTCTTCCTGCGCCTCGCGGGACGAGCCTTCATCCGAGCGAACGAGTTGGTCGCCCTGATAGCAAATCCGACCCGGTACTTCCGCTCCTCCGGGCTGTCGCTGATCCTCGCCGGGCTTCTGCTCATCGTCCCCGGCATTCTGAGCGATCTCGTCGGGCTCGCGCTTGTCGTTCGCTACGTCGTGACGCGAACCTCCCCCGGCGACCAGGGATCGAGGCCCAGTGATCCTGGCGCCATCGACGTGGAGTACAGCGTTCACGAGGACTCATCCGAGGAGTAGCGAAGCGCCAACAAGAGAAACACGACGAGCGCGGCCAACCACAAGCCAAACCACTGCGAGACCGAGTATTCGACCACCGGAATCCGTGCCGACGTTTCGACCGTCCAGGACAGCGCGCGTAGCAGCCATCCGAACGGAGCCACACAAGAAGCCGCGCCTGTCGAGGCGAGAAGCAGGATCCCGGGGAGTCCGACCCACAGCGCGAGCGTAACAGTCGGCACAACGACGAGGTTCAGACCCAGCTGCAGCGGGTGAAACGTGCCGAAGTGCCACGCCACGACTGGAGCGACACTGGCCTGAGCCGCTGCTGAAATCGCGATCAGCGTCAGTGCGTACCGAACGAGAGGTGCAAGTCGTCCCGTCCTGTCAGACACACAGTGAATCCACTGCTGCCACCGACCGCGAAACCCCGAGGAGACGACGATCAGGATTCCGGCCGTCGCGGCGAAGCTTAGCTGGAATCCGGCCTCGAACAGCTCGGTCGGCCTCATCGCCAGGATGACGACGGCCGCCGCCGCGAGCCCGTTCAGCGGATTGACCGTCCTTCGCAAGATCAGGCCGAGGTCGGCGAGGACGCTTCCCATCCCGAGAAACGCGAACAGAAGACTCGCCCGAACGAGACTCACCCGCGGGCCAACGATCCAGAGCACGAGAAGAACCAGCAGTCCCACGACTGGGTAGGCGACAGCGGAACGAACCCCCGCTCGACGCAGCGCAAACCACGCCCCCGCGAGGACGATCCCAAGGTGCAGGCCGGAGACCGCCAACACGTGCATCAGGCCGGTCCTCCGAAACGCATCCTCTACATCGTCCGAAAGCGCGGCACGGTCGCCGAGCAGAAGCCCCTGCGCCAGCCCGACCTCCCGCGGGCCGAGAGAATCCTCCAGGCGGCGAAGAAGCGACTGCCTCACGCGATCTCCGAGCCTCAGCATCAGATTCCCGGCGGCGCCCGCGTAAGAGACCGACGCGTCTCCGTCCACGAACATCGTCGCGAAAATTCCCTGGTTTGCGAGGTACGCGGGGTAGTCGAATCCCGAGAACACCTCCGGCAGGCGAACCGATCCAACGAGCGCCAGACGATCGCCGTAGTACACGCGCGAGGTCGTTCGCTGCGATGGGAACCACGTGACTCGCAGCGCGCCCGGCAGTTGGTCGGCACGTAGAGTGAACGCGACGTGGTCCTCGCCCAAGCTCGGGTACGAGACCACCGTGCCAGTTACTTCCCGAAGTCCCTGTGCTCTGAGAGAGAGCCATGATGGAAACGGGTCAATGGACGCAGACCGGACGACGCCGAGCATGCAGATCGCCGCGAAAAGCAGCCATCGGGTCCAGCGAACCCTGCCGCCCAACAGCGCGAGACCGGCCGCTGCTCCGGCAATGCTCAACGGAACGAACACTGGAATAGCCTTCCCCGCACCTAGTCCGAGTCCCAGGCCGAGAATGAACGACATCGAGGCGCAAACGAGTGCATATCTCATCCGATCTTGTATGAGCTTATCTGCTGACCGCTTGCCGGCGCAAGGCGCTCGGGCTACAATCCCGAAGGTTCTTTGACATGGGGGTGACACGGCTTCGACGGAGTTGTCAAAACGAGGCTGCAAGCGGAGCACCCGTCCTCTCCTTAATCGGGCGGACAAAAAAACAACTGCGAATACAAAGACACTAGCATTCGCTGCTCCTTCCCTAAACTAGGGAAGGCCGTCTAATGGAGTCTCCCGCGGGCTCCATCCAGGCGTCGACTTAGCGGGTATAGCGTGAACGGCCGCTTCCTCCGGTCACGTCGAATCCTTCGGAAGCTAGGTTCGAACCATCCCGCTCGTGGGAGGATTCGTGCCGAACCCAAAACGCGAGTCTAAGCTTGTAGACGCCGAGCGGCGCCATCTTCGGACGCGGGTTCGACTCCCGCCACCTCCACCAGATCAAGCTAAAACGCTCTTTCTGTCTACGTTTCCACCTCATGTTCCGAACGGACCTGAGGTTCATGAATGGAGAACTGAAAGCAGGGTCGTGGCTGAACTCCTCCGCTGTTCGGCTCGTTCCGGCCTCGGGTCGAGGCACCTCGGCTATGATTGAGGTTGCCCTTCTTGAGAGGAATCGATGGCTGACGGGCAGAAGATGCTGAGCCATCCTGCCCAATCAGGGCTCTACTTGCCCCCCTATCGTGTATCCTAGATCCATACGAAGAAGGAGCAACGATGGATAGCAATGGTGAGTGCCCAGATTGGCGTGGCTACCTGAGGGACATTGAGGAGACAACCAAACCGACCCGCGAATACAAGCTCCTCTCAACACTGCAGGAGGCTCATGCGGAGCTCCTCAAGAGCGATCCAAAGGCAGACGATGAGCCCCTCCGATTCGAGATCTTAGCATTCGCACTGAGGGAGGAACGCGACGGGTCCGACACCGAGTGGGGAACTGCATTCGGGCCGATGCTTACGACTCAACAAGAGGACGGTCGCGTCAAGGAGTGGCCTGGACGAACAGCGATTACGTCTGAAGCAATCGAGTACTGGAGCCAGCGAGCAGACGAGTGCTGCCACCCCGTCTTGAAAGGGAGGTATGCCCGCTTGGTGTGGGATCTCGCTCGGATTGTGCCTCAGAGCAAGCCGAACTACCTGATGGCTCAAATCGCTGTAGACAGCGCAGTCGAAGTCACTTCTCGCCGATGCTTCGAGAGCGAGATTCAGGGCGTAGATGCCCTGAAGACCGCGCTTCGCATCGCTCACAGTATCAACGATGTCGACCGAGTCACGACTGCGCAGAATGAGATGATCCGATTCGAGGGAGAGGTCGCGGAAGACGAGAAGGCAGGTCTATGGGGATTCAGCTTCGACTGTCTCGTAGAGGATGGGCTTGGGCATCCGACCGAGGAGCAGATCGACGAGCTCGTTGGTGAACTTGAGGCGCGGTTGGCAAGACTCGCAAGCAAGGATCCCGAGAAGCTGCATCCATGGAAAGCCGAGGCTGCGGCCCAACGGCTTGCTGGATACTACCGCCGTGCTGGCCGCACGGAAGACGCAGCACGTGTTCTATCCATCTTGGCGTCAGTATTCGAGCTTCGCAGCTCGCGCGTCAAGCCTATGCTGGCCTATGCCCTCCTAGAGCACATCCACGGGGTGCTTTCGTCGTTCGGCCTATCGAAGGAAGCCGCAAGAGTCGCTGTCAAGCTCGAGGAGACAGGTCCTGCCGTGCGCGATTCCCTTAAGCAGATCACTGTCGAGGGGTCGATTAGCGCTAAGACCATTAGAAAGGCCATTGCAAGCATCGTGGATCATGAGCCTGCTGAAGCCCTCGAGAGGCTCGCGGTGAGCTTCGTGCCGCTGAGGGAGCGCGTTGAGAAACAGGTTCGCGAGTACGCAGACAGATTCTTGCTCGGGAACCTCTGCATGACCAACATCAAGGACTATTCGGGGCGGACCGTGTCTCAAGTCGGATCGATTGATGTTGATCTCGAGGGACGCATTGTGCACCAGATGAGCCAGAACCTGCAGTTCCAGGGCTTTCTGCTGCATGAAGTACTGGCCGAAGCAGTACGAGGGAGTATCATCACTGTCGAAAACGCGACTGCATTCCTCTATGAATCGCCGGTCTTCCGAGACGAGTTCAGAGAGATTGTCGCACACGGGATAGGCAGGTTCCTCGACAACGACCTGCTGAGCTCAGTTCATCTGCTCGTGCCCCAG
Organism: uncultured Thermotogae bacterium; assembly: GCA_964570515.1. Classification (GTDB taxonomy): domain Bacteria; phylum Bipolaricaulota; class Bipolaricaulia; order UBA7950; family UBA9294; genus CAZMYM01. Next base: position 14,097 of record CAZMYM010000028.1, on the reverse strand, counting down.
ATTGAAGGTGCGATTCGGGGCCTTCTTGAGAAGGTAGGTGTTCCGACGATCCGACCTCTTCGACACGGCGGGGGGTTCGGTCTCCGGCTCCTGGATGACATGCTACGTGACATGGCGATTCGCACCATTCTAGGGGAGGATTTTGCGTTGTACCTTCGCGTGCTTCTCACAGATCCGCGTGGCTGGAACATCAGAAACCGCTTGTGCCACGCTGCCTTGCCCAGCGCAGAGATTGGCGACGCGATCGCTGACAGGGTGATCCATGCACTGCTTTGCATGGCGCTGGTTCGAGAGAAGGAAGAACCGCAGTCGCAGAGCTAGCTTCTCCTAGGTGGGCGTGGCACGTCAACCATCGGCTGGTTGCTGCCAACGGAGTCCGACGGCTAGGATGACTGTATGTCAGACCAAAGGTTGATCTACCACTACACGGACATCCCGACCCTGGCCCTCATCCTCAGAAGCGGCAGAATCAGGTTCAACCGTCTGGATCGAGTGTTCGATCTCTCTGAAGCCAGAACCGGCAAAGGGATCAAGTTTGGCAAGTTCCTCTTCGTCAGTTGCTGGACAGAGCATGCTGACGAGAGCATTCCTCTCTGGAGACTCTACACGAGAGACTTGTCTGTCGTCAGGATCGGCCTGCCGGTCTACCCATTCGTGCAGTTTGAGTTCAACCCTCCACCGGAGTGGGAGTTCATCAAGCAGGGACACATCCCCTCTCCAATACCCTTCGACGAGGTGTGGAGTGACTCGCACTTCGTGGTCCCGCAATTCCTCAACCGGAAGCTATTCGGTGCCACCGTCAAGTACACGGGGGACATCCAGGCTGTCTACGAGAGCTCAGTCAGCATCGAGACGGAAGCGGACCACACGACTCTATCTGTCGAGCGTCTCTACGACTTGCCCCGCCTGAAGACCACGGCGTGGGAGTTCGAGAACGAGTACCGGTTTGCGCTCTTCATCCTTCCGGCCATCCCGATTCCGCCAGGCGGTCCCTCGCGGGACAACTATGAGAAGGAACTGCCGAACCACAGGCTGCGTTGTCTTCTTGAGGGCAGGGAGCCGCCACTGACTTACTTCGACGTTCGCTTGGCGCCGGAGGCGCTCGATGAGATAGAAGTAGTGCTTGGCCCGTGCTGCTCCCAAGGGGATCGTCTCATCGTCGAGTCGCTCCTTGAGCGGTTTGCGGCCGGGGGATCGGTCATGAATAGCAGCTTCGAGGGGACAATCCGAGCTACCTAGCTGGGTGGCATCCGGAGTTCTCCAAACGTTCACCTCGGGTCTCCCGCCTCGAGACGCAGCTCCAGAGGGTAGTGGGTGGGTAGTAGCCTGTGGGAACGATGTTCAGGCCCAGGAGCAAGACAGAACGAAGGTTCTCCAATCGTTCACCCCGGCTCCACCAGATCTAGCTACAATGCTTTCCCCTTCTGCATTCCCTCCCAGTTCAACTAACAGACCTGAGGTTCATGAATGGAGAACTGCCTCGCCTCTCCCAGGTGACTCCCTTGCTGGGCAGAGCGTTTGCAGGCTGATTCGCTAATCCCAGTCTCTGCCCAGTTCCTGCATTCGACGAGTCGTCACGCTTCCATGAGATCTCTTCTGCCACCAGAGCAGCGCAGTTGACGTCGACTCGACTAATCGAGTATCGATAATGCAGATTTTCGACTCACTACTCTTTGAGAGGGGTGAATGACGTGAAGACAGTCACCTGTAGATCATGCGGCAACACCGGAGGGGAGGAGTTCCGCATTCCGGACGGAACACACCGCTGTCCGGAATGCGGGTCCACAGATCTCAAGATACACGTCACGCTCTCGGAGCAGATTAGCGTTCACGAGAAGCTTGGGCTCAAAGCTCGGCGTGCCGAGGAGAAGAAGCCGTTTCGGGAGGTAGTGACCGGTGACGATCTCCGGAAGAAGGACGGCAAGTGGATGGATAAGAAGCGAGTGATTGACCGGGAGGCTAACACGTATGATGAAGTCGTCATCGATCCGCACACGGGGGAGACCGTTCATGAGTGCCACGAAGCGCTGAGCAAGCACAGAGGACATGGATCGGCGAAGACGCGAAGACACACGATACTTCGGAACAAGAGGCGAACGATGAGTAGTAGTCAGCCTGTGGACTTTGCTCTGTCGTATGCCCGCCCGGACGAGAGTGTTGCACGCGAGGTTTCCAGACGCCTGCAGGAGTGGGGATTCCAGGTCTTCTTCGCCCGAGAGCGCAGTCATCTGCTCGTCGGCCTTGATGGTGAGAGCCTCTTCGAGAAGCTCTTCCTCGCTGCCAAGCAAGTCGTCGTCTTCATCTCTGCTGACTACAAGAAGAGAGACTGGACACGCTTCGAGTGGGACGTGATTCGAGAGAGGAATCCGGTGAACCGCTTCATCCCCGTACGCCTGGATGACAGCAAGATACTTGGCTTGCCAAGCAACATCCTGTACCTCCGCTTCGATGGCTCGAACTACGATGAGATAGTGCGGACATGCGTGATGAGGCTTCTTGCCTATGAAGAGCAAGAGGGCATCCATCGCGAGACGGAGTTCGAACGAATCGTGAAAGCGATACGAGATGACAGTCAAGGTGAACTTGCCAAGGCGTATCAGCTTGTCGCCGACGCGCGAAAGAGGGATCCATTGGGCGACATTGACGTCCCGCAGTCGGACTACGATGTGTCCTACGAAGTTGTGAAACAGGAGTGGTGCGACTTCTCGCGGATCCGGAGGCTCGCCATTCGCGCGGTCGTTCCGCCGAACCTGAGCCAGGACGAACTCCGCTTCAGTCTCAAACACTGTGCTGCTACGGCGTTCAACGGATTCAAGCCCGATGCGATCATGGTCTTGGGGTACAAGGATGATCCCCACGGCTACACGGTAGACGGTCACTTCACGGCTGCCAGGGTCATTCTTGCGCCAAACGGCAAGTGGGAGGATGCAGAGGATGGCTTCGCCTACAACCTGCCTGTTGACGCCTTTCGCTACTCAATCGATTTCGAGGCGGCGTACTACGCCGAAGCCACGCCGACTGAAGAACGAGACCGAGAGGTCTTCTGGAAGCTTGTTGAGTTGCAGGACGCCATACCCGAGAGTGCACCGAACTACGGCCAGCTGAACGACGACGCGAAGACCGATATTGCAGCTCAGTACGGAATCAGCATTGATGAGCTGAACTCGATCATCCGCAAAGGAGCTGAGCAGCATTGGCCGATGCCTCACCCACCCAACAGCTAGCGGGGCCGGGTGTCGATTCCCGCTGCCCAGGGGCGGGAGTTCCCCACACGTTCACCTCGGGTCTCCGATCCAGCCAGTGCTGCTTGAGGTGTTATACTCCTGAAACGCCTAGTAGCAAGGCATTCTAGGCCATGGAGCAGGACAGAACGAAGGTTCTCCAATCGTTCACACCGGCTCCACCAGACATGGCCTTACCCTCGGCCTCGGGAGTCGCGCGCCGGTGGCCGGCACTGCCAATCTGCCTGTTTCCGGCTCAAGTCCGGGAAACTGAGAAGCGAACTTCGCAACGTCCGACCGGGTCAGAGTTGGGGAATGACACGATGCCCAACCTGGCTCTCGAGGTAGACGGGTTGTCCTCAGAAGTAGAAGTGCACTCCCCCTCCCAGGAACGGGTACGTGTCGCCTCCGGCGACCCCGACACCCACCTCGAAGTTGACCGCAATCTCGGAAGAGAGGCTCACTTCCATTCCCAGCGCCACGTGAGGTATGAGCGTGAAGTACTTGTAGGTCACACCGACGGCCATGTAGAAATCCGTTACTCTCGCATCGTAGAACTTCCCCAGGCCGCGAACGGTCGTTTCGACGATCTCCTCGTGATAGAGATCGGACCCAAACGCGATGACCTCCACGCCAAACATGTCCAGATCGTAGAACCAGAATCGCATGCTCGCGCCGTAGAACAGAGGGAAATCCACCTGAAACCCGGTACCCAACGCTCGACCGTCCGACAGATCCCCGCCGACGCTCCCCACGTCGACGGGGGAAGAGCCTGACGTCCCAGGATTGAACGGATCCCATATTTGACCGCTACCTTCAATCCCAGCGAAGAGGCAGCACACCCCAATCAGCAGGACCGCGAGCGTCCCGTCGCGTCGCATCGAATTCACCTACCTATTCGAGGCCCGTCAGCTGCTTCTGGCCCGTGCCGTCACTGGCGGACATCCTCCAGATCTCCATGCCTACTGTCCGGTTGGACTGAAAGGCGATCATGCTCGAGTCCGGCGACCAGGTCGGCCATTGATCGGCCGCCGGATTGGCGGACAGATTCCTCTTGTTGTTTCCGTCAACGTCCATGGCGTAGATCTCGCTGTTGCCGTCTCGCGTGGAAGTGAAGGCGATCTTGTTTCCGTCAGGAGCCCACGAGGGGTACGTGTCCTCCGCCGGATTGAATGTGACGCGCTTGACATTCCGTCCGTCCGCGTCCATCACGAAGATCTCCCAGTTCCCATCCACAAAGGACTGGAATGCAATCCGCGCCCCGTCGGGTGACGGCGCCGGTTGTCGGTCGGCCGTGTTCTCGCGATACGTGAGCCGCGTTACGGAGTAGTCATCGAGCGACAAGGAGTAGACCTCGATGTTTCCATCTCGATCCGACGCGAACGCAACCGAGCTGCTCCGTTCCCCAGTGACGATCTCTCCGACCACGGGCGTGGGAGTCCATGCGGGATCTCCGTCCCAGCCTCTCGGCCGGTACGTCAACCGCGTGACGTTCCTGTCGAGCGGATGGATGGTGTAGATGTCGGACGCATCGTTCGTCCTCGCGTCTCGACCCGAAACGAACGCGACGAGATCCCCGGCCGGGCCCCACGTCGGATCCCAGTCGATCGCTCTGTTGTCGGTCACCTTCGTCGCTTCCAGCGTGTCGACATCCAACAGGTAAACCTCCCAGTTCTGGTCCCTGCTGGAGTTAAACGCGATCCTTCTTCCGTCAGGCGACCAGGAAGGGGAACGATTCTCGGGCGTGGCAGGAATCGGAGGAGGCCACAACCACAAGCCAATCCCAATCAGTACTGCCAGGACCAGAAGAAGAACGATAAGGTTATTCATCGCCGCTGACCTCCTTTTCTGCTACGGCCCATCTTCGCCAGGCTCTTCGAACCGCTGAATTCTGTGATTCATGCTATCGGAGACGTAGACGTAGCCGTTCTCGTCCAGAGCAATCCCTACAGGCCGCGAGAACTCCCCTCCGGCGTTTCCATACGCGCCCCAAGCCGCCAAGAAATCCCCCGCGGAGTCGAACATCTGCACGCGGTGATTGCCGCTATCGACGACGTACACCATCCCGTCCTCGGCTGCCGCAATCCCCCATGGTCGATCGAACTGGCCCTCGAGATTTCCCGAACTGCCCCACACGATCGACAGCTCGCCACTTGAGCTGAACTTCTGGACCCTGTTGTTGCCGCCATCGGCCACGTAGATCGCGCCTTCCTCATCGGTCGCAACCCCACAGGGATAGTAAAACTGTCCAGGGATGTTGCCTCTTTTTCCCCAACTGAGAATGTAGTTCCCTTGGCAGTCGAACTTCTGCACACGGTGATTGTATTCGTCGACGACGTAGATGCCCCCGTTCGCATCAGCCGCGATGTCGCTTGGGAAGTAGAACTGGCCTTTCCCATTCCCGAAACGTCCCCAGCTGTGCAGAAACACGCCCTCGGAAGAGAACTTCTGGACGCGGTGATTGAACGAATCGGCCACATAGATGTTGCCCTCGGGGCCCACGGCTATCCCTGCCGGTCGGTTGAAGTCTCCGGGAGAAAAACCCTTTGCCCCCCAGCAAAGAAGGGCGTCTCCCCGAGGATCGAACTTCACAATGCGACAGTTCCCGCTATCGACGACGTAAACGTTCCCTTCTGTATCAACCGCAACATGCTGAGGCTGATTCAGTTGGCCTGGTCCCGTTCCTTTCCCGCCAATGATCTGACTCGCTCCGACGCCATCAGCGGCCGGAAGGGCCACCGCAAGCGAAACCGTCACAACGGCAAAGAAGAAGCTGCCCAGCAGTCGCTTACTAGACACGTTGTATAGGCGCATCATGGTTCGCACTCCATCACCCGAATGATCAGGGCATTCACCGAGCCCGCCCGCTTATCTAGCGGACAACAACCATACTAGCGGTCGCTCTTGGTTCCTGTCAAGTTCCCGGGGCGAGGCGTTGGAGTTCACGTATGTGATGCATCGAGCTGCCTTGGAGACGGGGCGTTGCACGCAACCACCGCCCAACTTCGAGAATCGTCATCGAGGAGGAGTCCGCGGTCGATTCCGCGGGCCCCGCAGTCGAGCGACCTTCCACGGTCTGGAGTTCGGAGCCGTCGGGCCTCTCGGGTCAGGGCGGAACCGGTCGGCCTTTCCGTTTCGCCGCGCGCGGACGAGTCCCTTCGATTGACTCGGGTCGGCACGTGGACTAGGATCGATGCATCCGTGCTCCGCAACGGCGACGCGGATTCCCGCCAAGCGCAGATCCACGAGGGGGTTAAGATGTCACGAACCGAAGGCAGTTCCGGGCTGGCACGACTCTTCGTCAAGGCCGGACGCTTGATCGGGGAGTTCCCGGTCATCCTCATTCCGGCGGTCATTCCGTCGTTCTGGGCGTTCATCGCCCCGCTCACGGGTCTGATCAATCCGGCGGCGGTCCTGACAGCCGGCTACGTTGGTTTCGGCGTCGGAGCCTGGCGCCTTCTCGGGTATCTACTGATCTACGTCGTCCTTCTCGCGGTAAGCCAAGGAGCGACCGTGGCCCTCGTTCGAGACGCCACGCAGGGAGGCTCGGCTCGATTTTCGAGGGGATTCGCGGAGGCCGTCGCGCACTTCGTGCCTCTCCTCATCGCTTCTCTTCTCGCCGGCCTCATCATCTCGGTCGCAAGCCTCGTGTTCGTCTTCCCTGGCTTGGTGGCGGGGTTCTTCCTGTGGTACATCGTTCAGGGAGTCATCATCGACGATGAGACGGGCGTCGGCGCGCTTCGGACGAGCTTCCGCTTCGCGGCCACGTACGCAGGCGAGACGTTCGCGCTCATCTTGGCGACGCTCGTCGCGAGCTTCGCGTTCAGCTTCATCCCGTACCTCGGCTGGCTGTTGATGATTCCGACGACGGCCTACTTCGCGACATTGAGCACGCTGTTGTACCTGGAACGCGAGACCTAGCAGCGAGGCATGAAGGAAGAGGGCCGCTCCTCGAATACGAAGTCACGCTCAAACCTGGTCGACCCATTGGGGAGCGGGAACTCGTCCGACGCTAAGGCCCGAATCCGATGTCGAAGCCGAAGTGCCAGTAAGTGCTCGGGGAGACAGGATCCAGGTTGATGGACATCATCGCCAACCACCTGAAACGGGACGTCAGGGAGTACGACATGTGCGCCGAGAAACCTTTGACGTCGAAGAGGTAGTCGCCGCCGTTTGAGAATCCCACCGCGACCGCCCAAAGCAGCCCGTCGCAGCAGTTCTCGTCCAGATCGAGGTCCCGGTTGTTGTTGATCTCGATGCTCTGCGAACTGTTGACACGGAAGTCCCCCTGGATGTTGACCGCTCCGAGGGAGCACGCGAGTCGGATTCCGCTGATGTCGATGGACTCGACCGTGGGGACGGCCCCGCTCGGCGGATTCCCCGTCGTGACGCCGCTGCCGGCCCACACCACCGTCAGACAGCCCTCGAACGCCCCGAAATCGATCCCCGGGGAGATCGTCATGCTCTTCTCATCCGGAGCGAAAATCAGCGACCCCGACAGCGTCAACCAAGGCAGATTCTCGATTCGGATGTCGTAAAGGGAGAACGTGATGTTGTCGAAGCCTGACGCGTCGAATGACAGCCTGATGTCCGTCTCGAAACAGCAGAACGGGAAGTAACGCCAATCGATCTCGGCGCTCTCGAAGTTGAGATCGCAGATGCCGTCGGTGTCCCCCGTGTTCGGCCAGACGTGCAGCGACCAGAGGTAAGATCCACTGGTCGGATCGACGTAGTTGCCGAACGTGGCGACAAGGGTGACCGACATGCCGTTGACGGTCTGACCGTGGAACTCGAAGTCCATCTTCAGGTCCTGGGGCGTCGGATCCCACGGGTTGTGGACCAGGAGGAACGTCGGCCCGTAGGTGGCTCCGAAAGCATTCGACTCCCACCCGAACTGCAGGAAGTGAGACTGGGGCTTGACCAAGTCAAAGGCAAGCAGAGACCGGAACTGGATGTGCCCCGCCTGGATCCACGTTGAGAGCTGCAGGGAAGACGATTGCAGTTCGGAGAGATGAAACGCCGTCTCGAACTCCACCGCGTCCCAGAGGATCCTCAGATCAAGCTCCGTCTCCGACGAGAGGACGTCAGCCAGTGTGGCCGCTCGGAAGTCGACTCTGATCCACTCGCTGAAGCGCCCCTCCAAAAACTCGATCCCGCCCGATTGCGCCCACGCACAGCAGCCAACGCAGACCAGAACCGACAGGACGAGAGCCTGCCGCACCGCCACATCGCCTCCTTGCATCGCCAGCTCAGCGTGCCCTTTCCTCACCCCCGAGCGGGAAACAGGCACCAGCGACTCCCGGCAATCTCCAACATAGCGCCAGAAGCACGGTGCGTCAAGCCGTGCATGACCGCGAGAAGCAGCATCCTGCAGTCGAACTGGTCTCGTGCCGCGAGCCCAGTTCGTTGCGATCTCCGACCCGGCCCTCCACAATCCTCGGGAGCCAAAGCCTGCCAGGCGGTGATCGACACGAACCGAGAAGGGAACCAGATTCCGAGGAACGCATTCGACCGATTCGTCGATCGTCGAGGGACGGACAGCATCAAGTGGGCGCACTACGACGCGGACGTGCTGCCGATGTGGGTCGCTGACATGGATTTCCCGTCACCACCAGCCGTGATCGAAGCGTTGCGCGAGCGCGCGAATCACGGCGTATTCGGGTACCCGACCGAGCCGCCGGCGCTTCGTGATCTGTTCGTCGACCGGCTGAGACGGCTCTACGGATGGACGGTCTCCCCCGACCACCTTCTCTTCCTGCCCAACGTCGCGGTCGGGTTCAACCTCGCCTGCCACGCCGTGGCGAAGGCGGGCGACGGCATTCTCTACCAGACGCCGATCTACTTCCCCATCCTCCGAATCCCGGAGCATGCAGGGCTGACGGCGCGGGTCAACGAGCTTCAACGCACCCCCTCCGGCCGCTACGAGATCGACTTCGACGCGTTCGAGCAATGCGCAGAGCGCTCGCGGGTCTTTGTGTTGTGTAACCCGCACAACCCCGTGAGTCGGGCGTTCACGGAAGACGAACTCGAACGTCTCGCCAACGTGTGCTTGCGCCACGATGTGATCGTCTGTTCCGACGAGATTCACGCCGACTTTCTCTATGATGGGAGGCGCCACGTCCCGGTCGCGTCGCTCAGCCGGGAGGTGGAGCAAAATTCCGTGACGCTCTTCGCGCCGAACAAGACGTTCAACATCGCCGGCGTCGCCTGTGCGATCGCTGTTGTCCCGAACGAGACGCTCCGCTGTCGTATCGTGGCCGCGAAGCGAGGCCTCGTTCCCCACGTCGGGATCATGAGCTACGCCGCCGCCCTCGCCGCGTATCAACACGAAGACGACTGGTTGGCCGGACTGCTTCGGTACCTGCAGGAGAATCGCGATGTCCTAACGCGCCTCGCCGCCGAGGAGCTTCCGGGGATCGCGGTAACGCCGATCGAGGGGACGTACCTCGCGTGGCTCGATTGCCGAGAGGCGATCGAGGAGGACCCCCACGAGTTCTTCCTTCGCCAGGCCCGAGTCGCGTTGAACGGAGGGGCGATGTTTGGTCCGGGAGGGGCGGGCTTCGTTCGCCTCAACTTCGGCTGTCCGAAGGCAACGCTTCTCGACGGGCTGAGACGGATGCGCGACGCGCTCGTCTGAACCTGGGGCTGGATCCAGGCACATCATCTCCTCTCCGGGTGACAGGCCCGGACCCGGAGGGTAGAATCCGATCCAATCTCCGGGAGGCCCCGATGTGTAACCAGATGGTCGTTGAGGTCGAGAGAATCGATAAGCGATTTGAATCCGTCCACGCGGTCAACGAGGTCAGTTTCTCGGTCGAACGTGGGGAGATCCTCGGCTTCCTCGGCCCGAACGGCGCCGGCAAGACGACGACAATCCGGATGATCCTCGGGATCTTCGATCCGGACGCCGGCGAGATCCGCTCCTCTCTCGGCCCCTCTCTCGGACGCGTCCCCAAGGAGAGGACCGGCTACCTTCCCGAGGAGCGCGGACTCTACGGTGACGCGAAGATCCACGACCTCCTGACGTACTTCGGGGAACTGAAAGGTCTCCAGCGCGCTGAGGCACGCGAACGCGCACGTCGCTGGCTCGAGCGGTTCGATCTCCTCGACTGGTCGACGAAGAAGGTGGAGAAGCTGTCGAAGGGGATGCAGCAGAAGGTGCAGTTTATCGCCGCCGTTCTCCACAAGCCTGATCTGGTCGTCCTCGATGAGCCGTTCGCCGGACTCGATCCGGTCAATCAAGACCTTCTCAAGGAGATCATCCGTGGGTTGCGAGAGGACGGGGCGGCCATCCTTCTCTCCTCGCATCAGATGAACCGCGTCGAGGAGCTCTGCGATCGGATCTTCCTGATCCATCGCGGCCGACGCGTCCTCTACGGGGATCTCGATGAGATCAAGGAGGCCCACGGCGAACATGCGGTGAGCATTCGCTTCGCTGGAGACGGATCCGTGCTCCAGGGAACCTCGGGAGCGACGGACCTGCGGATTGAAGGCAGCCGCGCGTCGTTCACGCTCTCCCGAGACGCGTCGCCGGACGCGTTCGTCCGGGCCCTTCCGGAAGGGCTCGGCATCCTCGCGCTCCATGTCGACCGCCCCCCGCTCCACGACATCTTCGTTCGCACGATCGGAGACGATGATGAAGCTCGGTAAGATCATCCGCTGGGAGTTCACTCAGAACGTCCGCAGCAAGCAGTTCCTCTTCATCACGATCCTCATCCCCGCATTCGTCGGGCTCGCCGTCTTCGCCGCGACGCGTGTGATCGGGGCCGAGAACACCGGGCCGTCCGAACCACCCCCGCCGGTCATCATCGGGATCTTCCTCGCAATGATCCTCTTCCTGGGCGCGTTCATGTCCGGTGTGATGACGCTCTACGGTGTACTGAAGGAGAAGCAAACCCGATCCGCCGAGATGATGCTCTCCAGTGTCTCTGCGTGGGAGCTGATGAGCGGGAAGATGATCGGGCTCGGGCTGACAGGCCTGATCCAAGTTGCCGCGTGGGGCGTGACCGCGTACTTCGTCGCCGGCCTCTTCTTCCCCGTCTCTCTGGAGATGCTCACGCTTGTTCATTGGATCTCGTATCCGCTCTATTTCGCCCTCGGCTTCCTGTTCATCGCATCGATCTTCGGAACCGTCGGCGCGTCGATCAAAGACATCCACTCCGGCGGCGCGGTGGGCATCGCGGGGATGATCCCGTACCTGCCGATGGTCTTCGCCGGGCTCATTGTCACGCAGCCGGACCTGTTGTGGGTTCGCATCGCCGGCTTCATTCCGCCCTTCACCCCCGCCGTGATGCTGCTGCGAATCGGCGCGACCCCCATTGTGTCGGAGGGAACGCGTGTTGTACCCGCGTGGGAGATCGGCTTGAGCCTCCTCTCGCTCGCCGTCGGCACGTTCCTCATGATGCGATTCGCCGCCAAGGTGTTCGAGGTCGGCATGCTGATGACAGGGAAGTCGGCATCGTTGCGTGAGCTCTGGCGTTGGGGCCGACGCGGTGCTTCCTAGCAAACTCGGCACATCGTCCCAAGAAGGAGGAAGCGTGGAGCTACGGGAGTACTTCGATATCGCTCTGACCGTGGAGGCTTTCGAGGACCTCCTCACGGAGGAACAGAAGAAACTGCACCTGCACCACCTGCGCCGCGCCGAGATCGATGAGGATGCCGTCGGAGCCGTTCGTTCTTCCGGCGCACAAAACGTTCTGGTGATTACCGAGCCCTGGTGCGGGGATTCGCTCGCGATCTTCCCGGTCGTATCGGCTCTCTTTCGCCGAGCCGGGAGCGAGGTTCACGTGATCCTGCGAGACGAGCACACCGACCTGATCGATCAGTACTTGACGCAAGGCGGACGAGCGATTCCGATCGTCCTCGTACTCGACGATGCGTACGGCGTGAGGTTCCGTTGGGGACCACGTCCGGCGCCGGCCCAGCAGATCGTCGATGATCATCGAGAGGACGTGAAGGCTGGACGCATCGAGAAGATGGAAGTCCACAAGAAGATCCGCAGCTTCTACGGAAGTGACAAGGGCAAGACGATCGTCGCAGAGATCGTGGCGAAGCTCCGAGCCTAGCTCCCAGCTTGAGGCCCGCTTTTCAGCGCACGAAGCTTCTCGATGAACCGCTCCGCCTGGCCGAGATCGACCTGACCCTGGTCGAATCTGAGCCTCTTCCCCGTCGGAAGCTGGATGGTCAGTCTCCCGTGGGTGAGCGTCGCCTCCACTTCGTCGAGACGGTGCTCGATGCCCAAGCCCGCGCTCGCATGGAACGAGTCGATCCAACGCGGAAGCGTCTTCGACAGCCGCTTCGCAACCTGGCGCCTGAGGGACGCCACCGTGCCGCCGCCGTCGGAGCCCGCCTCCTCCAGAAGCTTCTCCTGAGCGAACTGAAGCCTCTCCGCAATGGGCTTGGCGAATTCCAGCACCAGCTTGTCGTTCTCGGTCAACACGACGTTGAGGCTGTCGTCGGAGAGACACAGATTCGCAACCTCTTCCCGCCAGACGAGCTCGAAAAGGCGATGGTCTCCGAGGTCTTTGATCTCGTGACCTCCGAGGTCCCGAAGGCAGAATCGGCCACTCGCGTCGGTCTGATCACACAGCGACGTCGACACGATGACCTGCCCCCCTTTGGCGATGTCGGCAAGGCGCTTGGCAAGATTCACGGAGTGCCCGAACACGTCGTCGTCGGTGCGGATGACGGTTCCCCATGACAGGCCGATTCCGGCCGAAAGCGGTTCGTCTTCATGGGATTCGTTGTACAGACTCACCGCTTCTTGCATCGCGGCGGCGCAGTTGAGGGCCCCGTCCGCGCTTTCGTACGACGTCATCACGCCGTCGCCGTACGTCTTGAGAACGCACCCGCCTCCTTCGCTCACGTGACGCGAGACGAGGTCGACGAATCGGCTGGCCAGGCGAAACGCTTGTCGATCCCCGCGCTCGGCCGTGTAGGATGAGAAGCCCCGCAAGTCGCTGAACCCGATCGCAAGCGGGTGTTCATCGACGTCCCGGCCGGCGATCCTGCTGCGCGAGTCTGTCATGACTTGACGAGTATACCTGAGGAGATCACGAGGCAGAGAAATGCGCCGCCCGGGTCAACACGATTCGAGCGGCGCATGCGCTGCAGATCTATCGTCGGACGAAGAGGGTTCCCTTTCCGTCGAATGTCTTCCCGCTCCCGGTCGCCGTCACAACGTAGATGCAGGCGCCGTTGGCGACAAGATCGCCCCGTATGTTCCTTCCGTCCCACGTGACGCCGAGGACGTTTGTGTCCTTGCCCGTCCACAGGCGACGTCCGCGCAGATCGTAGACGGAGACGGAGAACGTCTCCGCTAGCCCTTGGCCATCGAACGAAAACGCCACCACGTCATCGAACGGATTCGGTCCGGCGTAGAAGCGCTCGACGTTGAGCTCGCTTGCCACGACCTGAACCGTCGCCGAGCTGGTGTCTCTCGGATCGGACGGATCGACGTAGGTCGCCGTCAGCGTCTCTCCGACACCACATCCGAGGTCGAGTGGACCGACGAGGAAAACGCCGGGCTCGCCACTCGGATGGGAAGCGAGACTGTAGGTCCCACCGTCGATAGTGACAGCATCCGGAATCGTTCCCGCGCCGGAGAGTGACAAGTCGACGACCTTCACGTAGATCGGATCTCCAAAGAGATACGCGGCAACGGGCCGATCCTCCGCGTCGACGAACATGAGACTCGAACCGATGCCCCCCGCGCCGCCCTGACCGACCCTGAGCGAGATCCAGACCGCGTCGGAGTGATTGGAGGGATCGTTGTAGGCAGCGAGCAGCGTGTCCCCCGGCAGCACATTCAGGGACGGGGCGGTCACGTACTGACTCGCCAGATCCACACAGGTGACGCTGACGAATTCCCCGGTGG
>CAZMYM010000027.1:39419-39483 GCA_964570515.1 uncultured Thermotogae bacterium | reverse complement strand
AACGATCGCGACGCTTGGTCTGCTGCTCGGCGCGAGCGTGAAGTGGCACGGCTAGACCGGACTG
>CAZMYM010000027.1:0-39319 GCA_964570515.1 uncultured Thermotogae bacterium | reverse complement strand
AACGATCGCGACGCTTGGTCTGCTGCTCGGCGCGAGCGTGAAGTGGCACGGCTAGCAAGGAGAGTCTGAATCGATCTGAATTCTGATCCATAGTGGATGCCCCTTGCCTCGGGTAGAATGTGGTGGTAATTTCGCCACGGATCCCAAATGGAGGAGTGAGCGTGAACCTCTCGATCAAGGCAAGGGCGTATGTCATTTTCCTTGGGCTGTTGGCGCTCGCGTCAATCGCCTACTACGTGAGGGACATCGCGTTCCTCAACACATCACAAGCTCTCACGTTCATCCTTTTCCTCGTTCTCGGCTTCCTTTCCGAGGTTTACGCTGTCTGGATCCCGGCCTACGGCTTCGAGGTCTCTAGCAGTATCGCCATCTACATGGCCTCCCTGTTCATCCTTGGGCCATCAGGAGCAGTCCTCTTGGTCTTTCTCTCAACGCTCGCTCCCGAGTTGTTGATGAGGTGGGACTACCTGAAGTCGAATCCGGGTCGGTTCGCCTACGTCTTGATCTTCAATGTCAGCCAGCTTGTAGTGACCGTCGCGGCGATCGGATTGATTTTCTTCAGGCTTGCAGGGAGATCGCTGTCGCCTGAACTCGGTGGTGACTATCTATGGGCGATGCTCGCCTTCCTGTGCTATGCGGTGATCAACATCGGGCTGGTCACGACCGTGGTCTCCTTCACAGAAGGAAAGCGCTTTCTCTACCGCTTTGGAACCTACGTTCGCGACTTCGTCGTGCAGTACGCCGTGCTGGGCGTACTGGCGCTGTTGCTCGCCGTCCTCTACACGCTGTCGGTCTGGCACATGCTGCTTGCCATCGTGCCGCTCTTCCTGGTGCACCTCTCGTTCAGGAGCTATCAGAGGCTTCGAACCGAAGCGAGAAGAACGTTTGAGAACATCTCGCGGCTCCTGGATGAGCGCGATCACTACACCGCGGTCCACTCGACCGACGTTGCGGAACTGGCTGTTAAGATCGCTGAGGAGATGAAGCTTCCGCAAGGGGAGATCGAAAGAGTCGAGATCGCCGCTCGCGTTCATGACATTGGGAAGGTCGCGATCCCCGATTCGATTCTCCTCAAGCCGGGACCGCTGACGGACGACGAGTGGGAGATCATGAAGCGTCATCCGGTCGTCAGTGCTGAACTGATCGGAGGTCTCGAGATCTACGCACAGGTCGCCGATGCCGTTCGACACGAGCACGAGCGATGGGACGGTTCGGGCTACCCGGACGGGTTGAGGGGCGAGGCCATCCCGCTGATCTCACGCGTCATTGCGGCAGCCGACATTCACAACGCGCTCTCCACCGATCGACCGTATCGCAGCGCGTTCAGCCAAGATGAGACGGTCGAGATGATCCGGCAGATGCGGGGAGTCGACGTCGATCCCGCGGTGGCCGATGCCCTCCTGCGCGTGGTCGGAGAACGTGTTGTCGAGCCGGTCAAGGAACCATCTCCGGTCGTCGAGCCGGACTAGTCTGATGATCTTCCTCCTCGCGGCACTCGCCGGTGTGGTGGTGGGGTACGTCCTCGGCGGACGGGTCGCCAACCTCGCGTCGCTCCGCCTCAAGTGGATCTGGCTCGTCCTGGTCGGGCTGATCCTGCAGCTTCTCATCTTCCCTCTCCTTTCGGATCGACCGGTGCTGCCCTACGGGACCGTCCCCCTGCACATTCTCTCCTACGTGCTGGTCTTCGTCTTTCTCGTCCTGAACCTTCGCGTGCGATCTCTCCTCATGCTGGGGTGCGGTGCGCTGCTCAACTTCGCGGCCATCACCGTCAACGAAGGCCGTATGCCGGCGTCGGTCACCGCACTCGAACGCGCCGGGCTCGCCTCGACAGCCGAGAACCTGACCAGTGCTGGGAGTCACGCGAACATCCTGCTGATGGGCGAGAGCACGCGGCTCAATGTTCTCGGCGACTGGCTCTACTTGCCGAAGTGGTTCCCGTTTGCCACGGCGTTCAGCGTCGGCGACCTCCTGATCATGATCGGCCTTGCGTGGTTGATTGTTGAGGGGATGAGGAGACGTGCCTAGGGGTGGACGTTGCTCACAGTGCCCCGTAAGGCCGGTCGCTGCGGACATTCCGACACGGACGGGTCGGCCAACGCTGGAGTTGCGGGTTCTACGGGTAGAGGCGGTGGATCATGCGCGGGAACGGGATGACCTCGCGGATGTGTCTGCTACCGCAGATCCACATGATGACGCGAGCCAATCCCATGCCGAATCCCGAGTGTGGGACCGCGCCGTATCGGCGAAGGTCGACGTACCATTGGTACGGTTCGATCGGCAGGTTGTACTCTTCTAGCTGAGCGACGAGTTCCTCCTCCGTATCGACACGCTGACTCCCCCCGATGATCTCGCCGTATCCTTCGGGCGCGATCAGATCGGCCGCGAGCGCTCGGCTTCGGTCTTTTGGGTCTCGTTTCATGTAGAACGGCTTCATGCTGACCGGGAGGCGCTCGATGAACACGGGCTTGCCGAACGCGTCCCCGAGTTCCTCTTCCTCCGGCGCGCCGAAGTCGTCCCCAAACGTGATCTCGTGGCCCTTGCCTCGCAAGAGGTCGATCGCATCAGCGTAGTCGAGTCGGGCAAACGGCTCTCGAACCTCCTCGAGGAGGAGATCGATGTCCCGCTCCAGTTGGGTAAGCTCGGGCCTTCGCTCCTCGACGACCGTCTCGACGATGAATCGGACGAGGTCCTCTTGAAGCTGGAGGTTCTCCTCGTGGTTCACGTACGACATCTCGGCTTCGGCGATCCAGAACTCGGTCACGTGCTTCCGCGTCTTCGATTTCTCCGCCCGGAACGCGGGGCCGATCCAGTAGACCTTGCCGAGCGCCATGGACGTTGCCTCGAGGTATAGCTGCCCGCTCTGGCCCAAGTACGCCTTGTCTCCGAAGTAGTCGAGTTCGAACAGCGTCGTCGTTCCTTCCACCGACGTGCCCGTCAGGATGGGGGCCTCCGTGGCGACGAAGCCGTGTTCTTCGAAGAACCGGCGAAATGCTCGGAAGACCGCGTCGCGGATCCGCAGGATTGGCACCTGCCGTCCGGTTCGAATCCACAGATGACGATGCTCCATGAGGAAGCCGGGTGTCTGTTCCTTCAGCTCGATCGGGAAGCCCTGCGTCGGCTGTTGGACGATCTCGAGACCTTCGAGCTGCATCTCGCAGCCGCTCGGGGCGCGCGCGTCCTCGCGGAGCGTGCCGCGAACGATGATCGACGACTCGCGCGGTAGTCCGTCGGCGAGGTCGAACAGGTCAGAATTGTCGGCTCTGGAGAGGATCGCTTGAAGGATGCCGGTTCCATCGCGCACCTGCAGGAACAGAATCTTCCCACTGGAGCGCTTGTTGTAGAGCCAGCCACGTAGCGTGACAGCCTCTCCAACATGACCTGACGCCTCGTCAATCTTGATCGTCGACATCGTTCATTCCCTCCAGGCTCGCTCGCTGTTCTCGTAGAGAGTAGGGAGCCGAACGTGCCCTCGCAAGGCTATTCAGCCAGGGCAGAGGTCTCCTTGATCACCCGGTGTTTCCAGTTCCCCGACATGAAGAACGCGAGGGAAGCGACGGCCGTGCCGAAGTTGGACGCGAGCATCGCCCACCAGACGCCGTTCGCGCCCATGCCGACGGCGAACGGCAGGATGAAGACGAGCGGAACGCGCAACGCCCACAGGCGGAACAGGCTGAAGAACATCGAGTAGAGAGTGTGTCCGGATCCCTGATACACCCCCGACACGACCTGGATGATTCCCATGAACGGGAATGCAAGAGCCACGATGCCGAACATCCCACGAGCGATTTGCGTCGTCTCAGGGTCGACGGTGAAGATGCGGATCAGTGTTGCTCGGAAGATCAGGACGAACACCGCGGCGACGGCGAGGATTACCGTCGATAGTCCCATCCCGGCCCACGCGCTCTGGCGGGCGCGATCCTGTTGCTGCGCCCCGAGGTTCTGGCCGACCATCGTCGCGGTGGCCTGGCCGAGGCCCATGGCCGGCATGAGGGCGACGGAGATGAAAGAGTTCCCGATCACGAAGGCGCTGATGGCGGCCGTTCCAATTCGTGCCAACGCGCCGTTCATCACGGTGAATCCGAGAGCCATTCCGGCCTGGCCGATCGACGCCATGCCGCCGATCGAGATGATCCGCCGGATCAGCTCCCACCTCGGGCGCAGATGCCGAGGGCGGATGTGTAAGCCGAGCTTTCCTGAGAAGAGCAGGACGAATCCCGCAATCGCTAGGAGACCTCGCGAAGCCACGGTCGCGATGGCGGCGCCGGCGATGCCCAGCTCCGGGAACGGCCCCCAGCCGAAGATGAGGAGCGGATCCAGGACGACGTTAAACAGGACCGAAATCGCCATGAGAATCATCGGTGTCACGGTGTCTCCCGCCCCGTTCAGCAGTGCCGTGACGATAAAGGTGGAGAACATGAGCGGTGTTCCCGCGTAGATGATCCGCAGATAGATCGTGCCGGCCTCGATCAACTCCGCTTCCGGTCCCATCAAGGTAAGGATCGAACGTGCCGCGAAGACCCCGGCGATCGCCAGGACGACGGACAGCACCGATGTGAAAGCGAGGACCTGTCCTGCAGCCTCGTTCGCCTCCTCTTTTCGTTGCGCCCCCGTGTACTGCGACACAAGGGCGATGCCTGCGATCGTGATGCCGCTTCCAATGGACAGAGCGAGGAAAATCAAAGGCCAAGAGAGGCCGACGGCGGCGAGACTCGCGGAGCCGTGTTGCGCGAGCCAGAATCGGTCGACGAAGTTGTAGACCGTCTGGAGCAGGTTGGAGAGCATCACCGGCCAAGCCAGACGGACCAGCGACGAAACGATGGGGCCGTTGACAAGCCGGTCGCTGAGGTCTCTTGCAGAACGCGCCGACATGCGGCGGATTGTATCCGATGCGGAATCCGGCATCTTCCGCATGAGTTCCGTTCCATTGTGCGCTGCGAGTCACGGGAAGAGCCCAGCGCCTCGGGACACTCCGGAACCGCCGCAGACGTCAGTGCGAGCGCGGATCTCCCGCAGTTCTATCAATGTCGACAGAGACAACACGGACGCTGAGACGCCCACGTCAACGGGGTTTCCGATCTCGATTCGTCCGAAGTGGCTAGGTGAGGGGCGCGGTGCGGATCATTCCGCGGTAGAAGCCGACGAGGATCACCAGATCACCTGCAGGGTCCAGAAGAGCTGCCATCCGGAGCCATTCGTGGGGATCTCCGCCTCGAATGAGAATGCGAAGTTCGGTGTGAACTGAACAGCGAACGCGCCGGTGATGAGGCCCAAATCGAACAGGGAGCCTGATGCGCCATCGAAGAATGCGGCGACATCGAACGAGCCCGACGAATCGCAACAAGACGGCAAGACCCCCGAGATCCCGATCAACTCGAAGTACTCGGTCCTGCCGGTGAAGGCGCTGTTCTTTCCGGCGTCCAAGGACTCCGCGAACCGAATTGTCGTGTTCCTGCCGACGGCGCACTCGCCTCGTATGCCGTAGATGAGGGCGACGTTGGTGGTGGAGGGGCCCGGCCCGGTGGAGATCTCGCCCACAAGCTCGATCTCCGGGCAGATGAGCCAATCAGGCTGTAGCTTCAGGGTGGGCGTCAAACTCTTTTGCTCGGGGGTGAATGAGAGGGCGACATCGAGACCCCAGCGTGCGCCGAGCAGGTTCTCGAACAGCGTGTAGTCGGCCATGGTAGCCGTAGCTGAGACGAACCCGTCGGCTCCGGTGAAAAGTGTGCATACGGTGATTGACGTGTCGCAGCGAGGCCAGTCCCACGTTCCGCAAGCGTTCGCTGCCGAGAAGACGAGAGGGCAGATACCGAGCTTGACTGTCCCCTGTGCCGAAAGCCCACCGGAGGTGCCGGAGACGGTGAGCTGGGTATAGGATGCTGTCTGCGGGACGCCCAAGTAGACGATGTTCGTCACGTCGAGGCCGAGAAAAGAGAACGCCGTCCCTCCTTGCCAGGAGACGAAAGCCACGGTCGACGGATCGAACGTGAGTGCGGAATTGACAGGAACCGCGCCCAATGTGCCGTTTGCGGTCACGGAGAACGTGTCCATGCCTGTATTCACAAACGACGTCTGAAACTGGGCTGTGAATCCTTCAATCGACAGGAAAGCGGTCATGGAGATGCCGTCCAGGCTGAATCCACCGGCGTCTGACCAGGAGACGGTCATCTGAAGGGTCCCACCGTGCTCGACATCGGCGAAGGAGAGCCCCGTCGGCTCGTCGTTGTTCCGCGGATCTCCGTCTCCGTCGGGGTCTGGGTCGCCCCCTCGCTGCGATCGATCGAGCGCACGGGCACCGCTTGGGCCTCTTCCCAGAGCCAAAGCATGGTTGGAGTAGCTTGCGGTGCCGCTCTTCGGCGAGAGACACAAGGGAGTGTCGGCGCAATCCTTGTCCAAGTGGAGGAATACTCGGACCAGGAGAAGCGCGGTATCCTATGGATCCACAGGAGGCCTACATGGAGGAAGAAGGTGGCCAGGCGCCGAAACATGAACTCCTCGATCTTGCAGCGGCGTTTCGGGGAGTCCTCGAATGGAAGTGGGATGGCCGTTTTGGGACCGTCTTGGCAGAGTTTCCCATCGACAAGAAGACTGATGTTCTGGGAAGACTGGAGCAACACCTCGTCAGTTCCTGGGACAGCGCCACGATTCAGGACGCGCCGGAGGGCGCGCGACAAGTCATGCGACATCTCGGCGGGCTCATGACCGGCCAGCTGCTTCTTCTCTCCGACCCCGCTGGCGATTTGCTCATCTACTGTGCGTGGTGGCCGTGGGGGAACGGGCAGACGATCTCGATTCGCGTGGGGCTATTCAGCGCGAGGCTAGATGGAGATGAGTCCCAAGATCTGACGAACGTGCTGAAAGCTGCGTTTGGCGTCTCTTAGCGAGCCTTCCCTTAGGTGGGGACATGGTCATGAGAAGCGCGGCGACCCGAAGAGGTCGCCGCGCTGACGTTTCGTCCGTACTCTGACTGCTACGGCGTCACAATGATCGGGACGAGGAGGGCCTCGCCCTCTCCGTAGATGATCAAGAACGTGTAGGCGCCTGGAGCCAGGCTGTCGGTGCCGATGTCGAGTACGTACTTGCCTCCGCTCTCGTGCTGGCCTGCGAAGGAGTATCGTGAGAGATCGGCTGCACCGCCCTGGCCGGCGAATCCGGGCCTCGAGACGTTGATCCAAGGCCAGCCTGTGTTCCGCCGATCCTGCCTCGACAGATCGAAGCTCACTTGCAGTGCGGAGCCCCTCCGGAACGTCGTGGGCTCGATCTCCGCGAAGAGGTCAAGGTCCTCCAGGACGGGGGAGTTCTCGCCCCCTGGCGTCGCGCGCAACGGGCGTCCGTTCGCGTCTTGTCCACCGGCGACAACTCCGAGGTTCGTGTGCCAGTTCTCAGAGATGTCCGGGCCGAGAGGGTCGATTCGCTCCATGGTCCCGAACGTGCTCGCGCTTCCTGCGGCCCAGCCGGCGCGGCCAAGGTATGACGCGTTGGCGGTGTCGACGACCTCGCCCGACGCGTCGATCAGCATCACGATGTCGCCGGCGTCCGACAGCTCGAGTAGGAGAGCAGAGGTCGTGTCGTAGACGAGGTCGGCTCTTGCATCAGCGATCGTGTCATCGCGCCTGCGTTCGAGCGTGAAGTACCCATCCTTCTGGAGGCTCGGCTCTCCGGCGATGACCCAGGCTACGCCTTCGGGCGATTCTCTTTCGAATCGAACGGCTGGAGGCGTAGTCGCTGCGAGCTGATCGCAAGCGGCCGTCTCCGCACCCTCGAGGGTGCCGGAGAGCTCGATCGTCCTCCAATCCTGGTCCTCGGACGTCGTGGCGTGCGTGGGCCTCCAGCGCAGGATCCATCCGGACAAGTCGACCGGCGTCGTGCCGAGGTTCCGCAGCTCGATCCACTCGTCGCGCGGATCGGTCGACGTTCCCGCCCAGGCGATCTCGCTGATGATGACCTTCCCTTCGCACGACGCTTCATCGGCGGCACCGCCGGCACCGCCAGCGGCGACCCCCACCGTCACCGTAGCCGAGTCGGTGCTGCCGCGGCCGTCGGAGATCGTGTAGGTGAAGGTGTCGCTCCCGGTGTAGTCGGAGTTTGGCGTGTAGACGAGCGTGGCCCCGTCGATGCGCACGGATCCGCCGGCCGGGTCGGATACCGACGAGATGAAGAACGGATCGCCGTCAGGATCCTCGTCGTTCGCCAGAACTGGAATTGAGATCGGTTGGCCCTGCTCGGCCATTTCACTGTCGTCCTGCGCGACAGGCGGATCGTTGACGCCGGCGACGGCGATGAAGACCGTCGCCGTGTCCGTCCCTCCCTGCCCATCGGAGATCGTATAGGTGAATGAGTCGACGCCGTTGAAGTTTGGATTCGGTGTGTACTCGATTTCGCTCCCGAGGTTCAGAAGCGTTCCGTTCTCCGGTGCGCTGATGGACTCGACGGTCAGACCGTCATCGTCCGGATCCGCATCATTCAAGAGGACAGGGATGATCCGCGCGACGCCCTCGTCCGTGCTTGACGCGTCGTCCTGCGCGATCGGCGGATCGTTGACGCCGGCAACCAAAACCGTGACCGTGGCTGTGTCGGTTCCACCGTTCCCGTCGGAAACGGTGTACGTGAACGTGTCAATCCCCTGGAATGCGGTCTCCGGGATGTACGAAACGCCGGTCCGCGTGTTGAGGACCGTGCCATTCCCCGGCTGTGCGAATGTCTCGACCAGGAGGAAGTCGCCGTCCGGATCGCTGTCGTTGCCGAGGATGAGAATGCTCACCAGCGTCTCCTCATCGGTCGACGCGCTGTCGTCCTGGGCGATCGGCGGGTCGTTGACCGCGCTGACGACGATCGTGACCTGGGCTCTATCGGTCCCGCCATGTCCGTCCGACACCGTGTACGTGAACGAATCGACGCCGTTGAATCCAGGATTCGGCGTGTACGCTACGAAGCTTCCACCGCCGGTCACTGTGCCGTGTGTTGGTTGGCCGACCGACTGGACGCGAAGGTCATCGCCATCAGGGTCGCTATCGTTCCCCAGAACGGCCACCGTGACCGGAGCATCCTCGGGCGTCGTCTGGATGTCGTCTTGTGCCGTTGGCGGGTCGTTGGCCGGAAGAACGACGATCGAGACGGTCGCTGTTGCGGTTCCGCTATTTCCATCGGAGATCGTGTACGTGAACGCGTCCGGTCCTGCGTAATTCGGAGACGGCGTGTAGATCACGCTCTTCCCGCTCGGGAGGGCCGTTCCGTGACTCGGCCGTGTTACGGACTTGACGGCGAGGGCGTCACCGTCCGGGTCACTGTCGTTCAGGAGGACGGCAATCGTACTTGGCGTGTCTTCGAGCGTCGTTGACGCGTCATCGACTGCGCTCGGCGGGTCGTTCACGAGCGCCACAGAGACCGTGACGGTTGCGGTGTCGGCCCCGCCGTTCCCGTCGGAGACTGTGTACGTGAACGCGTCGGTGCCGTTGAATCCAGGATCGGGTGTGTAGACGACGTCTGCGCCATTGTTGACCACGGAGCCGTCAGCTGGCTGGGTGACCGACTGAACGACGAGGTCATCGCCGTCGGGATCGGAGTCGTTGTCGAGGACGTCCATGGTGACCGGCGTGTCTTCATCCGTCGCGTCGCTGTCGTCTTGGGCGATCGGCGGGTCGTTGACCGGATTGACCGTGATCGTCACCGTGGCGGTGTCGGTGCCGCCGTTTCCATCGGAGATCGTGTACGTGAACGTGTCGGTACCGTGGAAGTCGGGATCGGGTGTGTAGATGACGTTTGCGCCGTTGTTGACGACGGTGCCGTTTGGCGGTGCGCCGACCCAGTCCACCGAGAGCGAATCGCCGTCTGGATCGGAGTCGTTCGCAAGGACGTCGATCGTCACCGGCGTGTCTTCGTCCGTCGCTTCTGCATCGTCGTCCGCGGTCGGCGCGTCGTTTGTTGGCATCATGACGATGCTGACCGTGGCCACGTTGGAGTCCTCTGTTCCGTCGAACGCGTAGTAGCTGAACGAGTCGCTCGTCGTCTCGCTTCCGTCGTGGATGTAGGTGAACGATCCATCAGGGTTGAGCGACAGCGTCCCGTGCGAGACGTCTGAGACGAGAACCGCTGAGAGCGGTTCCCACGGACTCGTGACGTCGTTGGCGAGGATGCCGGGGCCACCGACAGCGAGCGTCTCCCCCTCGGCGACCGAGTACAAGTCATTGATTGCGAGCGGCGGATCGTCGCACATCACGTCGACGGTGACTGTTGCCTCGTTGGAGGCTGCACCATCATCATCATCGGCAGTGTAACGGAAGCTATCCAAACCGCAGCTACCTGGATCAGGCGTGTACGTCACGACGCCCGTCGCCGGATGGACGCTCAACTCGCCATCTGCCGGGCTCAACGTGATCGTGACGGACGAGGGGTCGATCGTGCCGTCGGAGTCCGAGTCGTTGGCGATGACGTTGATGCCGATCGACGTGTTCTCGTCAGTGCATGCCGCATCGTCGTCCGCGGTCGGCGCCTCGTTGCAGATGACGCTGATCGCGACCGTGGCCTCGTTGGACACCGCATCGTCGAAGTCATGGACCTCGTAGGTGAATTCGTCTATCCCGCAGGTATCGGCGCCTGGCGTGTACGTGACGATGCCAGTCGCGGGGTCGACGTCGATCGATCCTGCGGTGGGGCTGGAGACGATCGTGATGGTCGTCGGATCGATCGCTCCGTCCGGGTCCACGTCGTTGGCCGTGATATCGATGCTCGTTGGGTCATTCTCGTCCGTGGTTGCCGCATCGTCGTTCGCGATCGGGACATCATTGGTCGGCAACACGGTGATGGTCACCGTGGCTGAGTCGATGCCGCCGCCGTCGTCCTGGATGGTGTAGACGTACGAGTCCATCCCGTGGAAGTCCGCCTGCGGAACATACGTCACGGTCCCATCGCTGTTCGACGTGGTCGATCCGTGTGCCCCGTCGGTGGCGTTGATGATCGACGTGGGCGTGAGTCCGAGGAGATCGTTTGCCAGGACCGCGGTAATCACCGGAGTCTCCTCGTCGGTCGTGTCCGTGTCATCTCCGGCATCGAGCGGCAGGGTGACTGCGTAGCTTGAGAACTGGTCGCCCGTGCACTTCGATCCTGGACCGTAGTCCGAACAGATACCGCTTTGGCAGTTAGACACAGGGTCAAGCTTGTTGTCTACGGACCACATGATCTTGATGTTCTCCAGAGTTAAGGAGCTTCCGCAGGGCAGGGAGACTGTGCCCAGATAGATGTCTGGATAGGTCCCGTTCGAGTGAACGTTGAAGGGCTCACTCACCAGGTCTTCCGCGGCGAGTTCCCCGTCGATGTAGACGTCCGTTACGAATCGAACGCAGTACGTGTCGTTCCTGTTGAAGTGAAGGGACGCCCAGAGCACCGCGTCTACGTTTCCGCCAGGCGAACACGAGCCGAGAACCTCGACGGTGACCTCGAGAAGCTCGACGTCGTTGGCGGTGCAGCCGGTGATGCAGCGCGGCCAGGCTTGCGAAACGCTCACCAGAGAGGTGAGCGCGAGAACGCCGAGAAGGAGAGTCGTCACACACCCTGCTCGACGGAGTGTCTGGTGGGTAGGACCTTCTCCACTACTTCGGCCTCTGAGCATATTTCCTCCCGTATCTTCCTGCGGTTGGTAGCCCAGCGGCCTTCTTCGGGGCCGTCCGGCGCTGAGAGCGCCATCGAGGCCCACGGAGGTCTGTGGCTTTGCGTCCCGCTCTCGCGAGCGGTTTGCCTTTCACAGCCTGTAGTACCAGTCAAGTCTCGCCCAGTTCGGCGGGACGATCCATATTGTTCCTTGCCAGTGCCTCGCCTAGACTCCTACTGGTCTCTATTCTAAGTGAGGAGCGATGTATTCTATCATAGTGTTCATCGAAGTGAAGTCCTCTTCAAGATTCTCGCCTTCTCGCGATGAGACTGTCCAATCCGATCGACGTCAGTTCCGCGATGACTGTCCGGTGGAATGGGGAAGGCTGCCCTGTCCCTCTGTCTTGGATTGAGGAGAGTATGACGCTGGGGGGAGATGGGCCTGCGAAGGCGAAAGGGAGTGCGGGATGTATCGCAGTTCAGTACGCAAGTTCGTACAGGGGGTCCTGAGTCTGCTGGACGAGGGTCGCGATCTTAGCTTCGGCCAAGTGGTCGAGCTGAAGGACTACACGGTCGACGAGGTGTTGTCCAAGCTGCGTGGGGACGACGCGCAGCACATCCGGGACGGGATACCTCAGGATGACTGGACCGAGATCATGGCCTACATCGGACGGTTCACGACGGCCCACGGGCCTCAAGCGCTTCACTTCTACGACGCCAAGATCGAGCGGAGCTTCCTCTGTTGGCTCGCGGCGATCGGGGTTGAGCTGCTGATGGACCTGTAGACGGGACTGGCCTGGGAGAAGCCGATTGCCACGCCGAACATCGGACGTTCGGTCCCCGCGGGACGACTGTCCTGCGAGAGGCGCGTGCGTGCACGATACAGGAGATCGTCTGGTTCAGCAGGAGGTATTCAGTTGGAGAAGAGAGAGACGGAGCGCGACGCTGTCCGAGATGAGAACGGAGAACGGCCGATTGCGGAGTTCGTCGAGGACGCCGAGACCCTCGAGATGCTCCGGTCGATCGGCGTCGATTGCGCGCAAGGCTTCCACATCGGGCGACCGACGCCGCTCGATGAGGTTCTGGCGGGGATTCCACGATCCTCTTGACGTCGCTCGAGTTCGGATTGGCGCCGGTCGAACATCATCTCCCTCTCGCACGCTTTGAGCATTCTGCACGGACCCTTTCCTGCGATGTTTGCCGGTCGAATGAGGTACGGTCTGAGGCGGCATTCGCAGTTTGTGTCTGGACGGTGCGCGAGCGAGTGTGCTAGAGTGAGCACATGAAGCGGGCATCTCGCTGGGTGGGGATCGGGGTTTTCGTCGCGGCGATCGTCGCGGTCGTTCTCCTCTTCGCTTTCCGCATCGTCGGACCTTCGCGGTGGCCGGAAGATGCGATCGTCGTGCCGCGGGACGTCCCCACGCTCGGTGAGGCGCTCGAGCGCGCGAGTTCAGGAGGGACGATCGTTCTTCAGATTCGACCCGAGGCGAACTATGGCTCGGTGACCGTCGATGTTCCAGGGCTTGCGTTGATCGCGGCGGCCGACGGCGTCGGCTTCGAAGGATCGGGGAGTGAGCCGGCGATCACCGTCCGCGCTGACGGCGTCACCGTCAGAGGGTTTGACATCACCTCGGACAGCATCGGGCTTCGCGTGGAGGCGATGGACTGCCTGGTGGAGGATCTAGCGATCCGTTCTGCGCCGATCGGGATTCAGCTGTTCGGCTCGAGACGATGCGTCCTTCGCGGCATCGAGCTTTCAGGGGGACGCGTTGGCGTAGAGCTCGTGTCGGCCGTCGGCAACCGCCTCGAGTCGATCGACATCGAAGGCACGAGTGAGGTCGGACTGAAGCTCGTCCAATCCCGGGGCAACGTGCTCGATCGCGTCTCCATTTCGGGTGCGAGCGTCGGCCTGTCCATCGAGCAAGGATCGGCGGAGAACGAGGTGGTCGAGGCATCGATTGGCCGGTGTTCAATCGCCGGGGTCTCGATTCGCGCTTCCAACGACAACTGCCTCACAGAGAGCATCGTGACAGATTCACGGATTGGCGTGCTCCTGGAAGCGGTTACCGGGAACACTGTCCGAGGGTGCACGATCGAGAGAGCGGCCGCTGCTGGCGTGTCCCTGCAGCAGGCGGCGCAGAATCGCATCCTGGAGAGCAGGATCGCCGATTCGGAGAAGCTGGGCCTCGTCCTGTCGCAGAGCGCGGAGAACGCGATCTCCTACAATGCGATCCTTCGATGCGACGAAGGCGGCATTCTCCTCGAGTCGAGCGATCGAAACCTGATCATGGCCAATCGACTCACGGGAAATGCGATCGGTATCGCGGCGGATCGTTCGGACGACAATCGATTCCTCAGGAACACGATTGAGGGAAGCGAGTTGATCGGCGCTCTTCTCACGGAAGGGCGGGGAAGCCGCTTGCTTGACAACGAGATTCGCTGCGGTTCATTGGGGATTGCCCTCGAGTCAACGGAAGAAACCGTCCTCATCCGGAATGGGATCGAACGGCAATCGGTCGGGGGGGTGTGCCTCGTGGGCGCCGTGGAGGCGAATACGGTGATCGAGAATGAAATCCGTACGAGCGGATTCGGTATCTTTATCACGGGCGCGACCCGCGAGGATGTGCTCGACAACCGCTTCACCGACAACGACGTTGGATTGCTGCTTCTACGCTCGGGGCCGGGGATTCGGCTCGAGGGGAACGCGTTCGAGCGCAATGCGATCGGCCTTGAGTATGTCGAGAGCGCCGAGGGCGTCTTGGAGAGCCTTGCTGCGCTGGACATCGACGCGGGATTGAGTCTGAGTCCGTCGGTGCCTCCGGTGATTGTAGGCAACATGTTCGCGCACAACGAAACGGCGGACATCGCCAATCGAACAGATTCCCCTCTCTACGCGGCCGGGAACTGGTGGGGCGACGGCCGTCGTGGAGCGGAGGCGGCCACCATCGTGGGGCTGGTGCGCCTGGAGCAGTCGGCCTGGGAGGGGACCGTAGCGGTTGGGACGGAAGCCGGGAGTGCGCAGGTCATCCTTGGCCGCATCCTACAGTTCGCGCTCGAAGAGGCGGGGTACAAAGTGATCGATCTCGTCGGAATGGGAGGTGGCGCACGTGCGGCCGACGCGCTGGCGGCGGAGGACGTCGATCTCATCTGGTGGGACGCCGGGGCGGATTCGATCCTCGAGGGGGACGAAGCGCACGTGGTAGCGATTCCCGCGCACGAGGGCTGGACGGCGGTTGCGTCCGCCGCGCTCGTTGCTCGCTTGTCGGAATCGACGTTGTCCTCGGTCTCCGCGCTGACACAGCGTCCTGACGAGGTGGTTCGCTTCGCTGCACCGGAAGCCTTCGGCACCGAGAGGTTCTCTGCATTCACGACGGCGTACGGTATGAGCGGAGCTGTGGCGGGGATCACGTGGACGAGGACTTCGGGTGAGGCCGAAGCGATGGTGAAGCTTGGCGCCGCCGACGTCGTGGTGGTGCGCAATCTGGAGGAGACGTTGACGCTGTCAGGGTTCTCGGCCCTCGTCGACGATCTGGAGGCACTCGAACGCGACGCGATTGCCGTGGTTCTTCGAGCGGAACTGCTCCGCCGGCATCCGGAGATCGACGCCGTTCTCTCTGCTCTCGTGCCGTACCTGACGACGGAGGCCCTGCACGATCTGAACAGCCGAGTTCGCTTGTTGGATCGTGAGCCGGAGGCCGTGGCGCGTGAGTTCCTGAGGCGCGAACGGTCCGACGAGTAAGAAAAGGAGACCTGATGCATGCGAGTACCGCCTCGGTGGCGAAGCGTGATCGCGGCCCCTCCTGGTGGCCGCGCCTCCGTTCGTGGATCCGGTACGGGACGAGCCTGCGAGCGAAGCTCGTCACCCTCGTCCTGGTGATTGTGATCCTCGTGGTGGGCGCGCTGTACTGGTTTGCCTTCCTGTCCTTGCGCTCATCGATTACGGCAATCTACGAGCAGCGAGCGCGTAGCGTTGCCTCCGTGATCTCGAAGTCGATTCAAGAGAAGGACTACATCCTGTACTACTCCGACGAACTCAACGCCGACATCGATCGGCTTCTCGAACGATACGAAGCCGTGGTCGGAATCACGACGATCGGCGTTAGCGCGCGAGGGTTCCTCGTGGTGGCAAGCACCGATCCGACGACCATCGGCGTGCTGTCTACCGAAGAGGAACAGGAGTTCTTCCAGGGGCTCAAGGGCGTCGAGATTTCGCCGGTCCGGGCCGGGGGCGTTTCATACTTGCGAGCATACCATCCCATTCTGTCGGGGCCGGATCTCATCGGAGTCGTCGCGGTCGACATGTCGCTCGCAGAGCAGGACCGATTCATCTTGAGGCTCTCGTGGAGGTTCGGTGCGGCCACGATCGTCGGCTCGATCCTGCTCGGCGTGCTCCTCTATCTTGTGTTGAGCACCCTCGTGACCCGGCCAGTCGGAAGGCTGGCTGACGCGATGGGGTCTGTCTCGCGGCGGCAGTACGACGTGGAGGTTCCGATTCCCTTCCGGAGGATCCCAGGAACGCAGCAGCGCGATGAGGTGAGTCAGCTGGTGGACGGTTTCAACTTGATGACTCGGGTCATCCACTCCCACGAGCAAGAGCTGATGAAGCTCGTGGTTCTCGACGAGCTGACGGGAGCGTATACGCTCGATCATCTACGCGCGGAACTCGATCGGGAACTGAACAAGACGAGGCGTTACAAGCATCCCACGTCTCTTCTCTTGATCGATGTCCGCGGCCTTGAGTCCCGCTCGGAATCCGAGCGAGATCAGACGCTCATACGAACGGCCAGTCTTCTCGTTGGGAATCTGAGGAACGTCGACGTGCTGTACCGAGTAGCCGATGTGCGGTTCGCCTCGATGCTCCCCGAGACGCCGCCGGCTGGTGCTGCGGTGGCCGCTGAACGGTTGCGGGCGCTCGTTCCCGATGTGACGGCGCATCTTGACTTCCCGGTGGAGATAGCGATTGCTCATCTCGGGTGGAGCGAGGAGGGCGCGCCAGAGATCGATATCGTGATCGCGCAGGTGGTTGGGCCCTTCGGGAACTTGCCTGGATGAAGCTGCGACGAGCCCTTAGTACAGCGGCCATCATCGCGTTTCTGTCTGCTCTCGCCGCGGGGGCACAGTCACCCGGCATCTGGGTCAGCGAGATCGAAATCGTCGAGCTGGACCCGTTCGAGATCTCGTTTCGCTTCACGAACCGAGAGGGGCTTCCGTTGTCCCGCGTTTCGGGGACGGCAACCCTGATGGATCGCTTCGGACAGCCGATCGAGCAGATGCTCGTCGATCCGTTCTCGGCCGCACCGGGGGCATCCAAGACGGTCCACGTCAGCAGTCGATGGGAATTCCAGCAAACCGGCATCTACCTACTGGATGTGGCGCTCGACGTCGGCGGAGATGCGGTGGTTTCGAACTCTCTGGGATTTCGGATCTTGCCGGTTGAGTTGCCGCTTGCCCCGGCGCCCATCGCCGAAGGAGAGGGGTTGTACACCGTCCATCAGCAGCCGGTGAGCTGGGGGCTCGTGCGTGTCTTCGCCCCCGAAGCGTGGGCGATCACGCACGGGGATGAAGATGTCATCGTTGCCGTGATCGATTCAGGGATCGACTGGGGCGTCCCCCAGCTCGCGAACAGCCTGTGGGTCAACGAGGCGGAGGTCGCGGGGAACGGGATCGATGATGATCGGAACGGCTACGTGGACGACGTGCACGGTTGGGACTTCCGCGACGGAGACAACGGCCCCCTATCCGGTACGGCCCTCCACCATCATGGCACGATCGTTGCCTCCATCATCGCTGCACAGCCCGGAGACCTTCCCATCGTGGGGATCGCGCCGGGCGTGCGGATCATGGATGTTCGGTTCCTCGATTCATCGAACAGCTTCCGCGCGTCCGATTGGGAGACCTTCGTCGAGGCGATCGAGTATGCGGTCGACAACGGCGCGGACATCATCAATCTAAGCATCTACGCAAACGGACGCCCCCCAAGGAGTTTCGAGGAGGCATTGCGGACGGCGACCACGCGCGGAGTCATCATTGTCGGGATCACGGGGAACCTGGGAGAGAGCGAGGTGATGTATCCCGGCAAGTATGATTCGGTGCTTGCGGTGTCGGCAACCTCAAGCACTGATCTGCTCGCTTCATTCAGCAACCGAGGATCCGAGGTGGCCCTGTGCGCGCCGGGCGAGGCCATCACGGCCCTGACAAAGGGTGGCAGAGCTGCGACGCAGTCGGGAACCTCTTTTGCCGCTCCACATGTCTCGGGGATCCTCGCGCTGGTGCTGTCGGTTGCTCCGCACCTGTCCCCCTCCGAGGCGGTCCGGATCCTGGAGGCGACGGCCGTCGATCTTGGTCCCCGCGGCGACGACGACATGTACGGGAGCGGTCTGGTCAACGCGCTCGAAGCGCTGCGAACCGTCCAACCCTAGGACGTGCTCGACCGATCGCGGGATCGGCATGAGAATCTGCGGCACTGCACCCCGACAGGGCCGCAGTGCCGTTCAGGTTTCGTTCCCCTACGAGAGTTCGAGAAGCGAGTCGATCCTGGCGCGATCGAACCCGACGATGATCTCACCATCGATGTCAAGGACGGGGACACCATACTGACCGCTCTTTTCGATCATCTCTCTCGCTCTCTCCGTGTCCGTCGAGACATCGACGTCCTCAAAGTCGATTGCGTGAGCTTCGAGATGCTCCTTGGCCGCCACACACCACGAGCAGGTCGATGTCGAGTATACGATTACCGTGTGTTCCATGATCCAGTCTCCTTCATGAGGCATTCGAAGATGGTCTTGAGCTCTTCGTTCAAGCGATAGCATCGTCGCGATCCCGCGCGCTCCTTGTGCAGCACGCCGGCGCGTTCAAGCTTCCCGAGATGGTACGATACGGCCGGTTGGCTCAGGTCGACGTGCTTGAGGATCTCCTGGCACTGGACCTCGCC
The DNA here is from genome assembly GCA_964570515.1 of uncultured Thermotogae bacterium. GTDB lineage: Bacteria > Bipolaricaulota > Bipolaricaulia > UBA7950 > UBA9294 > CAZMYM01. The sequence goes on along the minus strand of CAZMYM010000027.1, from coordinate 20,808 downwards.
CTGCGCAAGGAGCTCTACGATTCGGAGGCGCTGTTCACTCGCCAGTGCCGAGAAGATCTCGGCCCATCTCGCTCTCTCGTTCCGTCTTTCCATTCGTGTTCCTTCTCCGTTCCTGGGGCCGGATTGCCGGATCCCATCAAGCGGAGTAGGATGATAAGAGTTGTGGTTCGCGTTGTCAAGCATTTAAATGTTTGGATATCTTCGGCCGTCGAGGAGGTTGATGATGATCACGGTCGCACTCGAAGGGGGAATGCGCTTCCGCGGGCAAGGGGAAAGCGGGCATGCGGTTGCGATGGACGCTTCGCCGAAGAGCGGAGGAGCGGACAGCGCGGCGCGTCCGATCGAGGTCTTTCTGTCCGCGCTGGGCGGGTGCACGGGAATGGACGTGGTTTCCATCCTGCGCAAGATGAAGACGGAACCGAGCGAATTCCGGATCGAAATCGACAGCGAGCGAGCCAACGAACATCCAACACCGTTCACGAAGATTCATCTGACGTATGCCGTTGCAGGGGACGTCCCGGAAACGAACCTGCAGAGAGCGATCCAGCTTTCGCTGGAGAAGTACTGCCCTCTCGCGAACACGCTCGCCGGTGTTGTGGAGATCACGAGCGAGTACCGAACAGAGCCGAGCTAGGCGCAAGCCGTGCTACTGGAATCGCCTTCACGTCATCACACATCATCAGTGGTCCGTGCTTTTGTCCATCACTCGGTCCACGTCGATGTTCGAGCGGACGTGGTCGATCGCGCGGTCCAGCGTGGGGCCGGGACGAACCCAGACACGATCGAGCATCTCGAGACACAGCGTGGCCGTGATCATCGTGTTCTGACCGGCAAGGATTACAGGAACCCCGGCGGCGTTTGCACGGTCGACGATCTCCTTCGCAGGTCGTTGATTCCCTGTCAAGATCAGGCAGCGCAGGCCCGGCACGTCGAGCGCGCCGTTCAGGATCTCTGTGCGGTCTCCTCCCGTGATGACCCCCAGATCGGGTGTCCGCCGGAAGGTCCGCATCGAGGCTTCCGTCCCCAATGCGCCGACGACGAAGTGCCGCACTTCGCGATCGAGGCTGGCGCTTCCGAGAGTGCGTCCGCCCAGGCGCTTGGCAATCTCTTCCGCGGCGACCGATTGTGTATTGGGGTCATGAGGGATCATGCCCAGAACCTCGGCCCCTCGGTCGGCGAGAAACGGGATGAGCATCTCTTCGACCACCGCGAGAGAGCGGTCGACGGGCACGTCTTTCAGAATGACTCCCAGAATGCGCGGGCCGCCCTCGAAAAGACGGAGCGCGCACAGAATTCGGTCGATCGACTCTTCCTCGTCGTAGCGGGCCAGGAGGATGACGTCCGTTGCGAGCAGATCGGCGAGGTCAAGATCACTCAGGCCTGCACTGACACCCAGTCCGAGGTAGGTTCGGCCTTCGATGATGGCGACGTCTCGATCCTTCGTGATCCGGCCGAAGGCGGCCGTGATGCGATCTCGGAACCCACGATCGCCGGACTCGATCGCCTCGCGCAGGAACGGTCCCTCGAGCGGAACGGGAGCGACGTCATGCAGGTCATCGTTCAGAGACAGCAAAGACCGAACGGCGGCGGCGTCCTGGTCGATCGGCGCGCCCGTTGTGTAGGAGACTTCGAAGCTGATTGGCTTCATGTAAGCGACCGTCAAGCCCCGCTCTTGCAGTGAGCGCCCGAGGGCGAGGGCGAGGAGGCTCTTGCCGGCGTGTTTCTCTGTTGAGACGAGCTGGATCCGCTTCATGGGGCCTACTCCGTTCCACCATTTCCAGTGTCGACGGATGGTAGTGGCAACACCTCCCGGACACAATCCGCACTTGGCTTACACACAAGATCCTCACGGGTCCGACGATGTCCATTCACATGAGGAGGGCACAGTACGCTGGGGAGCGTCGGATGACCGAGATGGGAGGACGCCGGTCGATGAAAGGACGGAGGGTTCTTGATGAACGGCTTCCTCGGCTATAATGATCCCGCGATGAAACGGATTCTGATCGTCGATGACGAAGAGATGATCGTTCGCACGGTCAAGGCCTACCTCGACCGAGAGGGGTTCAAGACGTACACGGCATACGACGGGGACGCGGCCCTTCAAGCGTTCGACGAGAAGGGGCCGGATTTGATCGTCCTCGACCTAATGCTTCCGAAGAAGAGCGGAATCGAAGTGACCCGCGCGATCCGAATGAAATCCTCAGTACCGATCATCATGTTGACTGCGAAGGCCGCCGAGGCGGACCGTGTCGTCGGCCTCGAACTGGGTGCCGACGATTACGTGGTCAAGCCATTCAGTCCACGCGAGCTGGTCGCCCGCATTCGCGCGGTACTTCGGCGATACGAGGGAGACCGGGGAGAGACCGAACGGATCGTGGTCGGTGACATTGTGATCGACCTGAAGACGCGCGAGCTGAAGGTCGCGGAACGAGACATAGAACTCACGCCGACCGAGTTCGATCTGCTCGCCTACCTCGCACGGCATCCGGGGCAGGTCTTCACGCGACTCCAGCTCCTTCGCGAGGTCCAGGGGTACACGTACGATTCGTTTGCGCGAACGATCGACACCCACGTCAAGAACCTGCGCCGCAAGATCGAGGAGGATCCGAAGTCACCGCGCTACATCTTGACCGTTCACGGCGTCGGCTACCGGTTCGCGCGTGAATCCTAGAAGATGAAGCGACAGATCCCGCTTTCGCTTAAGCTCAGCCTTTCGTTCGCGCTGATCATTCTGCTCTCTGTAAGTCTCATCTACCTCCTAACGGCGCGCTCGATCACGCGGCAATTCGACGAGTATCGGCAGAGCAATCGAGAGGTGTTCGGGCTGTCGTTGGCGTCGCAGCTCGCGTGGTACTACGAGGAGTTCGGCAACTGGATCGGTGTCTACAATCTGCTCTACCGCGACGCCATGATCCAGATTGGCGACGAGCTCTACACCGGTCGCGTCCTCATCGTCGGTGGCCGTTTCTCGCTGGCAAATGAGGAGGGTCGGATCTTCATGACGACCGAGGCGGGCGAGTACGACCGACAGCTCACCGAACTCGAACTGGAGACAGAGATGCGGATTGTCGTCGACAGTGTCCGTGTGGGAACCCTCATTATCGGGGAAGCCGGTCCGAACCTCGATCCAGATGAGGCCGAGTTCCTCGGATCTGCGAAGCAGTCGGGCCTCCTCGGTGGCGGCATCGCCATCGTACTTGCGCTGATCCTTTCCGTCTTCCTGATCCTTCAGATCCTGTCTCCGCTGAAGAAGCTGACGCGGGCAACGGAACGTGTCGCCCACGGGGACCTTCCGGATTCGGTCCGACTGAAGTCTCACGACGAATTCGGTCAGCTCGGGAAGTCGTTCGACCAGATGGTCGAGAACCTCAAGCACTCCGAGGCGTTGCGTCAGATGATGACCGCCGACATCGCCCACGAGCTTCGGACGCCGGTCACGATCATCCAAGGGACACTCGAGGCGCTCATCGACGGCGTCTACGAACCGAGTGGCGAGACGATCGCCCCGATCTACGAGGAGACCCTGCATCTCGGGCGCCTCATTGATGATCTCCGGGACCTGGCATCAGCCGAGGCTGGTGAGCTCCGCCTGGAGAAGGAGCCGGTCGATCTGGAGGGCTTAATCCGGCAGGTCGCGGAGGCGGCAGGCTCGTCGTCTGACGAGGCGCCGACGATTCGAATCGATGCGGAAACTGCCGTTCCGCATATCAACGGAGACCCGAAGCGACTACGGCAGGTCCTAGCGAACCTGCTCGGCAACGCCCTTCGCCACACACCGACGGACGGAGAGATCCGGATCGGGATCCGGCGCGTGATGAGCGCTGTGGAGTTTGTTGTCGAAGACACAGGCCCCGGGTTCACGGAGGAGGATCTCCCGCATCTGTTCGAGCGATTCTATCGCGGGGATCCCGCGCGGAATCGTGGCGGGGGAAGCGGGCTCGGGCTTGCGATCGCGAAGCAGTGGGTCGAGGCGCACGGGGGGACCATTCGAGCGGAGAACAGGGCCACCGGCGGCGCTCGATTTACGGTACGGCTTCCGATGGCTTGAATCAGCGGACCCGAAGCCGCTAGGATGAGGCATGTTGTCGCAGCCGTTCTACAATCCGCATCTCGGCAGGATGACGTTCGACAAGGTCGTCGAGAGCATCGTCTGTGAGATGAGGGGAAGCTCGAGGGACCGTTTCGAGCTTCTCATCGGAACAGACTCATCGACGACGCTCGAACGGCTGGACATCGTCAGTGCGATCGTGTTGCACAGAGTTGGCAGGGGCGGACGGTACTTCTGGACTCGCCGACGGGAGAGGAAGCCACAGTCACTGCGTCAGCAGATCTGGCGTGAGGCGTGGCTGTCGTTCGAATTGGCGCAGCATCTCATCGGGCGCCTGACCGCGCTGTCCTTTCTCCGATTCAACCTGGAGATCCACGTCGACATCGGCAAGAACGGCAAGACCAAAGAGATGATCGACGAAGTGGTCGGCATGATCATCGCCAACGGCTTCTCGGTTCGGATCAAGCCGCACGCCTACGCAGCATCCTCAGTGGCGGACAAGCACACCTAGAGACACAGCGCCGTCCTGCTGTCTTGCCTTCTCCTGATCATCTCACGAGCGAGTGCGTCTGTCTTGTCGACGGCGTCTCGGGCCGGGCGCATGCCGCAGGAATCACCGGCCGAATGTGCCAATGACGGACCGACAAGAGACGAACGCCTTGAACCCGTGGTGGGATCACGCTAGCCTGACGAGGTACGAGCCGACGGAGGCGCGGCGTCTGAGGCCTCGATGCGAACGCCGGACGGGAGGTGCCACGGAATGAACCCTAGTTCGTCGATCTTGATTCTCGTTGGCGTTGGTGCGGCGATCCTTCTCGCCCTTCTTCTCTTGGGCGAAGGCGGATCCGGCGTGCAGCAGACGGAAACGACGCCCACGCTGACAGCCCCCATTGGGCAGGAGTCTCAGACCACCTTCAGAACGCCTGCCTTGCGCGTCGATGTCGGAAACGACGTCAACGTTCGTGAGCGGGAGGCGGTTCAGCTCACCGCAACCGTCTTTGGAGCGACAGAGGGTGGCGTGAGCTACCGATGGACGGCCGTGGGCGGGTTGGGGACCTTCAGCAGCCCGACGGTCAAAGACCCGATCTACGTGGCTCCATCGGCCTGTGACTGCGAAGACACGGTAGTCCTTACGCTGACGGTGACCGACTCGTACGTGGTCTCAGCGAGCGACTCGCTCGTGTTGACCGTATACGATCCCGCGGTCTGCCCAAGCGATCCCTGTGTTCATGTTCCCGCATGCATTCCGGTCGACGTCTGTTCGCCGCTGCCGGCAGACGTGTGCCCGCCGAAACCGGACGTCGCTTGCGAAACGCCCTGCATCGCCGATGCACCGCCGGCGGATTCCTGCGGTCAGATCGTGATCCCCTGTCCATGTGTGAGCGGCGACTGCGCTTCGACGTGGATGAACTCGTGGCCGTTCGAGCCGACGGCAGGGCGACCCGGCGATCGGCCGAAGCCGCGCATCGTGCGCCAGTTTCCGACGCACATCTCCGAAGGGGCGTCGTTTGAACTCACGGGGACGATCAGCAATCCGGCCTGCGTCTCAAGCTGCTTCGTCTGGGCAGCGAACAAGGGCATCCTCGACGGAGCGGACACGCTTTCGCCTGTCTTCCATGCTCCGCAGACGGATCGCGCCGGAGGCGAACGGGTTACGATCAGCCTCATCCTCTACGACGGGCACGGAGGGAGAAGCTACGATCAAGTCAGGCTAACGATCGATAACCTCGACTACGACGGCCCCGCCGTGCCGTAGCCGCGCATCGTGTGTGAGCTGGTGGATCGGCCCAACACTGGGAAAGATACGGCGGCTGCGCTGGCTCGAGGCGGTGTCGAGATCTCAGAGCAGCTCGACGTGCCGGGGGTATCGAGGCTTCTTTAGCATTCTCAGCGCAGGCGGAGACGTGTGCGCCTACCAGTCGTACGCCCTCGAAGGGGCCGCCCGAGGGGTTCGGCGGCACGCCGTCCCCCTGAGGAACGGTGCCAGTCGTGAGATCGGATTCTTCGAGGTCCGCGTCCGGTCGGATTACTGAACGGCCTGTGCTCACCTAGTCGAGAAGTCTCTCCGAGACCAGTGCCGCGCGGAAGGGGAGGAGTTCCGCGTGGAAGACGCCGGCGCTCACTGCGGGAACCTCCATTGACGATCTCGAGTGCAGATGCTTCCGAAGGGACCGTGAGAACGACGATTCCGAAGCTGGATGGGTCGGTGTTCAGGGTTTGTCCCGCGAGCAGGACGACGTCTCGATCGGCCAAGTCCTGAAGATACGCGAAGTGCGCCTCGACGATCTGATCCTCCTCTGGGGTGGAGGCGGTCAGCATCTCGGGACGAGTTGGCTGAATTCGAACCAAAAACCGGGGCATTCGATAGGCAATGCCGTCTAGGGCCGCCTACTCATCACACCGCTCCAGCACAATGGTGCATTCCGTCACGAGGGCGGCGATCGCCCCAAGAGCGGCAAGTGTCGGAAGGAGCAGGACTCCGACGACTCCAAGCGAGAGGGGGATCTCGATCAGGCTTTTCCCGTCGCGATTCTTGACCGTGATCCGGCGGATGTTCCCCTGGTGGACGAGTTCCTTAACGGTGGAGACGAGCTTCTCTCCACTGACATTCAGCTCTTCGGTGCGTCTCTTCTCTGCGCTCACGACGATGGAGACTCCTTTCGCTTCTCGGTAACGCGTTCCACTAGCGCCTTCGTCTTCGTGCTGCTACGAGAGGCGCGACAGCGATCCAAAGCGCGATGGTGATCAGCATGGACGTCGGGTAGCCGATCGGGTCGACCCCGAAGATGGGGCCGATCACGCGTGAGAGAAGCATCACGAAGAGCGAGCTCAAGAAGAAGCCAGGTACTGCCGCAAGGATGGTGAAGTAGCCGCCCATAGGGATTCCTCCTTTCCTGTCCGGTTGGAGTGGCTCCAGGTGATATCCCCCGCGACGAGATCTGTCAAGCCGCTACAAAGATCGCCGCGCCGACAGAAGCCGCATCTCAGCGATTTCCGGTCATCGACGTCCCCCTTGCGGAGCTTGCGTCCAGACTCTATAAACGGCTCATAGGGAGTTCGGCTGCATGTCGGCGTCGGTTCCGAACGGAGAACGGGGGATTGATGATCGAAGAAGGGCTCGAGCGACTGCGCGAGATCCTCGGCAGGATCGGTGATCACCTTTGACTCCGACGCCCTGGAGCGTGAGACAGCCGAGTTAGAGCAACAGATGGCGGCCCCCGGCTTCTGGGAGGACCGCCGACGTGCCGAAGAGGCGTCTCGGCGACTTGAGCGGAAACGGACGCTCTTGTCGCGTCTTCGCCGCGCATCAGCAGAACTGCAAGAGATCGAGCTCCTTCACGAGATGGCGGTCGAGGCAAACGACGAAGGGGAGCTGTCGTCGTTGGAGAAGCGTGCCGCCAACCTAGAGCGCGAACTCCGTCTCTTCCGAGTCGAGTTGACCTTCTCTGGAGAACACGACGACGCAGACTGCTACCTCTCGATCAACGCCGGTGCCGGTGGGACGGATTCGCAGGACTGGGCGGAGATGCTCCTTCGAATGTACGGGCGATTCGGCGAGAGGATGGGATTCAGCGCGTCGCTCCTGGAAGTGAGTCCCGGTGACACGGCCGGGATTCGTGGCGCAACGCTGGAAATAAAGGGCTCCTACGCGTACGGCAACCTGAAGAGCGAGAGGGGCGTACACCGGTTGGTGCGTCTGTCTCCGTTCGACTCGGCGCATCGCAGACACACCTCGTTCGCGGCCGTGACGGTCGTCCCGATGACGAAAGAAGAGGAGTTCGTCATCGACTCCAAGGATCTACGGATCGACACCTACAGGGCGTCGGGTGCAGGCGGACAGCACGTGAACGTCACGGATTCAGCGGTCCGAATCACACATCTTCCGACCAAGATCGTGGTCTCCTGCCAGAATGAGCGAAGCCAGCACCAGAACAAGGAAAATGCCATGCGGATCTTGCGCGCGCGCCTTGGGGACCTCCTGCGGCGGCAGCAGGCAGAGAAGCTGGAAGAGCTTCAGGGCGAGCTGAAGGAGAACGAATGGGGAAGCCAGATCCGCTCGTACGTCCTTCATCCCTATCGAATGGTCAAAGACCATCGTACCGGTGCGGAGACGGGGAACGTTGACGCTGTCCTTGACGGGGATCTCGTATCGTTCATGGAAGCATTCCTATCGCAAACGGGCAAAGACACCTCAACGTAACGAGATCTCTTCTCCCAGCGCTTGCCATCTCTAACAAAGCCTGCTACAATACATTTTACAGCCGAAGATAAGGAGGGGGATCCTGTGCCCAAACAGCTCCTAGACAAGATCTCGATCTACGTTCCGAAGAGCAAACTCGAGCAGCGACCGGTGGAACGTCTGATCAAACTGGCCGACGCGAAAGACCGCTCCGTGAACTACCTTGTCGTCGAAGCGATTCTGGAGTACCTCAAGGCTGAGGAGAAGAAGTAGCTTCCTGCGGCAACAATCACGTAGGAGTCTCATCCATCGGTCGTCGCGCTGAGGCGCGCCGATCGAGATAGCTCTGAAGGATCAGTACGGCCGACAGACCATCACGCAACGCTCGACGCTTTCCCCTGGACATGTTTGCCTCGAGCAACACTCGTTCCGCTTCAGCCGTCGTCATGCGTTCGTCAATCAGTTCAACAGGCAGATGGGTGCCTCGCTCGACGTGTTCGGCGAATCGGGTTGCCTCCTCCGCCATCTCGCCTACTGACCCATCCATGTGCAACGGAAGCCCGACAACAATGCATCCGACATGGTGCGTGGACGCCAGCTGGGCGATGGCCCGTACGTCACGATCGATCGATCGGCTGCGAAGCTTGTGTGGGAGAGGAGTGGCAAGCACAGCACCCTCGTCGCTTAGGGCGAAGCCAAGGCGCACCCGTCCGTAGTCGATGCCGAGGAGTCTCACCGGTTCGTTCCGAGATGGGCGAGGGCACGACGGACGAGTCCTTCGGCGTCGAGCCCCTCGCTGCGGAGCCGTTCGATCGCCTGACGTGCCTCCTGGATCGAGAAGCCGAGAGCCCTTGAGGTGAGCGCGCGAAGTGCGGTCTCTTCTTCCGAAGTCAGGAGGAAACTGCGCACGTCTCCTGTGGCGCCAATCTTGTCGCGCAAATCGACAAGGATCCGTTCGGCCGTCTTCCGTCCGATTCCTTTGATTGTGGTCAACTTGGCGACGTCGCTCGAACGGATCGCCTCAACGAGCGCACCCATTGGAATCGACGAGAGAATTTGGAGTGCGAGGCGAGGTCCCACCTGCCCGACGGTGAGAAGATGGCGGAACACTTCGCGCTCATCCGGGGACGTGAAGCCGAACAGCTGAATGGTGTCGTCGCGGACGATGAGGTGCACGAACAGCATCGCGAGATCTCCGACTGGACACGCACGGACGTCGCCGGCTGGACAGAAGACCTGGTAAGCGATTCCACCGGTTTCGATCGCAACGTGATCGGTCCCCGACCGTACAATCTCTCCGCTGATCGAATCGATCACGCCGTGACCTCCGTGCTTGCGCGTCCCCCAGTAGCATCTCGAAGCGCGCGGATGAACTCCTGGGCCTTGCTTGGAGCCAGCGAAACGGTGGCGCGCGCCTGCGCATCGTACTCGATCCGCGCGACCGTCGCTTCGAGACGGTGGATGATGCTCATGACAGGCGAGGTGAGTTCAGGCGGGAAGGCGATCTTGATTTCGATGGCAAGGGTGCGCTCGGCGACTCGCGCGGCTGTGAGTGCAGCCGAGACGGCGTCTGAGTACGCACGGACCAACCCGCCGACCCCAAGCTTGACACCGCCGAAGTGGCGAATCACGACGGCGAGGAGATCGAGAAGCTCCGCGCGTTCCAGTTGCTGAAGAATCGGCAGCCCCGCCGAGCCGCTCGGCTCCCCCGCGTCGTCGGCGGCGGAGAGGGGGGCCGGTTCCCCATGCAAGCGGTAGGCGAAACAGACGTGACTTGCGTCGTGATGGTTCTTGCGAAGTCTTCGGAGTTCGCGCTCGACCTCGTCGAGAGAACCAACGGGGATTAGGAGTGCGAGAAAGCGGGACCTCTTCCGCGTGATCCTTGCCGAAACCGGCTCTGCGATCGTCCGATAGCTATCGATCACGGGCGACCTTGGACGGTCGGCGCAGTCTCTCCCTTCATCGTCTGCAGCAGGGTGTAGGCGGCGCGCACGTCGTCCTCCTCCCCCTCGAGTACGAGCGATACACTGCCGACTCCGCCGCCGACTCCGCCCGATGCCACGTGAGAGGCGCGAACGGAGAACAGGATGTCGAGCGCCTCGATCTCGGTGACCAGATGACCGACGAGTGGGTACATTCCGCAAGGGAGGCCGTCGCCGAACGACATGCGCCGGCTGCCGAGTTCGAGGGAGAGATCGGTAATCGACGTGTGAACCGACTTTGCCACGCTGATCGGGATGACGATGTCGACGCCGCGAGCCAGCGCGGTCGGCACATATCGCCCGACGGTCCCTCCGGTTGCAGCGGCCAGGAGAACACCGACGGTTCCGAAGGGATCGAGGGCGTTCCCGCCCTTGATGATGACGTCGCCTTCTCCGAGAGATGCCAGCAGGTCCGCTGACTCGATCGAGACGCGCTCTCCCTCTTTGAGGACGAATTCACGCGCCTCGGCGATGCGGGCATTGATGTTCCAGCGATCATCGATGACACCGGCGGCGAACGCGCCGTGATCGATCGATTCGCTGTTGAGTTCAGCGGCGACGAACGCGTTCGTGGTGCCGAGTGTGACGATCACGGTCCCGCCTTCGAGGGCCTGCCGGACGACAGGATGGGCCTTGACACCCTTGGCGATCAGTCGCTTGGATGCGACCGGGGCTAGCACGACGTGGGCTTTCATGGGGCGTCCTTCCTGGTTGGTGTGCGATCTGGCGAGTATCCTATTGCATGCACTGCTCCGAAACAAAACCCACGTCTGTAAGGTGATTCGACACGATGAGATACGACAGGTCAGCCTACGAGCGAGAGCTGCGAGACTTCGATTGGCAGATCCCGACGGACTACAACATCGTCGACGTTGTGGAGAAGCATGCGAAGCGCCGACCCGACAAGATCGCGGTCTTGTGGGAGGATGCGGGTGGCGCCGAACGACAGGTGACGTACGCTGAGTTGGCGGCGGGGATGCGCCGCTTCGGGAGCGCCATGATCGATCTCGGCGTCGGGGTGGGTGACCCGGTGATGCACATCCTCCCACGGCTTCCCGAGGCGCACATGGCCCAATTGGGAACCTTCGTGGCAGGAGGCGTTGCCGTCCCGTGTTCAGAGATGCTCAAGACGACGGAGATCGTGTATCGATCCGAGGTGAGCGGTGCCCGGATGATTGTCGCCGACGTGTCCACGATCGACACCGTGGAGGCCGCGAGGGGCAAGTGCCCGCTCGAAACGTTTATCCTGATTGGCGGAAGCGAGGCGCCCGAGGGGTGGCTTCGCTTCGAAGATCTCCTTGCCGGTGGGGACCCGAACGGTGAGAAAGCGACGCTCTCTACCGACGATCCGATGACGATCAACTTCACTTCCGGGACAACCGGCAGTCCGAAGCCGGTCGTGCACAAGCACCGCTGGATGTACTGCCACAACCGGATCACAGCCCGCTATTGGTACGGCGCTTCCGAGAACGACATCATTTGGGCAACGACCGCCCCCGGCTGGGCGAAGTGGTACTGGAGCCCGATCGGGGTCTCGCTCACCTGTGGAGCGACGCAGCTGATGTACAACGGCCGCTTCGACGGTCCGAGGTACCTCGAGTTGCTGGCGAAGTACAAGGTGACCAAGCTTTGCGCCACACCAACCGAATACCGCCTGTTCGCACAGATCCCCGACCTTTCGAGGGAGGGGATCGTTCTCGAAGATGCCCTCTCCGCCGGCGAGCCGCTCAACGTCGAGCCGATCGAAGCGTTCAAGCGCGCGTTCGGGGTGACGATCCGGGACGGCTACGGTCAGACGGAGAGCGTCTGCCTCGTCTGCAATCTCCCCGGGATGCCGGTGAAGCCGGGCGCGATGGGCATGCCGACGCCCGGGCCTGGCGTGATGCTGATCGATGAGGCGGGGGATTCCGTCGCACAGGGCGAGGTGGGGGAAATCGCGCTGAAACCGGACAGCCCCGCCATCTTCGATGGCTATTGGAACGCGCCCGACCTCGATGCCGAAGCGTTCTCCGGCGGCTGGTATCGGACCAAGGACCTGGCGCGGATGGACGAGGACGGCTATCTCTTTTTCGAGGGACGAGCCGACGACGTGATCCTGACCTCGGGTTACCGAATCGGGCCGTTCGAGGTCGAAGACGCGCTGGTGAGTCATCCCGCCGTCGTCGAGGCGGCCGCCGTGGCCTCGCCTCATCGAGAGAGGGGCGAGATCGTCAAGGCGTTCGTCATCCTGTCTGACGGATACGCGCCGTCGGCCGAGTTGACGAAAGAGCTCCAGAATCACGTCAAGACCGTCACCGCTCCCTACAAGTATCCGCGTGCCATCGAGTACCTCACGGAGCTTCCGAAGACGATGAGTGGTAAGATCAAGCGCGCGGAACTGAAGAAAAAGGAGTGGGAGGGCTGGGATCGGCGATGAGACGGCGGAGGTTGGCTGCAGGTACGGCTCTTGGTGTCGCGCTTCTTCTCGCTTCTGCGGTTGGAGTGCACGCCAGTGGCGTGAATCTGGGTCTCTTCGTCTATACGATCGACGTGGCCGGAACGTTCGGCAAGGTTCCGGTGGCGGCTGGAGCGGCGTTCGACGCGTTGGATGGGGCGTTCGCGGACTTCGGCGTTCCTCAGACGGACCGAGACGCGATCCGTCAAGGATTCGAAGAGGGGCTCGACGCGTTCGAGGAAACCCTCGGCCTTCTTCCTACGCTCTTCCCGCTTCCTCTCCTCTCCGGATCGATCGAGATTTCGCTCCCGCTCATCATCGTCGACGGGGTTCGCTTCTCCGTCGGGTTCCTCTCAGACGGACTCCTGAGCGGGATCGCCGATCTTGCCGGCTTCTCCATCCCCTCGCCGCTCGTGGACGTCGAGTTTGACGAAGACGGCCTCACAGGCGGATTCGAAGGTGATCTGGCGTTCAGCAGCTGGGCCGTGGCGACGGAGCTGACGAAGCGACTCGACATCCTCGTTGCCGCGATTACTCTGGGCGTCGGCGTGCACTTGGTGGGGGGAGAGGCGGCTCCCAGTATCGAGGTCGACGTCCCGGCGGAGCTGACCGACGGCGTGAATGAGGCCGTCGCCGCCCTGCACCTCGATGGGTTCACGTGGTCGGCGTTCGGGGTCCACGCTTCGATCGGAGTGGAGATCGGACCTCCGTTTCTTCGTCTAGGCGCCGAGGTTCGGCTTGTGCTTCCGGTGAGTGCCTCTTCCGGGTGGTGGGGCGTTCGCGTCGGAGGCGTTGGGGGAAGCCTGGGGATGGCGATCCGATTCTGATGGATGACCGAGAGCTCGTTAGGCTGGCCAACGAGGTTCGGGCGAACGCGTATGCCCCGTACTCCGGTTTTCAGGTAGGGGCGGCCCTTCTTTGCGCTGATGGGACCGTCTACACCGGCGTGAACATCGAGAACGCAGCCTACGGGCCGTCAATCTGCGCCGAGCGCACGGCCATCTTCAAGGCCATCTCGGAAGGGCACAGGGATTTCGTGAAGATCGCCGTCACCTGCGATCAGGAGTACTGCCGGCCGTGCGGGACCTGTCGTCAGGTGATGATGGAGCATGCGCCCGATCTTGAAATCTTGATGGGAAGCCTCGATGGCACCTTCAAGCGCACGACGATTCGCGATCTTCTCCCCGAGGCCTTCGCGTTCTAGGGGGCTCACCTACCGGCCCTAGCGATCCGAAGGATCGCTCAGGATCCGTTCCACGATGAGCGGCGGCGGCTCGTGGGCCGCTCCTGTGCGGTCGATTTCATACGCTGACTCGACCATCGCGCAGGCCTCATCAAGATGCGTTTCGTCGTTGACGTGGAGAAGTGCGAGGATCTGACTCTTCTCGACTGCGTCCCCGGTCTTCGCCCGAAGCTCGACGCCGACGGCCGGGTCGATGGTATCCTCCGCCGTCTGACGGCCGGCGCCGAGGAGGTTCGCCGCGCGGCCGATCGCGAGCGCATTCAGCGCGGAGACCGTTCCCGTAACATCGGCTCGCGCCTCCACGCGGCGTGTCGCGCGGGGCAACAACGATGGGTCATCGAGCGTTGCGACGTTCCCACCCTGCTCCAAGACGAGTTCACGGAACTTCTCGAGCGCGGATCCATCGCGAAGAAGCTCCCTCAAACGATCGAGCGCATCCGAGCGATCCTTGGCCTCTCCGGCGAACAGGAGAAGCTCGGCGCCGAGTTCGCAGCACAGGGTCGTGAGATCATCCGGACCCTTTCCACGGAGCGTGTCGATTGCCTCGCAGACCTCGAGCGCGTTGCCGACCATCTGTCCGAGCGGCTGCGACATGTCGGTGATCAACGCGGCCATCTTCCGTCCGAGTTTGGAGCCGATAGCGACAAGTGTGTTGGCAAGCTGCCGGGAGGCCTCCAGTTCGGGCAGGAAAGCGCCGGCGCCGGTCTTGACGTCGATGACGATTCCCATCGCGCCGCCGGCGATCTTCTTCGACATGATCGAGGCGACGATCAGAGGGAGTGAATCGATCGTGGCGGTGACGTCTCGAAGCTCGTAGAGGATACGATCGGCCGGGACCATGTCCTCGGTGTGATCGGCGAGGGCGAAGCCGGTCCGCCGAACCTGATCGAGGAAGGTCGTGCGAGAGAGGTCCGTGCGGAATCCTGGGATTGATTCGAGCTTGTCGATCGTTCCTCCCGTGTGGCCGAGGGCGCGTCCTGACAGCTTCGCGATTGTGAGTCCCGCGGCGGCAAGAAGCGGAATCAAGACAAGCGTCGTCGTGTCCCCGACGCCGCCGGTCGAGTGCTTGTCGACCGTGAATCCGGGCAGGTCGTCGGGACCGAATACCGTGCCCGATCGCGCCATCTCATCGGTCAGGACGGCCGTTTCCTCGTCGGTCATTCCGCGGAGGCGAATCGCCATCAGAAGTGCCGTGGACTGGTACGCAGGGATCGCTTCGCTGACGACGCCCGAGATCCAGTACGCGATCTCTTCGCGGCTGAGCCTCTCTCCGTCTCGCTTCTTGCTGATAATGTCGACCGTGTTCATGGCGTATCCATTCTAGATCTGGTCTGCGTCCCGAGCAAACGAACGTTCGAAGAACAGGGTCTCGTTGCTCATGAAGCCCAGCGCGGCGTAGAAGCGCTGGGCGGCCGTGTTGGTTGGGCGCGTGAGCAGACGAACTCCGGCAAGTCCTCGCTCTCCGGCGAGGCGCATGGCGTGATCGACGAGTTTCCTGCCGACGCCAGGGCGGCGCCAGGCCTGCACGACGAAGATCTCGTCAATGAAAAGAAAGCCGATCCGTTGGTCGAGTTTCGGGACACAGGTAGCGACGCAGAGCCCGACGGGTCGGTCCGCCGCGAAGGCGAGCAGACACCACGGGGAGTCCGAGTCAAGCAGATCCCCGCACGAAGCGGGCGGAAATCGCCCCGCGTCGAAGGGATGCCCAGTGGTCGCCAGGAGTCGCCTCAGGGATGGCAGATCCTTTTTGGTGGCGACGATGGTGGAGACGGCGCTCTCACGATACATGCCGACAGCCTAGCACGCTTGCCAGGCAGAGTCGATGCTCTCGCCTCCTGTGGCTATACTTCGATTCGTTTGGGAGGACCGACGATGAACATACCGAGATTTTTGTTTCGCGTGAAGGATCGGCAGATTGAAGAAGAAGCGCAGAAGATGATGAGTGCCTTCGGGATCTCCGACGTCGAGATCCGCCGCGACGACACAATCAAGGACGCCTGGCTCGAAGACTACAAGGCGATGAAGACAACCTACAGCCTGGAAGACATCCAGGCGTATCTGGAGGGGCTAGCGTCTTAGACGATCCCTCGCGGTACTCCGATTGCTACATCAGGCGTGCACGGAGCCGCGAAGACGAGTAGTCCATGACCCACACAACGAGCATGATCAGGAGCATCATCATGCTCGCTTGGCTCCATTGCCAGACGCGTGTGTACTGCATCAGTCGCTGACCGATCCCGCCGCCGCCGACGAGCCCGATAATCGTCGCCATGCGCACGTTGATGTCCCAGCGGTAGAGGGTGAAGGACAGGTAGGGATTGATGATCTGCGGAATGATACCATAGAGGATAACCTGCAGCTTCGTGCCTCCCGTTGCCCGAATCGCCTCCACCGGTCCGGGATCGATTGACTCCAACCTCTCCGAATAAAGCTTGATCAGATCGGCAATGGAGTGCACGAGCAGAGCCATCACACCTGGGAAAGCGCCGACGCGTACCCAGACGACGAAGATGATCGCCCATATAATCGGTTCTATCGAGCGGATAACACTCGTCACCGTTCGGACGGTGATGTAGACAGTCCTTCCGACAACTCCTTGAGTTAAGTTTCTCGCGGCGAGGAAGCTCAGTGGCACGGCGACAACCACGCCGAAGGCCGTCGCCATGAACGCCATGAAGACTGTCACAAGCAGGAGCCGGAACCCATCTCCGAGGAGTGACCAATCGGGACTGAGGAAGGCCTTCCAGATGTTCGCGGTCCTCCCGGCGTTGGTGATGAGCGCATGCCAGTCGACCCTTGTGACGAGGAAGGCTGCAATCACAGTGGCGAGCAGCACGAATGCAACGGCCAATGACCAGCTCTGCCGATACCAGGGCAGGCGCCGTGTCTCCACATCCTCGTGACTCACAACGCCCAGGCTGCTGGCCAGATCGTGCCACGCAAGCCCTTTTTTCGTCAGGATGTAGCCGACGAGCGGGAGGCCGGAGACGTGCCACACGAGGAAGCGAACGACACACGCCAGCATGCTTGGCCTTTTCCCGTCTGCCGTCGCGATGCGGATCCCTAGGAGCTTCATGCCGACGGAAACCCCGAAATTCTCCCATAGAGCAGCCGCTTCGACAGTCACGATCAGCATCAGCCACCACGGAAGGGTTGTGTAACTCGCTACGCCGTGCGCGTAGGTGTTGTAGATGAAGGAGACGATCGTCCACGTGTAGATGAGGGACAGGAAGTCAACGAGAAACGCGAACAGCGGCTTGCGGAGATGCCGGAAATTCTGCATCCAGGCCGGCATGTCACGCATGAATCCCGCGTAGTACTTATCCTTCATTCTAGATGATCTTCTCCCTCACGCGGCCGCTGATGTAGTCGAGCAGCCAGATGACGGCGACGATGGCGACGACGACCGCTCCTACCTGGTTCCACGCGTTCGATAGGAACCCCACCTGGTTCTTGTAGTAGAAGAGAACGCGGCCGATTCCTCCACCGCCGACAAGGGCAATGACGGTCGCCATGCGGATGTTGATGTCCCAGCGATAGAGGGAGAACGCCAGGTAGGAAGGGACGATCTGAGGGATGACTCCAAACAACACGACATCGACGCGGCGCCCGCCGGTGGAGGCAATGGCCTCCAGAGGGCCGGGGTCGATCCCTTCGACCTGTTCGGAGAACAGCTTCCCGAGCGCGGCAAATGTGTGTAACGTTAGGGCGAGCACGCCGGCGAACGGCCCGAACCCGACCCAAACGGCGAAGATCACGGCCCAGAGGATCGACTCGATCGAGCGGAAGATGTTGAAGAACGCGCGCATGATGGCGTAGACGAACCAGCCGAGGGGACTGAAGCCCATGATGTTGCGTGCCCCGAGGAAGCTCAAGGGGAAGGCGATGATCCCCCCCATCAGCGTTGCCAGAAGTGCGATAAAGATCGACTCGATCAGGCCCTGAACGATCGATTGCTCAAGCATTGGATCGGGCTGGAAGAAGTGTACGAAATCAGGATTCACCAAGTCCTTCCAAATGCGCGCTGACATGCCGGCGCGACTGAACAGCATTCCGAGGTCGATCTCAGTGATCTCCCAGCCGAGCCAGAACGTGACGCCGATCAGCACGAGGGTCATGATCCCCGACTGTGTCCTGATCCACGCCCGTGGTTTGCGCGCAGGCAGTACGTCCTTGACGTCCTTCCACGCGCGCATCCGAGTCTCGGAGCGGCGGTCGTGTAGCAACGCGCCATCCTGGCCGGTCCGGAGAAGCGTCAGGGGCAGCATCACGAGGGATGCATGCATCCAAAGGAAGCGTCTCCAACGTTGCTTCCGCGTCGGGTAGTCCGCGTCCGTCGTCACGAGCTTCGTTCCGAAGAGGCTCATCCCGATGCCATGACCGAACGCGTGCATGAGGATGGCCAACTCGAGGGTCGCCAGCACGACGATCGGCCATCCCCAAGCTGGAAGAACGAGCGTGCCGTACCAATCGACGTACCAGGTGTACCAGTACTGGTTAAGGAAGTACATGACGGCATAGGAAATGTATCCCCACGCCGCCCAGTCGAGGAAGAACGCAAAAGCCCGCGAACGCAGGACAGCAAATCTTTCGAGGGACGCGTTGAATCTACCGAACTCCGACTTCTTCGGCCTCTTCGCCATAGATCTCCCTGAAACGGACCTCGTCGATGTCGCTCGGCAGGCCCCCGTAGACGATTTGTCCATCCTTCAGCGCCAGGATCCTCGTTCCGTAGCGCCGGGCCAAGCCGAGAAAGTGGAGGCTGGTCATCACGGTCACGCCGTCCTCCTGATTCATCACCTCGAGATGCTGCATCACCGAATGAGATGTCGCAGGATCCAACGCAGATACCGGCTCATCCGCCATCAACAGATCCGGTGCCTGCATCAATGCACGGGCGATCCCGACACGCTGTTGCTGTCCTCCCGAGAGCTCGTCGGCACGCTTGTAGGCTTGTTCCGGGATCCCGACACGCTCTAGATTGGCCATTGCCTTGTTGATGTCGGAGCGCGAGAACTTGTGCGCGGCGGAGCTCCACGGGCTCATGTAACCGAGCTTCCCGGACAGGACGTTGGTGAGAACGGTCGAGCGCTTCACGAGGTTGAAGTGCTGGAAGATCATCGCCATCCGCCGCCGTACTCGCCGCAACTCACTTGGCGACGCTCGGGTTACATCCACTCCGTCGAATGTAACGGTTCCAGCCGTTGGTTCGATCAGGCGGTTGACGCAGCGCAGCAGTGTCGACTTCCCGGAGCCGGAAAGACCGATCAGGACAAGGAACTCGCCCTTCTCTACCGAGAAGCTCATGTCGTTCAGGGCAAGGACCTCGCCTCGTGCGTAAACCTTCGTCAGATTCTCAACCGTCAACAGGTGGTCCATCTGTCACCTTCTAAGAAAACGCGGGAGGGAGATCCTTCTCCCTCCCGCATTCTAGCTTCACATCAGACTCGGTCCAGTCTAGCGCTCAGGAATCGGAATCTGGAGCGTGACGCGCAGCTTATCGTAGAACGCGTCCGTTACGTCCATGACCTCGTTCCACTCGTAGAAGTTCTCGTCTGCCCACAGCGCGTTGCCCGGTCCGGGATTGGCCTGCGTCCCGATGTGCGCCTTGATGGCATCGACGATCGTATCCGCGATGTCGACCGGGAAATCCGGGCCGAAGCAGATCCCGTCGTTCGGGATTTCGTCACCTTCGAGCATCAGGACTTTGATCTCACGGACGACGTCCGCGAAGTCGTAGGTGCTCTTCAGGGCGCGCCGCACGTCGCGGCAAGTCTCGACGATATCCGTCATGTAGCCCGGAACACTATACACGTCCCCGATGTGCGGATCCCAGACCCATCGTTCGATGTAGTCGCCGTACTCCCACGTGTCGCCGATCCATCCTGCGGGAGACGTCGGCTTGGAGTAGTAGGCTGTGGCGAAGTCGCCCTGTCCCTCATAGAGCGCGGCGATCGTGTTCGTGTGTCCGCCGGACTCGATGACGTTCGAGGGAACGATCCCCAGGTTGTCGAACATCTGCTTCGGGATCACGTAGCCCGAGCCCGAGCCGACATCGTTGTAGACCCACACCTTGTCGTGCAGGTCGATGATCGACTCAATCCCGCTGTCGCGGCGTACGTAGATCGCGCCATAGTAGGTGCCCTCACCATAGCGGACCGAGGCGAGTCGGATCGAGCAGTTCCCGCCCGTTCGGTTATATATACCCAGGTACTGGACGCTCGCCGGAATGCCGAACGTGTCGCCGTCGGAGGCGGCCATCGCCTCAATCATTCCCGTGTAGTCTTGTTGCAGACTGTCCTTGATGTACAGGCCCGTCGCTGCCGAGAGAGCTTCCGCGATCAGCTTGCCGTTTTCTTCGACCGTGGAACCCTCAGTCGATGGAACGAGAAGCATGTAGATCGGGTTGTCGCGCGTACCTAGATCTTGTGCGTAACCGATGACACCGAGAGCCATGACAGCAATCAGCGTCAATGCCAGCAACCTACGCATGGTGCACCTCCTGTGACGTACTAAAGCCTCCGGGACGCGAAGGATGCTCACGTCCCAACGTGATCCTCATAACGCTATCATAGGATCTACAGAGCCGGGAGTCAAAGCGGTGCTATTCGCGCTTGTACGGGGTTCCCAGTGCCTTCGGGAAGCGAACTCGACCGATGGCCCCTGAAACGACCAGGAGCGTGACGACGTAGGGCAACATCTGCAGGAACTCTGCGGGGATCGGGAAGCCGGGAATGGTGTCGACCCACAGCCCGAGGCTGCGGAAGAAGCCGAACAGGAGGCCTCCCGCAAGTGCCAGGATCGGGTTCAGCCCGCTAAACACGACGGTCGCCAAGGCGATGAAGCCGCGCCCGGCCGACATTCCTTTCGTCACGAAACCGAACCAGGCAACACTCATGTAGGCTCCACCGAGTCCGGCAA
>CAZMYM010000026.1:0-39657 GCA_964570515.1 uncultured Thermotogae bacterium | reverse complement strand
CCGGCGACATCGGGTGCACGATTCTCGGGATGAACCCGCCGTTCGACCTCCTCTGGAACGAGGTCTCGATGGGGTCGAGCCTGGGCATCGCGCAGGGATACGTTCACGCCGGGCTGAAGACGCCGGTGATCGCGACGATCGGTGACTCGACCTTCTTCCACGGCGGGATGCCGGGCCTGATCAACGCGATCCAGCACCGCGTGCCACTGACGCTGGTCCTGATGGACAACGGCTGGACAGCGATGACCGGGATGCAGGTCAATCCGGGAACCGATGAGGACCGGCAGCTGGGCGCTCGGCGCGTCGATCTGGAGAGCGTCGTCCGCGGTCTCGGTCCGGATCGCGTGGCCGTCGTCGATCCGTACGACGTTCGGGTGACGACGGACGCGATCGTGGAGTGCCTTCGCGATATTGGAGGTGTCGGCGTGGTCATCGCTCAGCGCGAGTGCGCCATCCAGGCTGCGCGCCGGAAAGTTCGCTACGGGACCGTCTCCGTCGATGCCGAGAAGTGCACCCTCTGTAAGCAGTGTCTGCGCGTCACCGGGTGTCCGGCCCTTTCGCTGCCTTTGGAGGCGAAAGGGCTTGGAGAATCGCCTTGTGGCGATTCTCCCGGCACAAGACTGGCCATTGCGGTCGATCCGTCACTGTGCAATGGATGCGGGATCTGTGTCTCGTTCTGTCCCACCGGAGCCCTGAAGAAGGGAGCATCATGAGCTGCAACATCGTTCTCGTCGGCGTCGGCGGGCAGGGCGTCCTGACCATTGCCGATCTGTTGATCCGAAGTGCATTCGAAGCTGGAGTGCCCGCCTCCTACTGCCCGACCAAGGGGATGGCACAGCGCGGTGGCTTCGTCAAGGCCGAGGTTCGCCTCGGCAGCGAGGGCATTGGGCCTCGGATCGGCGAAGGGCAGGGCGATCTCGTCGTCTCGATGGAACGCTCCGAAGCGCTCAAGGGCCTGCTGTTCCTAAAGCCGGGCGGGACCTTCCTTCTCTTCGACCACGTCTGGGCGCCAACCGGCGTGATGCTCGGCGCCGACAGCTACCCGGAACGGGCGCAGGTCGCCCAGGCGATCAGGACCGTCTCGGAGGAGCTGATCGTCCTGGATCCCGACGAGCTACCGACCGTTGACGGGAACACCGTTCGTCCAAATATCTACATCCTTGGCGCGATGATCGGACGGACGGCGGTCGGCGAGATCCTGACGCGAGAGACGGTGGAGGGCACGATCGAGGCTCGCTGGCCGAAGGCCGCCGGAGCGAATCGCGGGGCGTTCCGATCCGGCCTCACTTCGGCGGATGGGGTCTAACAATGTCGTGGTCTGATGCACTCTTCCGTCCTCGAGGTGTCGCCGTGGTCGGCTCCGTCGGGAAGGGCAAGATCGGGCGCGTGTTGATCGACCAACTCCTCGACGGCGGGTTCCCGAAGATCTACGCGGTGAATCCGAAGGGCGAGGGCACGGTGGGGAGTCGAATCGTGTCAGCCGGGAAGTCGTTTCGCGAGCTGAGTGAAGCAGGCTCAACGATCGACCTTGTCGTTGTGGCCAGTCCGGCGTCGACGGTGGCAGATGTGTTAGAGGATGCCGGCAAGGCCGGAGCGGAAGTAGCCGTCATCATCACCGCCGGGTTCTCTGAGTCCGACAACACGGAAGGCGAGCAAGACCTCCTTCAGGTTGCGAAGCGATTTGGCATGCGCCTTGTGGGCCCGAACTGCGCGGGGATCGTGAACACGAAGCACAGCCTCTTCCCGGCCCTGGAGACGAAGCCGCCAATAGGAGATGTCGCGTTCGTCTCACAGAGCGGCGCCCTCGGTGGAGCAGTCCTTTCCTGGGCGGAAGAGCAGGGCGTCGGCTTCTCCAAGTTCGTCTCCTACGGAAACGGGGCCGATCTGACGGATGTCGACTTCCTGGACGTCCTGCGGGAAGACGACGAGTCTCGCGTAGTCTGTCTCTACATCGAGACCGTCTCCGATGGGCGCGCGTTCCTCGATGCCGCCGCTCGCCTCACGGCGGTCAAACCGTTGATCGTGATCAAGGCGGGACGGTCGGCATCGGGGAGCCGGGCGACCCTCTCTCACACCGGATCGATGGCCGGCGCGGACGCGGTCTACGACGCCGCTCTCAGGCAGTGCGGGGCGATTCGCGTCGACGGGATCGAAGAGATGTTCGACCTCTGCCGCGGGTTCACGACGCTGGATTCGGTGCGCGGCAAACGGATCGCCATCGTGACGAACTCGGGCGGGCCGGGCGTTCTCGCCGCGGACGCCGCCGATCGCGCTGGGCTTGAGATGGCCCTTCCAGGTCCGAAACTGAGCGATCGCCTGGCGGAAAGACTCCCTCCCTTCTGCTCCCTGTCGAATCCGTTCGATTTAACGGTGCAGGGCGGCGAGGACGAGTACCGCGACACGATCCTCGCTGTGGCAAGCGAGTACGACGTCATTCTCGCGTTGAACGTGAACGTGCCCTATCTCGATGTCGCGCCCCTCGCGCGAGGCGTCGTTGATGCGGCACGGGCCATCGACGTGCCGGTCGCTGCCTCCTTCCTCGCCGGGCGGACGGTCGAGGCGGCCCTTCCGATTCTGGCGGAAGGTGGCGTGCCGAACTTCGCGACGGGAGAAAGAGGCGCTCGCGTACTCGCTCTGCTATCAGAGCGAGTACGTAGGGTCGAAGGGCATCGCCCTTCGACTGGTTGGAGGGGTGACTCAACTCCTGCGCTGGAGCGCTTGCCTTGGGAAGAACCGCCGCTCGAGCCGGAGGCGATGGACTGGCTGGAGTCGCTCGGTGTTCGCGTCGTCGAACGAGGCTTCGCGCGAACGGAGGACGAAGCGGTCGCGGCCGCGCAGCGGCTCGGCTTTCCGATCGTGGTCAAGGTGGTCTCGCGGGTGATCCTCCACAAAACCGAGGTGGGAGGGGTCGTCCTTGACCTTCCGGATGCGGACGCGGTACGAGCTGCATTTGCGCGCATGTCGCATCTTCGTGGGGGGGACGGCTTCGAGGGTGTCCTCGTCGCCCGGATGATTGAGCGGCCGGTCGAAGCGATCGTCGGTCTATCCCGCGATCCACAGTTTGGTCCCATCGTGGCCGTCGGGCTCGGCGGGATTCACACCGAGGTTCTCAAGGACATCGCGCTGCGCGTCGCGCCGATCGACGAAGCGGAAGCGCTTGCCGCGATCAAGGGACTTCGCGGCGCCCCGATCCTGCGCGGTGTTCGCGGGCAGGCCCCGCTCGACGTCGATGCGCTCGCCGTGCTCGTGGCGACGATTTCGGAGCTTGGGAGCCGCTTCCCGGACCTCGCCGAGTTCGATCTCAATCCGGTCTTCTTATTCGAGGATGGCTGCGCAGTGGGCGACGCGCGGGTGATCGCATC
The DNA here is from genome assembly GCA_964570515.1 of uncultured Thermotogae bacterium. Lineage (GTDB taxonomy): Bacteria > Bipolaricaulota > Bipolaricaulia > UBA7950 > UBA9294 > CAZMYM01. Next base: position 36,295 of record CAZMYM010000026.1, on the reverse strand, counting down.
TCGGAGCCGAAAAAGGCCGCGCCAGTCTACGAAAGGAGCGAAACCCGATGAGTGAACGTCCTTGTCCTCAGCGCGGACTCGAACGGATCCACCCGTACGTACCGGGTAAGCCGATCGACGAGGTGAAGCGCGAGTACGGCATCGAAGACGTCGTCAAGCTGGCCTCCAACGAGAACCCCCTCGGCGTCTCGCCGAAGGCGCTGGCGGCGATGCGGGAGGCCCTCCCGCGACTGAACCTTTACCCCGACAGTGCAAGCTACGATCTCCGCCAGAGTCTGGGAGCGCACCTCGGGTTCCCGATGGAACAGATCGCCGTCGGCAACGGGGCCGACGACCTCATCTTCCAGATCTCGATGGCCTACCTCGAGGACGGCGACGAGGTCATCGTGAGCCGCTCTTCGTTCCCGATGTACGACGTCTACATCCACGCCATGCGTGCCGTCATCGTCAAGACACCGCTTGCTCAGAGTTATCGAATCGATCTCGACGCCATGGCCGATGCCATCAACGAGCGAACGAAGCTGGTCCACGTCTGTAACCCCAACAATCCGACCGGAACCATCGTGTTGGCGAATGAGGTCGATGCGTTCCTCGGACGCGTCCCGGACGACGTGCTCGTCGTTTTCGACGAGGCATACGTCGACATGGTCGATTCCGAAGCGTTTCCTGATTCTCTGTCCTTTATTCGCGAGGGACGGAGCAACATCCTCGTGCTGCGCACGTTCTCCAAGATGTATGGCCTCGCTGGGATCCGGCTCGGGTACGTAGTGGGCAACGAACAGACTGTCGCTACGTTGTGCAAGATCAAACCGCCGTTCACGGTGAATACCCTCGCTCAGGTTGCCGGGATCGCTGCGCTTCAGGACACCGGGTTCTTGGAGCGGTCGGTGGCGGCGAATCAAGAGGGGCGGCGGTACCTTTGCAGGGCGTTCGCTCACCTCGGCCTGGAGCACGCCGAGAGCCACACCAACTTCGTCCTCGTCCGGATCGGACCGAACGCGCAGGCAATCCAGCAGAAGCTCCTCGAGACGGGTGTCATCGTTCGGCCCTGCAGCGGCTACGACCTGCCCGAGTTCCTGAGGATCTCGATCGGAACGCCGGAGCAGAACGAGCGCCTGGCGAAAGAACTCGAACGGGCGCTGCGGACCGAGTGACGGCTCAGGCACAGGCCTGCTCTAGGCGTCGTTGAGCGAGGCTTCCGCTTCCTCCATGAGGATGTCGGGCGTCTCCCACGCCTTGGCCTCGGCGAGATTCTGGAAGAGGCGGCGGAATAAGACGACGGCACGCACAGTCACGGGGCCGGAGTCCACGGCGAAGCGATAGACCGAACGATCGGTTTCGAGCGCCGCGATCCGGTTATCGGACTCAATCAGCGTCTGCTTCCAGTAGTTGACGACCGGAAACTCGTCGGTCATCACGTCCCGCAGGATCTTGGCGTAGGCAACGCCCGGCAGGCCCGCCTGGTCACCGCACCAGTCCGGAAGCGTCGGGCCGGAGAGCAATGGCAGCTCCGTCCCGTCTTCGTCGGTCGCCGTCACCACCAGGATCATCTGGCGGCCGGGGTAGTCGGTCGGCACGTGATGGCCCGCCTTCGTGTTGGTGATCTCGATTGTCGCGGTCACCGAGCCGTCGGAGGTCGGCTCGAGAGCCAGAGTCAATTCGATCGTGTCCTGCAATAGGTCGACATCGGCAGCGCCCGGCTGCAAGTGGGAAGCGATCGAGTCCGGATCCCGGGTCAGTCCACCCTTCTCCGGATAGACGAAGTACTCGACGCCCGTCGGCGCCATGTGACACGCCTGACACTGGACCTCTTCCTCTGCGTAGGGGCTCTCAAGCCATTCCCTGAACGACTCGTAGATCGGCGTGCCCCAGAAGCTGAACTGATGGCAGGCAGCGCAGAACTCGCTCTGTTTCTCCAGTTCAAGGTAGCACACCCGCCGCGTGACGTCATCGTATGGGCCGTAGAACATGTGCGTGTCATTCGGGGGGCGATTCAACGCGAATGACGTCGTCCCGGGGGCATTGTTGTACGGAAGGCCGGTCGCCGGATTCAGGTAGACATCGGCGATCTTGTGGCAGTACTCGCAAGCCACACCTTCCGCCTCGACACCGGTCAACTCGTTCATGTCCGTCGTGAACGGATCATTCGCCGCGGCCACGGGGGCGTGGCAGTTGGCGCAATTCCCAGCCGTGCCCGGGAAGTCGTCCTTGTAGCCATCACCCTGATGGATCGTGCCGGCGACGTCTGTCCCGTTGTACATGCTGAAGAAGCGCGGATTGATCCCGGACTGGCCGTGTGCGTTCTCCACCCATTGCGGGAACGCAACCATGCAGTGCCCGCACCCGACGGGCACCTCGGGATCCGGCATGGAGGTATACCAGTCATAGGCACGATTGTCTTCGGCCGGATGGAGACGAATCGTGATCGTCACGTCGTCAACCGGAGGAACGACGGATTCTCCCCCAGGATAGTAGGACTCTTTCCACGCCGTTATGATGATCTCGTCGCCTTCGACAAGCCCTGTGAGTGTGAACGTACCGTCCTTTGCGGTCGTCGTGCTGGGCGCTTTTGTCTGCTGACGCACAATAGCGCCCTCGATCGGAGCTCCGTCCTCACCGACAACGATGCCGGAGACGGACGCTGTCTGATTGCCGAGGACGGCGACCAAGAGAATCGGCAGGATGCCGACAATCAGGACGATCACGACACTCTGCCGACCACTCCGTGTGCGGAACATCGCTCGCCTCCTAGACTATGGCGCTTGCGTAGCGGGGAGGAAGACCTCTTCCCCAATCAGCGTGATCACCGCGGCCTGTGCGTTCGCTCCACCCTCTGCGAGGAAGCTGATCGTGACTTCGTCGGCAAGACCTTCCCAGAAGCCCTCGTGGGCCGTCAGACTGAGGAACGGGAAGCTCCGCTGCAGCTGCTTCGCGTCGTAGGTATAGGCGAATGATCCGTTGCCCTGCGGAGTGATTGCTTTCTGCGCCATGACGACCCCCTTGTCGTGGACCGTCACGTGCACAACATCGGTTCCCGCCGGAACCTGTCCCCGAATGACGATCGGGCGGATTCGGTTCCCCATGTCTCGCTCGCCTTGAGGCCACGGGAGACGACCGGGATTCGGGGACGTGATGGTCAGTGGGGCGCTCCCTTTCGGAACGACGTAGAACGAGAAGTCGCCTGACGTTCCCAGCACCGTGCCCGTGTTATGGCTTTGCGGGATTACACCGTTGCCGACGTACGGGCGGTCGTGTTCGACGAACACGGAAACGCTCCACCGACCGTGTTCGTTGGCCGAGAAGTCGAAAGAAGGATCGTAGATCCAGCCGATTTCGTTTGCGCGAAGCGAGCGGCTCCGCTCAACTCCGCTGGGTGACGTGATGGTGACCTCGACACGGCTGTCGAGCGGCGGACCGACGTGCCCGCCGAACGAGATCGTATCGCCCACCTCGAGCACATCGCCGGGACGCAGCCCCTTCGGGAGGAACAGCATGTCGATGTCCTCGCCGAGCAGCGTCATGATCGGGCCTCCGTTTATGCTCGCGCCGGTGGCGTCCTGGAATGGCGGCGTCACACGCGCTCCGATGGGATCGTTGTGGGGCAACAGGACCCAGAGTGAGCTATAGACAGCGTACTCGGCGATGTCTTCATCCGGCACGCGGAAGACGGCCCCTCCGAATTCCCACTTGAGATCTCCTGGCAGATCACCCTCCGCGCTCTCACCAATCTGATATCCGTACGTGTCGTTGAAGCGCCAGTACGCGGTCCCCATGTTGTCCACGGAGATGATCTCGCGGACGCGGACGTCGGGACGCTCCGACGAGCCGTACCAGTAGGACCACAGATCGATGCGTTCCGGGTAGTCCCGCGGGTCCGTTCCGTCGAACGTCGTGATGAACAGCGGTGCCTCGCCGACGTCGATCCGCTTCTCCAGGCCGGCGTACGTGGGTGGATCATCTGGCGGATTCCGATAGCCGGTGACGTTTCTCGCCCACGCGCTGCGTAGGATGTCGTAGTAGCGTTCGTCGGACGTTGTGTCCTTGATTGAGATCAGGGAGTGAATTGAGTCGCCGGGAGCTTCATCCTCGTTTCCCCAATGGACGTCGCCGCTGAAGTACGGGTAGTAGTTCTCGATGCCCACCTTCTCCTGCGGCAAGTCGAACACCTCGAACCACGCGGGCATATCGTCGATTCGCCCGTTCGTGTGGTAGTCCATCCCACGTCGCCCGTGGGCCTCAAACGGGGGATTCCGGTCGGCGACAACCGTTCCCCACGTCATCGTGCCCGTCCACAGGGTTCCGTCCTCCTCGTGGTAGGTCGCGGTGTAGTCGACACGATATTCCCCGGGCTGACTGAAGCGGAACGCCTCGCTTGACGGAGGCGCGAAGACGCCGAACAGGTTGGCACGTCCCTTGATGGTGTGGACGATAGCGCGATCCGGATCCGAGTCCGGAAGGTGTGTCAGTCGGATCTCCACCTCCGCAGGAACTGCCGGGAAGAGGTGGAGTCCCGGAGCGAAGGAGTCCCCAACGACATACGGTGTTGTGGGAAGCTGTGCTGGATCGAGATCGAGAACGCGCGCAACCACGAAGTCGAACGTGCTCTCGATCGGATAGGTCGTGCCGTAGATATCGTCGATCGATCCGGTGAACGTCAGCGAGTAGTCACCCCACTGATCGAAGCTGTACCTGAACCGATCGTCCATCGTCGAGATGTGATACAGATCTGCTATTTGGCCTGTACCAGCATCGATCGGTTCGCCTCCCCACGTGGTCGGCGTGGTGGACAGGGCCTGGCGGATCGGAGCCGGGCCGAGCGTCTCCGCCGTTCCGTCCGGTTTGCTGATCCTCACCGTGAGTTCTCCCGATGGGAAGGCGAACGGGATGTGAGGCGGGCACGGTGTCCGGCGCTCGCTGGCCGAGATCCAGTGCGAGCCGAGATCGAGCCGATAGGAAATCGGCGCTCCCGTGACCTCATCGGTTGGAGGGATCACCGGCAGATGAGTGGGGGTCACGACGCGGTTCGGCATCACAAAGTCGCCCGCGTCCTCGCGTGCCGTGATTCCACGGTCTCCGTTGACCGGCACGTCACCGAACAGTGTCCACGGGATGTGAGGTTCGTCGACCTCGCCCACCGTGATCTTCGGAAGGAACGAGAGAGAGTCCCAGTGATACCACGTGTTGACGCACGCCTCCCCGATCCCCAGGGGTACGCTCCCTCCCTCAAGATAAACAATCGGCTCGTACCGGCCGGGATCGACCCAGTTGGGAATCGAGATCTCGGCGGAGAAGTCGGCCTCCGCGCAGCGATCGGAGATCCGCCGGAACCCGGAGATCTCCGCGTGGCCGATGTGATAGCTGCCGCCGTGGCTCTCGACCTCGATTGGCAGGCCGGTGGGGGTGAACACGAAGCTGTTGAACCACATCCACCACGCCGCCGGGGTTCCATCGGCGTCGAAGAGCCTGCGCAAGTTGAAGTAGAGGTTGGTGCCGATGCTGCCGATGCTAGCCGTATCCATCGCAGACGATACGATTCGTAGCGTTCCGTGAATCCGTCCTGTGTCCCCCGGGCTGGCGGCCGGATCGGCGCCGAGGCCGAACGAGTAGACCTCCAAGGTCCCATCGATCCACCAGCCGGCCCATTGCACACACTCTCGGATCGAACCCACCGCTGAGAACGGCGCACCGAAAGCCGTCTCTTCCGGCGAATGTTCGACGGGGATGATCGTGCCCCACAAGGGGTTGATCTCCGATCCGGAATCGGCGCACCCGGAGCGAATACTGTTGTACAGCCTTCGCGTTTCCTCGCCCGTTGGATCGACCTTCACGAGGACCGAGGAACCGGGCGGAGCGAACAGCTCTGCTTGAAAGGTCCCCTGCGCGTCGGCGTCGGCGAGTACGACGTTCCTTGCGTTCAAGTTCTCGACCCAGACCGACGCATAGGGAAGAACGGCTCCCGCTACGCCTTCGACAGTCGCATGGCCGTCCTGATCCGGAGAAGAGATCGTGATCAGTGCGGCGACCGGGGGCGTGATCTCGGTTCCCACCTCGGGAGCCGGCCTCTCGCAGTCGCTTGCGGTGCAACAGCGGTCTTCACGCAACGAAAACGCATACGCGTTTGTCAGCCCGGCCCCCGGAATATCAAACTGCAGTGTCCCCTCACACGGGAACTCAACGTCTTCCAAGCCTGTCACCCAAGGGTCCGTGCCGATGAGCACTCCAGTGGCGCTGTGCGCGGGGCCATTCGGCCGGACAATGACCTGGCCTGGGTCGCCCTCCATCGAGACAGGTTCCCCGCTGACGTACATCGTCCACCCGCCCCAAACGGGAAACGTGTCGAAGGTCACCTCAATGAACTGGTCTCCCGGTACCCACCGAACGCTGGTGATTCCCGCCCGAGCAAGGCCGGTGGTTTGCTCCGGCGTGGTATCCTGCGAGTCCTGGGTTTGGGGACCGGCAGCGGCAGTGTCGTCGGGCCACTCGACACGGAAGAAGTTGAAGTAGGCCGGCACCCCCGGGGACTCCGCCCGATTCCCGTCTGCAATGAGACCGACGGTGGGAACGCCGGAGTAGGAGAACTCATGGGCACCAATGAACTGCCATGTCGTTCCGTCATCGCTGTACTCGGCGCGGACGTTGGTACCGGACTTGGTGAGTCGTAGCCAGGCGACGTCTTGGCTCGTCGTTTCCGTGGCGTAACTGTCTGTCGACGTCGTGCTGTCGTAGTAGATGCCGTTTCGCACGCAGCCGTAGTCCACGAAGCCGCAGTATGCACGTGAGAGGACAAGGTGATTCTCCCTGTCGCCGTAGATCAGGAGTCCCGCCCGTTGGAAGTTCTCTTCTGGCGTAAAGAAGACCTGGGTCTCGATGACGAAGTCGCTGGCAGAGACAGGGCGGGCAATGGCACCTTTCAGCAGGCCCTCATCGCGGACTTGTGTCGTGATCCGAAGGTAGTCAGGCCGCTCCGTGAGGCTGGAATGTGCTGTGTCGTCCGCGTTGAGCCACGTCCAGTCAGCGTCGAGCGTTCCGTCGAACTCATCAACCCACCGAACGTCGGAGACCTTCGGCTGGGTTGAGTCAGCGTCTTGCTCCGGCGTGGTATCCTGCGAGTCCTGGGTTTGGGGACCGGCAGCGGCAGTGTCGTCGGGCCACTCGACACGGAAGAAGTTGAAGTAGGCCGGCACCCCCGGGGACTCCGCCCGATTCCCGTCTGCAATGAGACCGACGGTGGGAACGCCGGAGTAGGAGAACTCATGGGCACCAATGAACTGCCATGTCGTTCCGTCATCGCTGTACTCGGCGCGGACGTTGGTACCGGACTTGGTGAGTCGTAGCCAGGCGACGTCTTGGCTCGTCGTTTCCGTGGCGTAACTGTCTGTCGACGTCGTGCTGTCGTAGTAGATGCCGTTTCGCACGCAGCCGTAGTCCACGAAGCCGCAGTATGCACGTGAGAGGACAAGGTGATTCTCCCTGTCGCCGTAGATCAGGAGTCCCGCCCGTTGGAAGTTCTCTTCTGGCGTAAAGAAGACCTGGGTCTCGATGACGAAGTCGCTGGCAGAGACAGGGCGGGCAATGGCACCTTTCAGCAGGCCCTCATCGCGGACTTGTGTCGTGATCCGAAGGAGTCCTGGTTGTTCGGTCAGGCTCGATTCCGCTTCGCTGGCGGGCGCAAGCCATTCCCACCCTGTCGCCAGCTCTCCGTCGAATTCGTCAACCCAGACAGCATTCTGCGTCTTCGCGCTCGATCCAACGGTCATCGCCACGAAGGCAAGGATGACTGCGCACAGCAACCTTCCGGCACGCGCGATCTTCAAAGCTCCTCCCGTTCTCATCTCTTGACAGGTTTCTCTTTCTCAACACGCCAGAGGCCGCTCATGGTGTCTTGACGGGTAACGCCAATAGGAACGCCATCAGCTCCTGTAACTCGACCTCCGATAAGATGCCGGTCATGTCGTGCTCGCTCTCCGGCGAGGCGAACGTGAGTGCGTCCTCCAGCGTCGCGATGCTGCCGTCGTGGTAGTAGGGCGCGCTGTCGTAGAGGAAGCGTAGCGTCGGGGTGTCGATTCGTGGGCCGAACCACTCAGCGTTCTCCCCAGGGACGGTGCCTACATCCTGCTGTTTCAGATCGGTGTACAGGGGTGCAGGATGGCAGACTGCGCATCCTGTGCGTTCCGACTCGAACAGCGCGTTACCCCTCTCCTCAATCGGCCCGAGCACGTGCGTACTCTCCGGTAGACGCAGGCTGTCTATGAAGGCAGCGAGACAGTCGAGTTCGTAAGAACGACCCTGATTGGGAGTTCCCAGCGTCGGGTGCATCTCGCCTTCGATGAGACCGGTACCGAATTGCTCGCGGCGAATCGAGAACTCACTGTCCGCCGACTCGTCCCACTCCGCGGACCAGCGGAGTGGATACGTCTCGATCATCCCCAGCAAGCTCGTCGTGTTCCTGCGCACCACCGGATCAGCTCCATCCGGCACGTTGCCGGAGAACTGCAGGAGCCACGTTCGCCCGTCGTGCTCGCCTTCGACATGACACGTGTTACAGCTGATCCACGCCGCCTTCGACACATCGCTACGCGCACTGGTGTGGAAGAGTCGTTTACCTGTCAGGAGCACCGGAGGCAGCGGGATGTTCGTCACAATGACCTCATCGATTACGGCGTAGGTCGCCGTATCGATGACGCTCACCGATCCGGCCAGGGCATTCGACACGTAGGCGAGCCCGCGGCTTTCGTCCATCACGATCCCCCTTGGGTTGTCGGCCACAGAGACGTGTGCTACTCGGCGCGGTCTTGTCGGATCCTCGATCGAAAGAATGGACAAGTCGTTGCTGGCTGCGTTGACAACCCACAGTTCCGCGCCGTCCTTTGCCAGGGCGACGTCCCACGGCAAGCCTACCGGTTGATCCTTCTCCGGGAGCGAGACGTGCTCTGCTGTTGCGTGTACGCGCTCCTTGAGGTCAACCACGGAGACCTTGGCAAAGACAGTGTTGTCGAATTGCGTGTTTCGACCGAGACCGTGAGCCATAGTCTGAGGGAGGTAGGCGCGAGAGCCCTCCGCATTGAGGGTCACGCCGGCGGCGGGGGCGACGTTCGCCCACGTGGGAACAGTCGTCGTCGACCGGCTGTCGATGTCGATGATCGTGACCGAGCCGGCGAGCAGGTGGGTGACCACAAGCGTCTCTCCCTGGGGAGTGAACGCGACCGCGTACGGCCGGTCGATCACGGGGATATGCGCCACGGTCTCGAACGTCTCGAGGTTGAGCACGCGGATGGTGTCGGCGCCGTACTCCGCGACCGCCAGGAGATCTCCCTGTCCTCGGACGGCGATGCCGACCGGCCGATCACTCACGGAGACTGTCACGGCGACGGTGTGGGTCTCGAGATCGACGACAGACACGGTGTCCGATTCATGATTCGTCACGTAAGCAAGAGCCTCGTAGGGGTGCAGTGCGACCGCCTTGGGTTGGACGCCGACGGTGATCTCTGCAATCATCGTTCGCGTGTCAAGTGACACAAGGCTGATGGAGTTCGAATCGGAGTTGACAACAAGGAGGGCCTCGCCTCCGTTCGTCACGGCGAGAGCGCGGCCTTCACGTGAGGATCTCTCCTGTTCAAGGTTGACACTCGAACCGCCTGGAAGGCTGCTCAGCAGAACGAGGATCGCCAACAAGGAACCGAGAGAGAACGACCGTCTTCGCACCATCCGACACCGCCTTACTCTAGGCAGTATAGCACGACAAGTACAATGCCATGAAAGACAGCAACGTCAGGCAGTCTTCTCTCGTTCTTAACTCACGTGGTTGGTCTTGCAACTCGAACGTGGAGCGAGAACGTTGCCTCGGAGGTCTCGTCCGGCTCGATCTCCCAGCGGATCGTCGTCAGTGCGCCGAGGAATCGCACGTCGTGGCTGACGAGAAGAAGGCCGCCCGGGAAGTCTGAGAGGGCCGCCTCGACGCATTCGATCGAGGGCAGGTCCATGTGGTTCGTCGGCTCGTCCATGATGACTAGGTGTGGTTCGAGCGCGAGGTGTTTCGCCAAGATCAGCTTGCGGACCTCGCCAGGACTCGGCAGTTCGCTCTCCAGAAGGCGCGCGGGATCGGATCCGAGACGCTTGACCCACCGCATCATCCGGCCGAGGGTCTCACCCCGCAGGCCGCGCACTTCGGCCATGATCTCGGTCGAACGTTCGGCCGGGATCTCTTGAGGGATGTAGATGACCCTCTCTCCCGGCAGACCGATCTGCACCACGATGTGGCGAATCAGGGTGCTCTTGCCCGACCCGTTCGGCCCGACCAGAGCGATGCGATCGGATGGCTGCATGAGGAGGTCGGGGAACCGGACGCTTCGACCCTCTCCGAGCGGCAGCGCGCCGGAGGAAACGCGAAGGAGGGCGTTTCTCGACGAGGCGCTCCCCTGTACTTCGATTCCCAGATCTTCCGGGCGAGAGACCTGGATTGAGGCTTCGTGTTCCTCCGCCTGCCGGAGTCTCCCTTCGATCTGGCGGAGACGCTTCCCCGAGCGACTGTCGGTGTTCCGCGCGGCGTACGCCTTCGCGCGGGCATCGCTGTCACGCGGATCGATCCCGCGGAGGAACTTAGCCTCCTCCGCCTTGTGCTGGTGCGAGCGACGTTGCACAACCTCGCGTTCGAGGCGGCGACGATCTCGTACTGCCTTCGTACGCAACTCCCTCTCGCGATCGGCCTCCTTTTCGAGCGCCGTTCGGGCCGTCGTGTAGCCGCCCGATCGGAGCACGGCGATCGGCGGGTCGACGAACAGGCAATGCCGGCACAGATGATCGAGGAGCTCTCGGTCGTGGCTGACGAGGAGACCGATCCCGCGATAGGCGCGAAGGACCTCGACGACCATTCGCCGCGCCTCGCGATCGAGGTGATTCGTCGGCTCATCGACGGCGAGAAGCTCCGGCTCCAGCCAGAGGCAGGTCCCGACCTGGGCCCGCTTGCGCTCGCCGTGACTGAGGGTGTTCCAGCGTTCGAGCCAGCCCTCCTCGATGCCGAGCCGTCCGCGGAGATGAAAGGCCTCTCCATCTGTCGCGGCGAGGAAGGCGCCGAGTTCGGGCATCGGAGAGTCAGTTCGTTGCGGGCAGTACTGGGCTGTCTGGGGGTGGTCGACGGACCCTCGGCGCGGCAGGAGTTCGCCGCAAGCGAGGCGCAGGAGCGTCGTCTTGCCGGCGCCGTTGGCGCCGATCACGCCGGTCCAGCCTTCAGAGACGCCGAATCGAAGCTCCGAGAAGAGTCCGTCCGGAGACGCGTCGTACGCGAACGACACGTCCTTGAAGACAATCGAAGACACGGTCACTCCCTTCGTGCAAGACTACACGGCGTGCGCGACAGAGAAGCGTGAAGGGGCAAACGAGAATTGGAGGTCAACCGGTACTCCGCGCGCGACGCCGACGAAAGAGCCAGGCTCTCGTGGGTCGTCAGCAAGCTCCGTCGCGGACTACTCGGTCATGGGGCCTCCTGCGTGCGAATCGCTCTCGAGTGTACCGGCTACGGCCGGCGGATGCAGCGCGGGGACTGCCGTCATCGCGCGCGCGCGGCTAGAGCACTCGGCCCATCTGGAGGTATTCGACGCGCTTCACGAATCCGAAGGACTCTGCAGCCTCGGCGACGGCCGTCATCCAACGCGGGACGCCGAGCTCAACCCGCAGATTCGGGCTGTGTGAAACAACCTTGCTGAGCAAGATGCTGACGAGGTGCGGAGCGAGCTCCGGTCGTTCCGTGTCGAGTCGGATTCGGATGCTGTTGACGCCTTTGCCGCGCTTCGACGCATCGAACCCGAAGCGGGCAACGACGCGGCCTCCCGAGGACTCGCGGACGACGTAATCTTCTTCTCTGCTTCGCTGCACGAGGTTCACGATCGGGATGAGGAGGCGCATCGCGAGCGGAATACGAAAACGTCCCTTCTCGACAGGCTCGTAGAGGCGCGTCTCCGCGGGCGCGATTCGCTGTTCGAGCTCGAAACGCGTCTTCCAGTCCGAGCGGCGGAGCCTAGAGGTGGTGAACCCGGCAGGAAGCGGTGTCACGGTCGGGGCAACAGGATCGGTCAGTGTGTAGACGATCATTCCGTCGTAGAGCTCGAAGCCCAAGCTCTCGTAGAGGCCTTGCGCCGGGGTGTTTCCGTTGATGACGCCGAGCCACGTCTTTGTGGCGCCATGCTCCCGCATCATCTCGAGCGACTTCTCGAGGCCCGCTCGTGCAAGGCCGCGTCTTCGGTACTCGGGAAGAACGCCTACCGTTCCGACGATCCAGATGCTCGTCGTTCCACGGCGCTGAATGATCGTCAGGCCGACGATCTTTCCGTCCTCGATCGCAACGTAACCCCGGAACAGGTCGCGCATCGGTGGGGAGAGGACCTGCACGACGCGGAAGAGCGGCCACATCCGCCGAAAACTGCGCACGGCATGAACCAGCTGTTCCTGCTCGTCGGTCTGAACGCTCCAGTCCGGATTCTCCGGGTACTGAAACGTGTCGAAGATCATGTCTCCTATGGGCGCGAAGTCGCTCGGGAGCTGAAGCGGTCGCAGTTCCATGGGTGAACCTCCTAGGTCGCTACGTGCCCAAAGCCTCACCGCGGCACTGGAATCGATCAAGCGTAGGTCGACGCGCGGGGCCAATCGGTTCAACCGGCGCGAATGGGCACGCGGTATTCCTCGTCGGCGACGCGGTTGTAGTCTTCCACGAACGAGAGCGGCCCCTTGGCGATCGTATCGTTCAGTGCATTCCGCCCCGCGCGCTCGTCAAGCACGCGTGCCATGTACGCTCCGCCGATGTAGAACGCACGTCCGAGGACGCCCTCGTCCCACGCGAGCTTCTTCAGTGCCTGCTCATCGATGGTGTGGCGTTTCGCCAGGATCGCGTTCATCGACGCGAACTTGGCAGCGACTTGTTCCGGGTCGTCGAGCATCCGGAAGTCCTCTTCGACAGGCGCGGGAAAGACGGATTGCGCGGTGTAGTTGACGTAGGTTGCCAGCCCCTCGTTGTGGATGTTGTCGAGTAGCCGATACAGAGCCTCGTCCTCCGGCGGCGTCTCACGTCTCTGGTCTCGGTTCTCGCTGTAGCCCGCGTGCCAGCACTCGTGGACGAGGAGATTCAGGATCCACGAGGCCTTCTCGTCGATGGTAAGGTCCTGGTCGTGCCACTTCCTGGAAGTTGAATCGATGACAACGTGTTCTCTGGCGAACGCGTAGGCTCGGATCCCGCCCGTGAACAGGATCTTGATGTCGAGGGTCGCGGGGTTGTCCGGCAGGAACGCACACAGGTGTTCGAGTCCCTCGTCGATGAAACGATCCTCCTGCTCTATGACGCGGCGCGTTGTCGCGAGCGCTGGATGCTCCGCGCGGTCCATCGGCGAGAGCTCGGCTATCCCGTTGACGACGGTGCGGAAGTGGTCCCAGTCAACCGGCACATCGACGCCATCGTGCCATCCCTTCGTGTACCGCATCGGTTCCTCGGCCTTCCAGAAGGTCTCTACGTCCTTCAACACGCCTTCGGGATCGGCGAACATCTTTTCCAGCGTTCCGGCGTCGAAACGGATGTCGGCGGTCACGGTTCCTATTTGAATCATGGGACTCCCTTCTTGCCCGTGGCGGGTAACAGACAAGATGAAGCGAGATGCGGGTGAGCGTACGTAACAGTGTGACGCGATTCAATCACTCCGGAAGTTTTGGACTCGCCAGTAGATGCTGTCCTTCCGATCCATCAACCCGTAGACAATGAACTCGCGCCGGATCGTGGCCGTGTCCGAGTGATGTCGCGAGAGGATCCGGTTCAGTTCAGCTTGAGGATACTTCCGGTTTGGCTCGAACTTCTCGACCAGCCAGCGGAGGATGACCATCCGCTTCTTCCATCTCGCCGGAAGACGCTCGATCCGCTCCTCGTCGAGGAAGTTGACGAGAACCTTGTTCTCCCAATCCGCCCACTCAGGAGTCATGCGTCATCGTAGCAGGGTACGCCCTCCGTGGGCCCGATCCTCCAGACGTGCACGGTATGCGTCGAAGATGCTTTGGGAGAAGGCGACGAAGAGGATGCGCTCTGGGAGCGGTCGCTCATCCACAAAACGGACAGTCTCCTCGATGGCGATCGCGGCGGCCCCATCGATCGGGTACCCGTAGACGCCGCAGCTGATCGCGGGGAAGGCGATCGAGCGGATGCCCCGCTCCTCCGCCAGCTGGAGGGACGAGCGATAGCAGGCGGCGAGAAGCTCCGGCTCTCCGTGACTGCCGCCGCGCCAAACCGGGCCGACGGTGTGGATCACGTAACGGGCCTTCAGGTTATGGCCGCCCGTGATTCGCACCTCCCCGGTCGGACACCGCACGCCGGAGCGTACCTCGGGGACACTTCGGCACTCGTCGAGAAGACCCGGCCCTGCGGCTCGATGGATCGCGCCGTCGACGCCCCCTCCGCCGAGCATCCGTTCGTTGGCCGCGTTGACGATCGCATGGACTTCGAGCGTCGTGATGTCGGCTTGGACGATCTTGATCCTTCCGGCACGGTCCTCTTCTCTTCCTTGCATGGCATCTCATCCTGCAGATCCGCGATGCTGAAGGCAACCCTTGCGCGCATCGGATGCCACACACGCCACGTCCGGGCGGCGTGGGACTCGAGCACACGCACGCTCCCGACCGGCCTTGGCCTGGCGCCCGGCTGACGGCATGATGGACGCGGAGGTGCCCGAGCCGTGCCCATCGAACCGATCGTCTTTCGAGACAGCGCCGTGGAGCTGATCGATCAGCGACGTCTGCCCGAGGAACTGGTTGTCCTGCGGATCACCAACGTCGATGAGCTTGCCGATGCGATCCGCACGATGGCAATCCGCGGCGCGCCCTCCATCGGCATCGCCGCGGCGTATGGGGTCGTCCTCGGATTGAGCGATCCGTCTGTGATGGGCGATCGGTGGGGGTGTCTTCGTCGCGTTTGTTCGCTGCTCGCGGGCACGCGACCGACGGCCGTCAACCTGACGTGGGCGCTTGGTCGGATGAAAGCTGTGTTCGAGAAGCGGGCCGAGACCGGTCACAACGAACTCGTGCTGGCATTGATTGACGAAGCGCGGCGCATTCACGAGAACGAGGTCGCCGCGAACCGCCGGATCGGCCAGCTCGGCGTCAGGCTTGTTCCTCAAGGCGCGACCGTCCTGACCCACTGCAACGCCGGGGCGCTCGCCACCGGCGGCTACGGAACCGCCCTTGGGGTCGTACGTGCGGCGTGGGAGAGCGGGACACTCGTCAAGGTCTTCGTCGACGAGACGCGTCCCAGGCTGCAGGGAGCGCGTCTGACTGCGTGGGAACTTGCCCAAGATGGGATCCCTCACGAGGTGATCGCTGACGCGGCCGCCGCGTCCCTGATGGCTCGGGGCGAAGTCGATCTCGTGCTCGTGGGGGCGGATCGGATTGCACGCAACGGAGACGTGGCGAACAAGATCGGGACGTACTCACTGGCGGTCGTGTCTCATCATCATCGAATCCCGTTCTACGTGGCGGCGCCGATCTCGACGATCGACCCTGCCTGCCCGAGCGGTGGAGCGATCCCGATCGAAGAGCGCGCACCGGACGAAGTCAGAACGGTCCGCGGCGTCAGCGTGATGCCGCAGGACACCCCGGTCCGCAACCCAGCGTTCGACGTGACACCGCACAGTCTCGTTTCGGGGATTGTCACCGAACGAGGGATCCTGACGGCGCCGTTCGAGGAAGCGGTCGATGATGTGCTCTCGCGGTGACGTGATCGCGACCGCCCGGCGGATGGCGACGCTGGGCCTCATCACCGGGACGCTCGGAAACGTCAGCTGCCGGCTCGGGGATCGCGTGCTCATCACGCCATCCGGGATGGGCTACGAAACCATGCGGCCTGAAGCCCTGGTTCTCTTGGATCTCGCAGGAAACGTGGTCGAGGGAGATCGACCCCCATCCTCGGAGGTTCGGCTTCACCTTGCGATCTACGCTCGAATCCCCGACACGTATGCGGTCGTCCACACGCACAGTCCGAAGGCTGTCACGGCGGGTGATGGGATGGACGAGCTCCCCGTCGGCGACTCAGCAGTCCTCCGCGCCAATGTGCCCGTGGCGCCGTTTCAGCCGCCCGGGACCCAAGAACTCGCCGATCGTGCCGTCGACCTTCTGGTCAACAGGAACACCAACGCTGTGATCCTAGAGCGTCACGGCGTCGTCGGGGTGGGCCGCGATCTGGACGAGGCACTCGAGGTTTGCCGGGACGTAGAGCGGCTGGCTGGCGAGCTACGCTAGATCGGATATGTTACGGGACGTCCCCTCGTTCATTACACGCGCAATCGTGGCAAGGCCGAGTGAGAATGCCGAGTAGTCCAGCTCGGGCGGCGCCCAGTGACGGACGCCGTGGGCGTCGAGGACCTCGTCGAACCGGTGGGCGATCTCGCGGATCGCTCCGTTTCCGACGGCGCAGCTGCCGCACCAGATTCCGCAACCGCCGACTTGGCCCTTCACGTTCTCGAAGGCTTCTCTCACGATCTCGCATCTCCTTCGATCCGGTCGGTGTACTCGATCATCGTGCATCGCGGCCGAAGGCCACGCTACGGCTCCAGCACGCGCCCGATGAACAGAATGCTCCCGGTCGGCCGATCGCGAAGAACGAACAGGAACGGCCGGTCGACGGTGAGCGTCAACGGCTCTGCCGGCATGCCGGTTGCGCGGAAGAGGACGGCCGTCGCTGCGGCAGCTTCGGTCCCTTCTTCATCGACGGAGACGAACGCCTTGTGCAGCACGTCGGAGACGACGAGATCTCGCGCTCCCGTGATCCCCGAGAAGTCGGCAAGCTCTCCGTCGAACGCGTCGGTCATCCCGAGAGATCGCAGGGCAGGGACCAGTGATGCGGCGTACGTGTACTCGAACCGCGGCAGCCCGAGCGCGATCCTGCGCCACTCGAACGATTCGACAATTCCGTCAAAGACGTCGGCCGTCAACGAAGCGTCGAACGTCTCGAAAGCGCCCTCATCCGGGACGAGAACCACCATCGAGAGCTCGTCGCCGTTGTATCGAAGCTCGAACGCCACGCCGCCATTCCATTCAGCGTAGTCCATCGATTCGGTCTTGTGCATCATCGGTACGTTGACCGTCTCGCCGCTCAACAGCCTGAACGGCTCGGTCGTCGTGTTCTCCGGGTTGAATGCCTCCAGCCACGGTGCGTTGAAGTAGATCGCGTTCGTCAGAACCAGCCTTGTGCTCTCGTCGACAGCGCCCTCCGGAAGGAGATCCCGGATCCTCTCCTCGGTCTGGTCGCTCACCCATTCGTTGATCGTCGACCGTGCACTCTCCGGGCTCGTCTCGAAGTCGAGTTCGT
The DNA here is from genome assembly GCA_964570515.1 of uncultured Thermotogae bacterium. Classification (GTDB taxonomy): domain Bacteria; phylum Bipolaricaulota; class Bipolaricaulia; order UBA7950; family UBA9294; genus CAZMYM01. The sequence goes on along the minus strand of CAZMYM010000026.1, from coordinate 18,969 downwards.
GCAAGCCCGCTCCGTAGTTCGTCGTCAGCGTGTCGACGAACGAATCGAGGAACGGATACCCCGTCTGAGGCCACATCGCGTTGACGACGTGGAAGTCAAATCCTTCACCTTCGTACGGCACAACCACTTCGCCCCGCTGACTCAAGACTTCGTCCAGATCGCGGAACGCCCCGTGGACCTGGCTCTGATCGGCGTCGAAGTGAAGAACCTCAGCCATCTGTGCGGCCGTCTCCTCGCGAGCGCCGGCGAGCGTCATCGCCAGGGCCGCGGAGACGCTGTACGGCGACAGGAAGAGGTTGCCCGGATCGCGCTGCAGCGTTTGGTACAGGTCGAAGGTGAACGCCGCGTTGGAAGCGGCGAGCGAGAACGTGGACCCTTCTCCCGCGTCCGCCGTCTCGTTGGGGAGTTCGCCCGCAACCGAAGCCGTCGCCTCCACGGTCGTGGCGGGCGAATCGTCGTCGCACCCGACGCCGGCGAAGAGGCCCAACACGAGCCCGAGAATCAACACGTGTCGAATCGCGCCGCTTGCTCTTCGGATCATGTCACTCACCTCGGGCCACCCTAGCCGAATCCGTCGAGGAAGGGTAGCCTTGGGTCGTGCAAACCTGGCGGCGGATGCGTCGTCTCGAGCCGTCCCTCGCAAGCGCGCTGCGGAAGGGGACGGACTTCAACAGGCAAGCCGGACAGAGGAGGAAGCAAATGACGTGGATGGAGCTTCTGAAGTCACAGATCGAATCGGCGTACGCATCAACGGACGGTCTGATCGGAATAGTGAACGACGCGGAACTCGGTTGGAAGCCGGCGACGGGTGAGAACTGGATGACGATCGGCCAGGTTCTCCGGCACCTGACCGACGCCTGCGGCGCCGCGTGCAAGGGGTTCGTCACCGGAGACTGGGGGATGCCCGAGGGCGTCGATTTGAGCGAGCTTCCGCCGGAGGAGATGCTGCCGCCAGCTGAGAAACTCCCCGCGATCGACTCCGTCGCGGAGGCCAAGCGGCTCCTCGCCGAAGACAAGGCCATTGCGCTTGCGATGATCGAGCAAAGTGGCGAAGAGGATCTGGCGAACAGGAAGGTCAGCGCACCGTGGGATCCGCGCGAGATGGCTCTCGGGCGGCAGCTGCTACAGATGATCGCCCATCTCGAGCAGCACAAGGCGCAGCTCTTCTACTACTTGAAGCTCCAAGGCAAGCCGGTCAACACCGGGCACCTCTGGGCCGGCTAGGCGGCTCTACCACTCGCTAGGAAGCGAAGTGCCCTCCAGGATTACGTGTCCTGGAGGACGCCTTTTGCTGCCATGTTCCGCGGGAGATGTGATAGACGTAGTGGGGGACCGGGGTCATGATGTCCTTCATGTGCCCCAGCGGTTCGAAGATGCCTCGTCCCACGCGGGTCATGCCGCACGCCTCCATCATCCGGATCGAGGCGCTGTTGGCGACATTCGGGGTGCCTTGGACGATGTCGCAGTCGGTCTCCCGGAAGAGAACCTCGATCATCGCCGCCCACAGCTCGCGCCCGTAGCCCTTGCGCCAGAAGGCGGGCAAGAGCTTGATGTCCGGCTCGCTCACGCCAGCCTCATTGGGCCTCCCAAGCTTGCATTGGCCTATCGACTCGCCGTCGTCGGCCCGCTCTGCGATCAACAACCTCTGGGTCGGCCGCTGAGCGTCACGCTCGATCTGGGATCGGATCTCATCGCGACTCGACGGCGCGCCACTCGGAAAGCCGACGAACGTCATCACGCGTGGGTCGGTCCACAGGCCGTAGATCAGTTCGACATCGTCCGGTCCGGCCGGTCGAACACGCAGTCTGGCGGTCTCGGTCACGCGCTCCTGTCGGCGATTCACGCCGAGAGAATACCGGGAAGAACGTAGGCGTATACTCCCGTCCGACGGAGGGAGGTTCGATGACGGCGATCTTGCTCGCGCTGGCATCCGGAGCGACGTGGGCGATCGGGATGACCGCGGCCAAGCCGGCCCTCCGCCACATCGACGTTCTCTCGTACATGCTCGCCAGGTGGCTGCTGGTGGCTCCGCTCGCGCTGATCTTCGCCGTGGCCACGGGCACGCTGACGTTTCCTAGCATGCTCGCGGTCGGCATGGCCGCTCTCGCAGGGTTTCTCGATTCGACGCTCGGCGGGTTCTTCTACCTGATGGCGATGCAGCGTGCGCCGGCCTATCAGACGGCCACGCTCGCGAGTACGGCGCCGGTCTGGGGCGTAACAACGGCGATCCTGATTCTCGGCGAGCCGCTCCGATGGCAGGTCGTGGTCGCCGCCGTCCTCGCGATCGTTGGTGCCTACTTCCTCGTCGGCCAGCGGATGCGGATTCGCGAGCATCTGGTTGGTTCGCTCTTCGGCCTACTAACCGGCTTTCTGTGGGGATTCGCTGAGACGATTCCGTCGAAGTTGGCGCTGCAGAACGGCCTGTCGCCGGCCACGCTCCTGTTCGTCTTCTCCTGTTCCGGCGTGATCACGATTGGAGCGATCCTCCCGTTTCTTCGCGCGCGGTTCCCTCGGAGGATCACTCGGATGGGACTGAGATTCACTCTGCTTTCCGGGGTCGGGGGCGCATTCCTCGGCTGGCTTCTCTGGCTCTCGGCGCTGAATCTTGCACCGGCGAGCATCATCTCGCCGATCCGAGGTTCCACCCTCGTCTTTGCGCTGATCTACTCGGTGCTGTTCTTGCGGGAACGGCCGAATCGGATCGCACTCGTCGGCGTCGCGCTCGTCCTTGCCGGCGTCGTGCTTGTCTCGACGGCTGGGTAGGCCCTCCTGCAGCTCACGCCGCTAGCTGGCGGTGCTGGCGTCCGCGATTCGCAGGCCGAGGTCGAAGGCTTCCTCGAGTCGCTCCGGGGTCTCGGTGATCGGAACGTCTTGGCCCGTCTCCGGATCGAAGGTTTGACAGAGGAGCGCGTGCGAGCGGCTTCCGAAGCCCTCACAGATCCGATCGAGCCATTCGACCATCGAGCCGTAGTAGTGTCGGTATCCGATGAGGAGGACGAAATCCTTGTTCCCGAAGTACGTAGGTGAAACGACGGCCTCGAACCGGTCGAACAGCGTCTTCAACTGGGAGGTCATGTAGCCCCAGAACATTGGGGTCGCCATCACGACAATGTCGGCGTCGCGAAAGACGGGGTAGACGGCCTGCATGTCGTCTTGGACTACGCAGCCTTTGCCCGCCGAACAGCCCATGCACTCCTCGCCACGGCAGTGGGCGATCTCCATCTCGATCGGTCGGAAATGGGTAACCGCGTGCTTCTCCTCGCCGCCCAATCCGCGAACGAAGTGCTCGGCGAGCGTGTCCGTGTCGCCGCCCTTCCGCGCGCTTCCGTGCAGCACGATGACATTCATAGTGTCTTGAGCCTCCTCGGCGGACCTGCGATTCGTGGCCATCCTACGCGATGGGCCGTCTCCCGAGCGTCCCGCTCGCAACCTTGACCCTCAGGAAGCGACGAAGCGTCGCGAAGGTTCGTTTTGCTCGCCGAGGGTTCTCCGCAGTAGGCTGGCCTCGAATCCCCCGACGCGAAGGAGCCGTTTGAACTCGAAGCACACACACTGCCGGCGCTGCCTGCTTCCTGTGGGGAGGTTCCACGTCCGGCTCGACGAATCCGGCCTCTGCAATTACTGCCGCCATTGGGACGAGACGAAGGCCTCGATCCTCGACTTCGAGCGGAACCGCCCACTCCTCGTCGACAGACTGAAACGCTACCGTGGGCGACTCCATTACGACGCCGCAGTCGGCATGAGCGGGGGCAAGGACAGCACCTACGTCCTCCACCGGCTCACCTCGGCCTACGATGCGAATGTGTTGGCCATCACATTCGACAACGGATTCCTCACAGACTACGCGTGGCACAACATCCGCGAGATCGGGCGCGCGACTGGGGTCGATCACTTCGTCTACAGGCCGGATTGGGAAGTCTACAGAGCGTTCTATCGCGCGGCGCTCTGCAAGCTCGGAGATCCCTGCATCGCGTGCTCGTTGGGCGGCTACATCCTCTCGGTCCGAGGCTGTCTCGATCTGCGCATTCCGTTCTTTGTACACGGCCGATCGCCGATGCAGATGCTGCGACACTGGCACGCGGGGACGCGTGACCTCGGCATCGGCATCCTTACATCCAATCTGGAGGAACACTCGCCTGCCGCGCTGCGCGCGCGGTATCGGACACTCATCCGCCGGCTGCGCCTTCTCTTGCTCTACCTCGTGCCGAATTTGCGCCTACGGCGGAGGATTCTCCGAGAGCTTCTCGGCGCCGGGATTCGCCGTGGCGAGATCGTGCCGGAATTCCTCGCTTTCTTCCTGTTTGAGGCGTACGACGAAGTGGCGATTGTGAACCACCTGGAGGCGCTCGACGCCGGATACCGAAGACCCGAGAACCATGCGATCCTCGGGCACGGGGATTGCTTGATCCACGACGCGGCTGCCTTCCTGTACGAGCGCCATCACGGGGTAAGCCGTGTGTTGCCCGACATTGCCGCGATGATCCGTCAAGGTGCAATCACGCAAGAAGAAGCGCAGGGAATCCTCGCGGCGAACAGGCCGTCTGAAGAGGACATCGAGGTCTCGGTGGGCCATCTGCTCGAGCGGATTGAGATGTCGAGAGCGCAGTTCGATCAAGTTGTTGCCCGTCTCGGCCGGAAGACCGGCCGGATGCCATTCGTGTAGTGTGCGGAAGGAGGGAGCGATGACAAGACCTTGGCTGATCGGACTCGCGGTCGCGCTCGGAGCGCTTGGTGCCTATCTGCTCCTGTGGCCAGTGCCGATCGATCCGGCGCGGTGGACGCCGCCTGAAGCGCCGGAGCTGGCTGACGTCTACGCACCGAACGACGTGCTCGCCGACACCGAACGACTCGTCGTCGGCTCCGCTCCGGAGAGCGCGGCCATCGATGACGCGGGAGACGTCTACTGTGGCCTCGAGGACGGATCGATCGTCCGGTGGTCCGACGGTGCAGTGGAGACGGTTGCCGAGATCGACGGACGCGGGCTTGGGATGGACTTCGACGAGAGCGGGAACCTGATCGTCTGCGACCTCTACGGGCGCCTGCTCACGGTCTCCGAGGCGGGAGATGTCGACGAGTTGGTCACCCACATCGATGGACGCTCGCTCGGCCTGGTCAACGATCTCGACATCGGCCCCGACGGGACGATCTACTTCAGCGAATCGTCGACCGAGACGACCGACACGCTCCAAGATCTTCTCGAACACCGCCCGCACGGCCGCTTGCTGGCGTACCGGCCGAACACGGGCGCCGTCGACGTTCTGCTCGACAGGCTCTACTACGCCAACGGCGTCGCCGTCAGCGTCGACGAATCGTTTGTCCTTGTCGTCGAGACGACGGAGTACCGCGTACGGCGGTTCTGGCTCTCCGGGCCACGCCGGGGCGAAGACGAGGTCTTCATCGACAATCTCCCCGGCTTCCCGGACGGAATCTCGTGTGACGAAGAGGGCACGTTCTGGCTCGCCCTGATGAACCCGCGGAACGGCTTCATCGATTGGGCCCTCGAGCGCCCGTGGATCCGGAAGGTCGCTGCCCGTCTCCCGCTTGCGTGGTTCGCCGGCGCCGCGCCCCGGTACGGATTCGTCCTCGGCCTGGACCCTGAAGGCGACGTCATCCACAACCTGCAGGACCCGTCCGGCGAGGCCTTCGCCGGGATCTCGTCCGTCATCCGGGTGGGGAACACCCTCTACTTCGGGAGTCTGCTTGAAGACGCGATCGGGCGGCTGGCCTTCCCCTGACTCAGCGAGCGATCTCATCGATCGCGGCCAGGAGACGATCAACCTCGTCCACCGTGTTGTAGTGGTTAATCCCGACGCGAACGAGGCCGCCTGCCTCCTTGAGACCGAGCCGCTCGATGACGTGAACGGCGTAGAAGTCACCGTTCCAGACAAAGACGGCTTGCTCGCCAAGCCGGCGAGCGACCTCCTCGGGCGCGTGTCCCTCAAGGGTGAAGGAGACGACCGGCACGCGCTCGTCGAAGCGCGCGGGATCGGTGATCCCGTAGATGCGCAGGCTTCCGACCGCCTGAAGCCCGTCGATCAGACGCTCAACCAGCCTTCGTTCGTAGGTTCGAATCGCCCGCATGGCGGTTTCGATCTCGACTCTCCGGCTGCCCGTGCCGGGCGGTTCTCCGAAACGGCGTCCGAGAGACACGAAGTAGTCGACGGCCGCGGTCGCCCCGGCCATTCCCTCGAAGTTGGGTGTCCCCGTCTCGAACTTGTCCGGCGGCGCATCCTCGGCCGGAATGACCTTGTAGGCGGGGAGCTGGTCGAGCAGGTCATGGCGACCCCAGAGGACGCCGAGGTGCGGGCCGAAGAACTTGTAGGCCGAGCAAGAGAGGAAGTCGATCCCGAGATCCTGGACGTCGATCGCCGCATGCGGCGCGTACTGCACGGCGTCGACATAGATCCACGCGCCGGCGTCGTGTGCCCACTCGGCGATCCGTTTGATGTCGTTCACCGTGCCGACAGCGTTGGAGGCGGCCCCGACGGCGACGATCCGCGTCTTCGGTCCGATCGCCGCGCGCAGGCCGTCCATGTCGAGCGTGCAGTCGGCGGGATCGAAGTCGATCCTCCGGATCACGGCGCCCTGCTCTTCGAGCGCGACCCACGGCGCAACGTTCGCGTCGTGATCGAGACGAGTCACCACGATCTCGTCCCCGTCGGAGAGGGTTCGGCCGATTGATCGGCTGAGGTTGAACGTCAGCGCGGTCATGCTCGGGCCGAAAACGATTTCGTCCGGGCACGCGGCGTTGAGGAAGTCGGCCATCGCGGCTCGTGCCGCCCTGACCGTCTCGTCGGTTCGGCGGGAGAACTCGAACGCGCCATGTGCGTTGCTGTTCGCCTCGGTGTAGTAGCGAGCAATCGCATCGATCACGGATCCGTGGACCTGCGTCCCGCCCGGCCCGTCAAAGAACGCGATCGGTCGTCCGTCAAGCGTCTGCTGAAGCGCCGGGAACTCGCCCCGCAGAGCCATCACCCCATCACGTGTCAGTGCCATTTTCCCTAACCCTTCTGCAGAGCCTCGTCCATATCGCGCCGAGAACATTAGCCCACGGCTTCCTTTGGCGGAGCGTTACACGGCAGTGCCTGACGAAACGGCTGCTCTTGATCCAACTCGGCAATCGCTGTGTCGGAAGCCGTCGCCTCCGGCCCTCACGGTGCCTGGTCAACCGCTCTCGGTGCCTGACCATTCGGTCCTGGCTTGAGGAAGCACCATCAAGATCCTGCCCGAGCCGAGTGATGATACCCTCAAGGTCCGACCTGGGTATCTCATGAGTTCCTGGAAAGAACGCGAAGCTCCAGCGGCTGGTGATGCCGAAAGCGGAGGCTCTTGAGCATCTGTAGATGACATCAACGTAGGTGGCCAAGCCCAAAATGGGAGCCCATTTGCTCGTTGGAAGTGAGATCACGTACTGCCTGCATCTCTCACACAGCGCGTCGGCTGCGGCTCTTACCCATCGAGCCGCCTGTGAGGTTTCATCCACGGGAAGGAAACCATCGCGGGGATGGCTGATCAGGGAGAGATCCAAGCAGGGTAGGCCTTCCAGGTCAGCTCGTCGAAGCTGATCAATCGCATCCCGGATGCGCCTCTGTACCTTGCGTGCTGAGCTGATGCGCTTTGAGGCGAGCCCAAACTCGTGATCGCCGAATCTAACAACCACGTCAGGCTCCGCCAACTCAATCCTGCACGCCCGTGAGAAGAGAGCTGCGGTGAGCAACTCGAATTGAGCATCCCGAGCGCCGGTATCCTGACTCTCGTTCTCTACCAGAGCGGGACCATTGACAGCGACCTCCAGTCTCCCCAGCCATGCTCTCGATTCCTCAAGTTGCCCGACCGCATCGACGATGTGCTCAAGCTGAGTGAGCTCCCGGATCGCTTGGTGAGCCAGACTCACCTCCTCCCGAGAAGGATTACTGGGCACGTCGCCCGAGGATAGAGACTGCAAGATCCTCGCATACCTGGGGTACCGGGACGCCGGGTTGATGCTGACGCCCAACTCGGCAATGCGATCCATCAGTGAGTTCGCGAGACGGAGGTGTGTCGACCAATTTCCTGCTGACCAGGAAGTGAAGTTCCTTGGCTTGCTCATCGCTCTCGATAGTGTATTCGCAGTTCTGCACGAAGTGGAGTCAGGGTCGATGTGCTGAATGCCTAGGAGCAGAAGCATTGACAAGAAACAGCGTGGCTGATATAGTTCACGGCCTAACGATTAGGCCAGAGACTTTCTAGGAGCTAACGAATGCACGAAACGTCCAAGGAGAAACGAGAACTGACGGTTGGGCAGCTGCTTGCCCAGGTCTGTCGGATGACGGGCCACCTCCTCCGAACACACATGGAGAAGATCGGCCTCCACAGGGGGCAGGGGTTCGCGTTGATCCACCTGTGGCACGTCGACGGGATCCCGCAGCACGAGCTGGCACGGGCGATGCACATCAGTCCCGCGGCTGTGACGAACATGTTGCAGCGGATGGAGCGCGACGGGTGGATCAGCCGCGAGCGGGATCGGGAGGATCAACGCGTTGTCCGCGTCTTCATCACGCCAAAGGCGAAGGATTTACGACGGGATGCCGGGAAAGCCTTCCGAGAGATGGAAGAGGAACTGAGCGCCGTCTACACCGAGAGCGAGAGGGCAACGCTCCGGCGGCTGCTCTTGAAGCTCCATGATCGTTTCGCGCCGGACGCAGGGGATGATGCGCGCCATCATCCTCCATTCTTCGAACACATCGACGAAGAAGGAGGGGCCACATGAGGTCGATCGGCAAGCTCCTCCGCTTCGTCAAACCGTACCGGGTGCAGGCGATCATCGCTCTGGCTCTACTCCTGGGCATGGTGGCGAGCGACCTGCTGATCCCTCGACTGACGCAGCGGATCATCGATCAGGGAATCGGAAGTGGAGACTTGCGCGTCGTCGTGACCACGTCGCTGATGATGCTCGGCGCTGCGATCCTGGCGGCCCTGTTCGCGCTCGGGAACAACTACTTCTCCGTCCGCGTCGGGCAATCATTCGCCCACGACATCCGAAGCGCCCTCGTGCGGAAGGTCCAGTCGTTCTCGTTCGGCAACCTCGACGAGCTTCGGACGGGAAACCTGATCACCCGGTCGACGAGCGACGTCCACATGGTGCAAATGATCGTAATGATGTCGCTGCGCATTCTGACCCGCGCGCCGATCTGGATCCTCGGCGCGGTGGCCCTTCTCGTTCTGACGAGTCCGCAGCTTGCGCTGATGATGGCGGCGTTCGTCCCCGTCATCGTTCTCTTCGTCGTCTGGTTCGCGCGAAGGGCACAGCCGATGTTCGCGTGGGTCCAGGAGAAGCTCGATCGGCTGAACACCGTCTTGCAGGAGAATCTGGCCGGCGTTCGCGTGGTCAAGGCCTTCGTTCGCGAGCGCCACGAGATTGACCGCTTCGACGACGCGAACGTTCAGCTGATGGACAAGAACATTCGGATCATGCGCCTCGTTGCCATTCTCATGCCGACGATGGTCCTGATCATGAACCTCGCTGTGGCAGGGGCAATCTGGATCGGGGGGACATCGACCACGGGCGGAGGCATGACGCCCGGTCAGATAGTGGCATCGATCAACTACCTCATGTTCGCGATGTTCCCGCTGATGATGCTCGCAGGCATGATGGGGCCGATCGCCGCGGCCAACGCGTCGGCGGGCAGAATCCTTGAGGTCCTCGATGCGGAGGCCGACGTGCGTGAGCGGCCGGACGCGCGGGATCTCACCGAGCCCCGGGGACGGATCGCGTTCGAGAATGTCACGTTCGCGTACGGAGGGAACGGCGCCGAGCCGGTGCTCTGTGGTGTGGATCTTGTTGCCGAGCCTGGGGAGACGGTCGCCATTCTTGGAGCGACAGGCTCCGGGAAATCGACGCTCATCCACCTGATTCCTCGCTTCTACGACGCGACCGAGGGGCGTGTGACGTTTGACCGCATCGACCTGCGCGATCTGCAACTGCGCTCCCTGCGGTCGAACATCGGCATCGCGCTTCAGGAGGCGGTCCTCTTCGGCGGAACGATTCGAGAGAACATCACCTACGGCAGACCGGACGCGACCGATGAGGAGGTTCGCGCGGCAGCCGAAGCGGCTCAGGCGGCGGAGTTCATCGAATCGCTTGCCGACGGCTATGAAACGGAGATCGGTCAGCGAGGAGTCACGCTCTCCGGCGGGCAGCGCCAGCGGATCGCGATCGCCCGAGCACTCCTCGTGAGGCCGAAGGTCCTCATCCTCGACGACTCGACGAGTGCCGTCGACATCGAGACGGAAGTCAGACTGCAGGATGCGCTCGATCGGCTGATCGCCGAATCGGAACACACGACAACGCGGTTCATCGTGGCCCAGCGGATCTCGACCGTCCTCTTGGCGGACAAGATCCTCGTCCTCGACAAAGGGCGCATTGCCGCGAGCGGAACGCACGAAGAGCTTCTGCAATCGAGCCCGATCTACAACGAGATCTATCAGTCGCAGCTAGGGGGCGCATGATGGCCGAACGTAACGCACATCACGCACCTCAGAGAGCCCGGGAGCGAACGAGCATGTTCCGTCCGGGACGTGGCGGGCACATGTTCGGCGGCGATCGCGCGGTGGACACCCGTGGCGCGCTACGGCGTCTCCTCGGTTACATGCGGCCCTACCGGGCGACGATCATCCTTGTTTTCGTGCTTGCAGCGTTCGGCACGGCGATGGCTCTGGCCGGTCCGTACCTGATGGGCGTCGCGATCGACAAGATCGTCAACGGCGACAGTCTCTCTTCCTTGCTGCGCATCGTGGCTGTGATGCTTGCGACCTACGTGATCACGTGGATTGCCAACACCGGACAGGGCGTCCTGATTGCGACCGCTGCACAGAGGGCGATGCGTAGGCTGCGGGGCGATCTCTTCGACCAGCTCCAGCGGCTGAGCCTCAAGTTCCACGACAGCCGCCGCTCGGGCGAAACGATGAGCCGATTGACGAACGACATCGACGCGATCAGCCGGGTGCTCAGCCAGAACGTGACCCAGCTCTTCTCGGGGCTCCTGACGATGGTCGGGATTCTGGTCGTGATGTTCATTCTGAGTCCGTGGCTGGCCCTCGCGTCGATGATCATCCTTCCGCTGATGTTCGGTCTCGTCATCCTGATCGGGAAGAAGACGCGGGGTGCGTTCCGCGGCTACCAGAAGAACCTGGGCACGCTGAACGGGACACTCGAAGAGACGTACAGTGGCCAGCGTGTCGTGATGGCTTTCGGCCAGCAGGATCGGGTCCTCGAGCGATTCGACGAGCACAATGCGACGGTCCGGCGCCTTGGCATTCACGCCATGACCTACGCCCTTCTGATCATGCCGATGATGGGGATCCTGTCGAACATGAACGTCGCTGTCGTCGTTGGCATCGGCGGATGGCTGGCGATTCGAGGCGTCGTGACGATCGGGCTGATCGCGACCTTCATCACGTACTCGCGGCGATTCGCCGAGCCGCTCCGGCAGCTCGGTGGGCTCTACAACCAGGTTCAGGCAGCACTCGCCGGAGCAGAGCGCATCTTCGAGGTGCTGGATGAGGCACCAGATCTGGTCGATCGGCCGGATGCAGTCGAACTGGCGCAAATCGAAGGGACCGTCGAACTTGAGGACGTGACCTTCGCGTACGTCCCCGATGTTCAGGTTCTGCGCGAGGTGTGCCTTCGAGCTGAGCCGGGCCAAGCGATCGCTCTGGTCGGGCCGACCGGAGCGGGCAAGACGACGATCGTGAATCTCCTCTCCCGCTTCTACGAGATCGAGAACGGGACGGCCCGCATCGACGGGACCGACATCCGTCGTGTCACCAAGGGGTCGCTGCGCAGGCAGCTGGGTGTTGTGCTGCAGCAGACGTTCCTGTTCGCCGAATCGGTGATGGAGAACATCCGCTACGGACGACTGGAAGCGACCGATGAAGACGTGATGGCTGCCGCGAAGCTGGCCAACGCCGACGAGTTCATTCGACGGCTGCCTCAGGGTTACGAGACGGAGCTCTCCGAACGGGGCTCGAACCTCTCGGAAGGACAGCGACAGCTGGTCGCCATCGCTCGCGCCATTCTCGCCGACCCGCGAATCCTGATCCTCGACGAAGCGACAAGTTCGGTCGATACGCGAACCGAAGTGCAGATACAGGCTGCATTGCGCCAGCTGATGAAGGGGCGTACGAGCTTCGTCATCGCCCACCGGCTTTCGACGATCCGAAATGCCGATCGGATCGTCGTGATCGAAGAAGGCCGGATCGTCGAACAAGGAAACCACGATGAGCTCCTGGCGGTCGGTGGCGCGTATCGGCGCCTGTACGACAGTCAATTCCGAGGGAACAACCAGGAGGAGGAACAAGCATGAAACGCGGGATCGCAGTCCTCGCGGTGGTTCTGATCGCGGCAATGGCCTTAGCGGGCTGCGGGAACTTCCAGCAGCGGGCGACGGAGATTAAGACGTCGATCGAAAACGCCGAGGCGAGCGCGCAGCTCGCAGAGGAAGCGGCGGCTCATAACCGGGGGCGCTTGCTGGAACTGGAGCGGCGGGTCAGCGATCTCGAGGCCGTCTTGGACGAGATGCGAACCATCGTGCACGAGAAGGAAGACACACCATAGCGAACGAAGACCTCCACAAGTTCTTCAATCCAGGCGACTACGATTCATCCGAGATACGGACAGGAGGAGGAGACATGAAGCGAATCACGAGTTTGATTGTTGGAATGGGGATTCTGGTCTTTGGTTTCGGGGTGCTCGGGCAGTCCGATCTCGATGTCTTCCCGACCGGGACGACGACCATGATCTACAACGTGACATCCGAGAACATGACCGAGCCGCAGATTCTCGAGTTGGTGGTCACGGCGCGCGAGGACGGACGGTACACGGTGCGGATGGTGACCGAGCAGACGGGGACCGAGGACGAACTGGCGACCGGCTTCGGTTTCCTGTTCGGCGCAACCCGAGTCTCATCGGGCGGCGGGCACGACGTGAGCTACTCGTCGCTCGAGGCCCTGATGGACCAGCGAAACCGGCTCGAGGAAGGCCAGGACTACCTCCTTCCGAGTGGCGGGCTGTTCACCGAAATCGTTGGCGTAACGATCGCCGGCGTCTGGTGCCTCGAGGGGACCTTCAGCAATCCGGACGAAGCAGACACGCGGATGACTGTCGCCTTTGCTCTCACGAACCCCGTGTACATCTCGCCCCGCATTCTCGCCGAGGAGCTCCGTGACGGAGAATGGATCGAGACCTTCGCGATTGAGCTGGTCGAGTACACGGTGGAAGAAGGCGGCGGATAGCGATGGCGCTTCTCGAAATGCAGGGAATCACCAAGGAATACAAACTTGGGAAGACGATCGTCCGCGCGCTCCGCGGTCTAGACCTCACGATTGCTGCGGGGAAAGTCGTGGCAATCATGGGACCATCGGGATCGGGAAAGTCCACACTTATGCACATCCTTGGGGCGCTTGATACTCCGACGGGTGGGACGGCCAAGATCGACGGCTCTGACCTGGAAAGCCTCAAGGAACGGCAGCTTGTAGCGCTTCGGGGACAGAAGATCGGCTTCGTCTTTCAGACGTTCAATCTGATCCAGACGCTCAGCGCGCAACGGAACGTGGAGCTGCCGATGATCTTCCAGGGGATCAGCGCCGGGGAGCGTCACCAACGTGCTTCTGCGCTCCTTGAGAAAGTCGGTCTGGGCGACCGCGTGCGCCATCGTCCGAATGAGCTCTCGGGCGGTGAGCGGCAGCGCGTCGCCATTGCGCGAGCTCTGGCTAACGACCCGGAGATCATCTTGGCCGATGAGCCGACGGGGAATCTCGATACGGAGACAGGGAACGCAATCCTCGCCCTCCTGAAAGGTCTGAGCGTCAAGGATGGCAAGACACTCATCCTTGTCACACACGATCCGGAGGCGGCGATCATCGCGGACCGCGTCGTCAGACTTCGAGATGGATGCGTCGAGTCGGAATCGGCTGGAGGTGAGGTCTGATGTTCTTCGAATTCCTACGACTGGCAGGACAGAGCATCGCCCATCGTCGACTGCGTAGTTGGCTGACCGTCATCGGTGTCTTCATCGGAATCGCGGCCGTCGTCGGGCTGATCTCGCTTGGACTCGGCTTCGAGAAGACAGTGAATGATCAGGTCTCCGGCATCTTCGGTGTCGACACGTTCATCGTTGTGAACGAGGGTTCATTTGCAGGCGGTCCTCCGCAACATGGGGGAAGCGGCGACGAGTACGCACTCGACTTGGAGCTCCTGAACTCGATCGAAGGCGTGAAAGTCGCCGCGGCACTTCGTGAGCGGACCGGTTTCGTTCAAGGACAGCCGGACGCTGACGGCGAGCAACTGCAGGGCTTCTTGCCCGTTCTTGGGCTTTCGCCGGAGCTACTCACCGAGTTCGAGTCATTCACGGGCGAACTCAAGGTCATGTCGGGAGGCCGTCTGTTTGAGCCGGGCGATGTCGAGGTAGCCGTCTTGGATCTTGAGATCTCTCAGCGCCTCGGAGTTGAGGTCGGGGACACGATTCTTGTCGCCGGCGACGGAAGCAACGAGCTGACCCTGACGATCATCGGAATCATGGCACCTCAGGATACCGAGGAGGATGACTCCGGTGGCGGATTCGGCGCCCAGTTTGGCTCCAATTCCGAAGGCGACACGATCAGCGTTCCCTACGGAACGATGGATCTCCTCTGGGGGCAGGCCGACGACGTGCTGGTGACTCTTGTGCGTACCGAGCCCGGCTATGATGTCGATGAGGTCGCTGATCGAGCCGAAGAAGCGCTGAACGAGCAGGGCTCCGAGATCATGACGATCACCTACGGCGACATCAGCGAGCAGATCGGTCAGTTCACGAACATTGCGAACGCGATTCTCGCCGGTATCGCCGGGATTTCTCTCGTTGTCGGCGCTGTGGGCGTCATGAACACGATGTTTACGTCGGTCCTCGAGCGCACCAAGGAGATCGGCGTCATGAAGGCGGTCGGCGCGAAGAACAGCCACGTGCTTTCGATCTTCCTGATTGAGTCCGGCCTGATGGGACTTGTTGGCGGGATCGTTGGATCGGCCGCCGGCATCGGACTTGCCGTTGTGTTCACGAAGATCATCAATTCCGGCGGCGTGTTCATGGGCGGCATAGACATGGCCATCGTCATCAGCCCGTGGCTCTTGGCGTACACGCTGCTGGGTTCCTTCGCGTTGGGTGCGCTGGCCGGATTCTTCCCAGCGCTGCGTGCCTCGAAGCTTCCCGTCGTCGACGCGCTGCGGTACGAGTAGCAGGTTAGCACCAACGCTGTTTGAGGCGAGGTCGGTTTCCGGCCTCGCCTTTTCTCTTGCTCCCGCGACATGTGCTAGGCTCGCTGGGATCGTCTTCATGGACGACGATTCAAGGGTTCTTCGAAAGGACAGGCGGATGAGCGAGATGCTGAAGAAGGCTGAATGTGTCGCCGTGATGATTCTCTGCGTTGGGATGATGGCCGGGGCGGGGCCGGTCACTGACTATCTGAGTGACCATCCCAACGTGGCCGAGTGGCTGGTTCTGGAGATCGACAGCCCGGGCGTGTACCTCGGGTACGCGTACTGGCCACCAGCGTGGGTGACTCGGTTGGAGGAGATGGTCGCCTGCTACGAGACCGATACCGATCTTCCTTATGCGGTCCCCGTGCAACTCGCTTCCCCGGGAACGGTCTTCCCGAGCGCGGCAGGCTACGCGACACTCGACCTGGGCCGTGATGTCTACCTCGCGCACGTCGGGCACATGATCTACCTCGACATGATCGGCTTTCTCCCGTGGAGCTTGGCTGACTGCTCCGACGAAGAGCTGTCCTACCTTCTGCCAAGCAGCAACTTCTTCCTACTCAGCGAGTACTCCGGGGTCCTTCGCTATCAGACGTTCATGGGCCCCAGCGGCCAAGACGCGGGCGGCGTTCTCGGCGACCCCCGCGACACGCTGGCGTTCCTCCTCGAGAATCCGGAGCAGGAGGGACACACGATTCTCGGGACCTCGCCTGAGCACACGGCGGCCAATCTGTCGGAGTGGTTTCACGACTACCTTTACCACTGGGCTCTCAGTTCATCCGAGCAGCCGATGGTCTTCTTCCAGCAGTACCCGTACTTCGCCGACCGGATCCGGCGTCTTCCGACCGAGGCCTACGGAGAGGTGTACGTGTCGATCGTCGGCTGCTGGAGCGCGTCGTCGGTCTTCGCTCAGCTGCTGCGGACGGTCAACATTCCGGCACAGGCGAAGAAGCTCATCTTGGAGGATCCGTACGTCGAGGGCGAGCACAGCGGAATGATGGTCTCCGTCGGCGGCACGCGTCGCTACATCCCGCACAGCGACGACCTTTACACCGGCTGGCTCCAGGGCGCGAGGCCGCTCTCGCCGTGGAAGAGCATCGGATGGGCTCTGTGGGACAACGTTTGGCTGGACGAGGCTGACTTCTTCGCGTTGACGACGCCCGTGGACGACACGGATGTAGTCGGGCGGATGTCGTTCGAGGATCACGAGCGGTACACGGCTGAGGCGGCGTGGTACATGCACACCTACGCGTCGTGGCAGTTCGTATGTAGTTACCTAGGCTACGCCGGTTGTGCGTTCAATGATGTCCGCGACGCGGTGCTCTTCGGTCTCCAAGACCAGCGGTCTCTCACCGAAGAAGAGGCCGAAGCGTGGTGGGGCGAGATGTTCGATGTCATGAGCTTCTTCGGAGAAGACGCTTGCGAGGCGTGCGACGAGATAGTCGGCTATCAAGCGCAATGGTGCGCGCGAACGGGGCGCTGCGACGAGAATCTCTATCCGGATCGATAGGAGCGTGGGCGTAGCGGAGATCTGCTATGCCCCATCCCGTTCGCTCTCAGTGAGTCCGAAGAATCGGAGGATCGTCCAGAGCCCGGGAACATATGGTGCCTCGGCAGGACGCTCATAGGCGGCAGCAAGAAAGGCGTACGCTCTCAGCATCTCGTCGACCGCTCGGTCCAGCCTTCGCTGCTTGAGGCCCGCAAGAGCGGCATCCAAAGCCATCTCCAGATAGGCATTCACGTTCTTCGTCGCGGCCGTGATCCGAACTCTGACTTCGGGTTCGACGGCGGCTTCGCCAAGCCACACAGGGAGGTCGGCGACGTCGGATCGAAGACCGCGAACAGGCGCTTGAGGCTCAGCCGGACGAACGAAGTGTCGACCCTCGCTCCCCTCGAGGAGGTTCACGAGCTGCTGCGCGTGAAGGTGTAGATCGCCGACGGTCGGTGCGTAGACGGCAAAGGTGGCAATCGACAGGCCGAAACGTAGCCTGCCGGCGAAACTCACCAGACGTTCGTCGACGTTTGATTCACCCGCGCGATCCGACTGGGCATGGCCGACGACGGTGACCATCGCCAGCACGATCAGAAGAGCGATCATCGGTCGGTTCCTACGCATCACCGGCTCCTTTCATAGGATCTGAGTCTCTCCGAACTGCATCCTTTCGACCATCGTCATCACGTCATTTCCGGGTCAACGTCTTCCGAAGCCAAGCGATAGCCGAACCCTGGGACCGTCTCAATCAGGTTCCGCGCGCCCGAATCGACGTCCGAGAGCCGACGGCGCACGAGGTAGACGTACTGCTTGATGTCCTTGGCGTCCGCGTAGGGCGAGTCGGGCCACGCGGCTTCAAGGATCTCGCGTTCCGAGAAGACACGTCCGGGCTGGCTCGCGAGAAGTTCCAGCAGCGTGAACTGCTTCGGCGTCAGACGAACGGGCTGTCCCTGAAGACGGACAGCCTTCCGTCTCGAATCGATCTCCAGCGCGCCGACGGTCACGATGGCGTCCCCTGAAAGGTTTTCTCCGTGTACCAACGCCCCCTCGTGGCTGCCCCGGCGTCGGGTTCGCCATGCGACGATGAGGACGAGAAGCAGGAAGATGTCGAAGCCGAACGCGGCGCCCGACGCGACAGCGATCGCACCGCTTGACTGTGCCGTCACGGCCGCGCGATCAATGCCGATTCGAACGTAATCGGTTCCATCGGACGGGGACAGCGGGATCAGGATATCGAGGTGCGAGCCTCCTCCCGGACGTGCTACGAGAGAGAGGGACGACGAGAGAACCTCTGCTTTGCGTTCCATGACGAGGGGCTGCGCCGTGGCCGTCCGTTCGTCGATGAGAAAGCCGTTCTCGTTCGCGATCTGCACGTAGAGGGCACTTCCAGCGAGGATGAGCTGTGCCGCCGAGCGGACCATTTCGACATCGACTCGGGAGACCCATGGCCGCGCGGCGGCCGCGAAGGCATGCGCGTACGCAGTGCTTCGCTCGCGGAACGCGTCGTGGAGGACTTGCACATAGAAGTGCGTGAACGAAGCCGCCGCAACGGCCGTGAGCGCGACGACGGTCATCGCGAGGACGAGGAGCATCTTGTACCGGCTGAGCCAACGCAGGAACGACACGTCGACAGGGTAGGCCTCGGCGTCTGCGTCGACAAGAGGGTCATCGGGCGTTGACGAGCCTTTGACCTTCGCGAGGTTCCTCCTTGATCGGCCGTTCTCTACGGTCTTCCCGCTTGAATCGCCGTCTCCCTAGATCCCAAGGCGGCAGGCGTTGCAGACCGCCGCGGATGATGGATGCCGCGGCGCTGAGGCCTCAAGAAGGAGGAAACATGAGGAAAGTAGATGGTCCCCGAAGGCGTCTCGGCGTGTTGGCAATGGTTGGCCTGCTGTTCGTGGCTGCTGTGCCTGCCAGAATCGTCGTAGCGGAGCCGGCCGAGGAGGCCGGGCGAATCGAAACGGCACTGGAGCAGCTCTCCGGGCTACTCCTGAGGCTCGAGGCGGAGCTGGCAGCGCTGGAGCGACCGGCGGCGGAGCAACTAGAGGATCGGCTCGAACAGGTGATCGAGGCCATCGAGGGTCTTCTGGACGAAGTCGACGGGCCTCGGAAAGCAGCGGACCTCGAGGCGTGGAAGGCGCGGATCGTCAAGTTTGATCTGCAGCTTCACCGACTGGTCTACGCTCTTGAAGAGATCGTTGAGTCG
>CAZMYM010000025.1:0-41333 GCA_964570515.1 uncultured Thermotogae bacterium | reverse complement strand
ACGAGATCCGAGAGGATATCCACCCGATGACTTGAAAATCCAAGAGGGATGTTCAAGCCTTGCTTCTTGGCTTCCCTGCACCGCTGGACTGCGTGAGGGTCTCTCGACAGATCGCCGTACGCTGTTCACCGCAAGTCAAGACAATGCGTGCGTTGTCTTCTGGAGCCGGATGTCAAAGAACAAGACTTGACCCCGAACTTACCGAGACAAGGTTTGACCCCAGGATTCCCGCCTCTCACCGAAGCGGCAGGGTCATCAACACGGCTTCTCACGTTTGCTTCGGACCGGATCCCGTGGCGACCGACAAGAGGGGGCGCAGCCGTTTGTCACGATGGTTCTTCGCCCCATAATACTTCCGGTGTGGAAGGGAGCAGCTGAGTCATGGAATCGGACGCGCGGCAACTCGTAGCAATCATGCTGACGGACATCGTTGGCTATACGGCACTCACCCAAACCGACGAGGCTCTGACTCTTGCCCTTCTCGGGGAACACGCGGCGCTCGTGCGGCCATTGTTTGCAGAGTATTGTGGCCGGGAAGTGAAGAGCACCGGGGACGGGTTCCTCGTCGAGTTCCCGAGCGCTCTCCAGGCTGTTCGCTGTGCGGTAGAGATCCAGCGCGCGCTTCATGAGCGCAACAACGCGGTTCCCCTGAATCACGCGATTCACCTGCGCATCGGGATCCATCTCGGCGACGTTGTGCGCCGATGTGGCGACATCCTTGGGGACGGCGTGAACGTCACCGCCCGAATCGAGCCGCTCGCCAAGCCTGGCGGGATCTGCCTCTCCCGGCAGGTCTACGACCAGGTCTGGAACAAGATCGACTTACGCATGGCTAGTCTGGGCAAGAAGGACCTGAAAAACGTCAAGATCCAGATCGAGGTCTACGAGATGCTCCTTCCCTGGATGGATGGCAAAGCCTCGACGCACCAGAGCACAGATCGTTCCCGCCTTGCCGTCCTGCCGCTCGTGAATGTGAGCCCTGACTTGAGCGACGAGTACTTCGCGGACGGATTAACCGAAGAGCTAATCTTCACCTTCTCGAAGGTGAGAGCGCTGCAGGTGATCGCTCTCACCTCAGTGATGAAGTACCGCGGGGCGAAGAAGACCGTATCGGAGATCGGAAGCGAACTGGCGGTCGGCACAGTCCTTGAGGGGAGCGTCCGCAAGGCAGGGAATCGCCTTCGCATAACGCTGCAGCTCATCGACGTCCTGAACGAGGCGCACCTTTGGTCTGAGGTGTACGACCGCAGCTTGCATGACGTGTTCGCGGTACAGACCGAGGTCGCTCGTAGCGTCGCCTCTGCGTTGGAAGTCCAGCTGTTTCCCACCTCGTACCCTCTAGCTGTCGAGCCGTCACAGGTGAACCCTGAGGCCTACGAGGCTTACCTGAAGGGGCGAACTCTGCTAAGCAGGAGAACAGTCGAGAACATCCACACTGCCATCCTGTGCTTTGAACGGGCCACCAAGCTCGACCCGTCGCGGGCGGAGACCTACGCTGCACTCTCCTTAGCCTATTGGATACTGCCCACCTATGTAATCTCGGCTCCTGCCGACTGGCTGGGCAAAGCCAAGGCGAACGCGCTCACGGCTCTGAGCATTGACGGGAGTCTCCCGGAAGCACAAGCTGCCTACGCAGGGGTCCTCATGGACGAGTTTGACTGGGATGGCGCAGAGCGGGGGTTTCGGAAGGCAATCGAACTCTCTCCGAGCCACGCCCCTTCACATCATTGGCTAGGGCTTCTTCTTCTTGACCGTGGCCGCTTCGACGAGGCCATTGCTGAGCACAAGACTGCTCTCACCCTGGACCCCCTCTCCGCAGTACAGCACGCGTCGCTGGGACAGGTCTACTTCTACGCGGGCCAGGCGGAGCCGGCACTTGCGGAGTTCGACATGGCCCTCGCGCTCGGGGAAGACAACCGCGTCCTACGCCTGTTTCGCGGGGAAGTCTACGTCAACCAGCATCAGTACGAGCTTGCCCAGGTCGACTTCGAGAGGGCGCGCAGCCTCGCGGAGTCTTTCGATCCCGACGCTGAGCTGGCCCTGGCCAGCTTGCAGGAGGCCAAAGGAGTCCAGGGATCGCTTGAGAAGGCCCTCCGGCGGACGCTTGAACACGCAGAGCAGGAAAGGGTCTCCCCGTACCTGCTTGCGCTCTTCTACTTCGCCCTGGGTAGGAACGACGACGGATTCTTGCACTTGGAGCGTGCCTATGCAGGGCGCGACTTCGAACTCTCTGCGATGGTTGTCGATCCCCGCCTCGCCTCGTGCCGCTCAGATCCTCGGTTCGTGGACCTCGTCAAGAGGACGGGCCTCGCGCACTAGCTGTGCCCCACGTTCAGGCCGTTCTGAGCAGTCGCTCGCCTGTTGGGACAGTCCTTCGCTAGGCTAACCTTCTGTCGACGTTGAGGGAATCCGTCAGGGTGAACTGACAAGCGATTCTGTCAGTCCGCGCATCTCCGGGGTCAGATCTTGTCTTTTGACATTCCCGGAGTCGATTCCGTGGATTCCGGGGACACAGTACGGAACCGATTTGCCCTACGTGCGAGGTGAGTACTGTGGCCCCGGAGATTCGCTGGGATTCGAGATCATCAGTCACTGCGCTGCATCGCCGCTATGATCTGCCGACGAGGAGGGTAGGGACTCATGGCACAGTCTCTCAATTTCGACCGCATAGGCGCCGAAGCGCTTTTCGCGAAGCCTGAGGACGCAGTGAAGTTTGAGAAGGATATGCTGTTCCTGAGTGCCCGCGTTATGGGCGTGCAGATCGACCTACAGATACTTGGTGCTATCCTGGGTCTGCGCCTCGATCTGTTGGTCCCTGATCGAGATAGAGTATTTCTGAACCGAGTGATCACCAATCTCTTCGAGAACGCCGCTCTCTCCCTAGCCAAGCTTCTGGTCGACTCCAAGCAGGGAAGAACGCTATTCGGAGTAATGAGCGACGCCGTCAAGGGAGCCAAGCCCCATCTTGTGGAGGATCTAAAGCAGCACCTCGACCAGGCGCGATTCGAGGCTCAAACAGACGCCTTCGGCAGGGCTCTCGAAGGTGTGCGACACGGCATCCTGGCTCACTACAACAAGGGCTTCCTTCGCGGCACTAGGGCGCTCCCCAGGGTGAATCTGGACATGCTGAAGTTCCTAGCTGATCAAGCTGAAGCAATGATCCAGCGCTTGTCGCTTGACACCGAATACATGCTCTATCCAGACGGGTATGGGCCAGACTTCTCGGTGGAGAATGACTTGATGGGCCTGCTGAGGCTTCTGGTGGACGAGATCCCAGCCATCCACGTGCCCGAGACGGATCCAGCAGAGTGGAAACGGTGGAAGGAACATACAGATCCTGACACGCTCATGGCGATTCGGGAAGTGCGGAAGCTGCTGGGGCTACCGCCGGTCTAGGGAGTTCGGGGAACGCACACCCTATCTCCGTCGGGGAATCCAAGGGACGCAATACATGGTCCCAATTCAGCTGGGCCGGGCATCGGCGTCTTTGATTCGGCCTGCGGTCCAAGCGTGTAGAATGCCGCTGTCCAATGGTCACTCAGATCCGAAGGAGGACGTCGTATGCGTTGTGGAGTCCTGTTCGCCCTCTTGCTTCCCCTCGTGATGGCATTGCCCGGGTTCGCTCAGGCGCCGGACCCTGGGAGTTCTGGGAGTTCGGGGGACACATACCCTATCTCTGTCTGGGAGAATCTGGAGGACGCAGTACGTAGTTCTGACTTAGCGGGCCAGGGCATCGGTCAACTTCGATTTGGCCTGCGGTCCAAGCGTGTAGAATGTCGCTGTCCAATGGCACTCCGATGCCGAAGGAGGATGCTGCATGCGCCGCGGAATCCTGTTCGCTCTCTTCCTTCCCCTCGTGATGACATTGCCCGGGTTCGGTCAGGCGTCGGACCCGGTGCTGGTTCCCCTTGGCGTCGAGCCCGTCCTTGACGGCACGATCGCAGCAGAAGAGTGGGCCAACGCGATGATGGTCGAACTGAGCCCCAAATCTACGCTCTTCCTCAAACACGCTTCCGGTTATCTCTTTCTCGCGTTTCGTGCGACGACGATGGGCGTGCCGAGCCCGCTGGTTGTCCGCGGGGACGAGGTGCGCGTCCTTCACGCCTCGGCGGCTCTCGGCACGGCGATCTACGCTTAAGAAGGCGGCACGTGGAGGCTGACGCAAGCGTTCGATTGGCAATGCCGGAGGCAAGGCTTCTCGACGTCCGCCGTGGCGGAACGAGAGCGCTTCCTCGCTCAGGAAGGCTGGCTCGGCACCATCGGATACCTCGGTGTGCCGACGGAGTTCGAGTACATGATCCTCCTGGACGCGGAGCCCCTCCGCATGCTTGTCCTGTTCATGGAGGAGACCGACCCGCTTCAGCTCCTCTCCTGGCCGGTTCCCCCGGATGAGGCGAGCCAATACCTCGAGATCATCACCGGACCGATCCCGGACGAAGTCACATTCGACCTCGACCCGTGGGCCGTCCTCATTCCCGCCCAGGAGTAGCCAGCTCGGGGCGCAGGCCTTCCCTCTTAGCATTTGCCGCGAGCCAGCTTGAGGCGCGCTCGCTCACGGCGCAATCCGTCGGTCGTTTCGCTCGTTTACGGCGGAATCAAAGATTCCGCATATCCGTTTGCCGCACGTCAACGTGTGTTCTGCCGGAAGCGGTGAAATGGACCCACACGGCTCCCTTGCCGAGGCCAAGTGGCGTGGCAGCGCTCAGGAAGAACGAATCGTTGAACACACACCTCTCGAACGGCAAGCGCAGATGGAGGCAGGCTTCTATTCTCCAATCCCGATCGGCTCAGCTTGCCGGATGTCTGCTTCCCGTCCGTCAGCGAGCAGGGTGACAAGAAGCAGAAGGTGAGGATCAGCCCGCACGGACATCCGCAGATGGAGTAGGATCCATGAGAGGACATCGCCGAGACGAGACGTTGGACGGATGGGCGAAGCTCTGCGGACCGTGACAGGCCGGGGTGGAACAGCGCACGATGCGCGCGGGAATGCGCCACGAAGGAGGTGGGCAAGATCAACGTGTTTGAACTTCCGTTCTGGATGGCCGTCGGCACCGCCGTGTTCTGCGGCGCCATCGTTGGGTTCGAGCGACAGATGCGTGGCAAACCGGCCGGCATCCGAACGAGCATACTCATCTGTTTGGGCACCATGGTGTTCGTTCGACTGGGCGGACTGATGGCGCTTGAAGGTGGGGATCCGGCGCGGGTTCTGGCGCAGGTCGTGACGGGGATCGGGTTCATCGGTGCCGGCGTCATGTTGGCCCGCGAGGGGCTCGTCCGGGGGGTCACGTCGGCCGCCGTGATCTGGATGCTCGCTGCGATTGGCTGCGTTGTGGGGCTGGAGCGGTATGCCGCGGCAATCGTGCTAGCGGTGGTCACCGTCGCACTGTTGATTGGCGTGGAGTTGGTGGAACGGCTCCTCCGGTCACTTCGTGGCGGAGATTACAGTGGCGGCGACCATGCCGACGATCGCTGAATCCGTAGGGCGACCGCGCCTCAGAGGGCTCAGGCCTCTACTTTCGGATCATCTCCGGGTTTGGCGCCAGGTATTCATTCTTGGTGTTCGCCGTGCGCCCACGATCTCTCGGTGGGATTGCCCAAGATCGGTCCATTGACCCCGAATCGCCGCCCTTCTATCCTCCTTCCATGCAGAAGCGAATCCTGGTTCTCGGAAACTCGCTCGACCGCTCGGTCTACCGGCCGGTCGAGGAGTGGTCTCGGCATTTCGGTAACGTGCCGTTCGATGCCGTTCACGTTCCGTCACACGAACCGATCCCGCCGCTCGACCGGTACACGCACGTCCTCCTGACCGGGTCGGATGCCTCGTTCGCCAAGCCCGAGCCGTGGTTCGATGTGGAGGCTGAGACCACCCGCGGCGCGGTGAAACGCGGTCTCAGCGTCCTCGGCAGCTGTTTCGGCCATCAGATGCTGGCGTGGAGCCTCTCAGGACACGAGTACGTTCGCCGCGCGCCGATTCCGGAGCTTGGATGGGCCGCGATCGACATCGTGCATCCGGATCCCCTACTCACCGATCTCCCCAACCCGTGGCACACGTTCGCCGCACATCTAGACGAGGTCGTCGATCCTCCCGAGCCATGGCGAATCCTGGCGTCCAACGACGCCTGTGCGGTCCAAGCGATGCGCTACGGAGACCTCCCGGTCTGGGGGATCCAGCCGCACCCTGAGACCGCCCCGGACGAGGCCAGGTTCCAGATGGAGACCGCGTTCGAGCAGTACCCCGAGTACGCCGAAGAGATCCGACAGGCGATCGCATCGCCCGTCCGCGACGATCGCGTCACCCCGCAGCTGATCGCTGCGTTTCTCCGGACCTAGAGAGACAGACCTACAGCTTCTTGAGGCGCTTCTCGATCAGGTTCCTCAGCTTCTCGTAGGACGGCGGTGGGCCGGTGCGGACTTCTTTCCCGTCGATGAACAGGGAATCCCAGATGCCCCACTCGAGGAACGTAGCTCGGTCCGAGGTGTCGAACGCTTCGAGGACAACGCGCCCGTCGAACGCCGCAGCCGCTCGCTTGGCTCACTCGTAGACCAGGTTCTGCGCCGGACACCACCCGTTCACGAACGAGGTCACCGTCACCTGCCCCGGCCAAACGTTCGCTGGGACGGCTAGTGGTCTCCAGGGATGCTGATTTCGAGATCGTCGAAGGCGATCTCGAAGTCCTGTCCGTCCCACGACCAGCAGCGCAACATGAGTCCGCCGGCGCCGATGCCCCTCGTGTCGAGGAGGTCGAGAGCCGTGACTTCGTTGACCGACACGCGGATGTGATAGCCGTCGACGGAGAGCTCGACGTCGTTCCAATTTCCCGTCACGCTGAGGGCCGTGCACGACTCCTGGGCGATCACCGTGTACGCACTCCCGTCGAAGTACCAGAGGTAGCATGTCAAGCCAGCGGAACCTGCTTGTCCCAGCCCCAGCAAGTAGTAGCGATAGACCTCCTTGTTGTAGAGGTCATGGTAGTAGGATCGAAACCGAATGCCGGCAAGGAAGCTGGAGGATGAGACGTCGACATACTTCAACCGCGTGCGAAAAACGAAGTCGTCGAACTGCCCGGGAAGCACTGTACCGAGATACTTGGACTGGATAACGGCATGGTGGAGTTCCTCGTTCTCAATCCATCGAAGATCCGTCTCCGAGCCCCACCACCTGTCGTCGCTCTCCTCCGAGAAGTCGCTGAAGAAGAGGATGGCGCCGTCAGCGTCAGACAGATCTGCGTCGAACAGGTGTGTGCAGCCGGAAGTGACAGCAAAGAGCAGGATCAAGCCGGCTGCAATGAATGCGTTCCTGATCATTTCGCCTCCCAAGCCCACACGCTAGCAGACCGAAGGGCCATGCGCAACCTTGGGATGCGGAGGCACTGCGAGCTGACCCGACGCAGTGTTGGCGTCACTGCGCCCGACAATCACGCCCTACGGGCTGCCGTAGGTTCCTCCCTCTTCGGTTTCGAGGAAGGCTAGATCCTCGGGGCAGACGTCGGCCTTGCCGTTCGGCGGATTCGAACCGGGAATCGTGTTGCCCGATCCTGCGACGCTGCTGGAGATCGGCTGGTCTACCTCGTAGCAGCCCGATCCGTGGAGTGCAATGCCGTAGTTGCCGTTTCCCCAAACGGACGAATCGACGAGCGACAACGCGGCGTCGCCGGAGAGGTGGATACCATCGTCTCCGTTCCCCGAGACGACCACCCGCGTCGCAGTCGCCTCCCCGCCTGACACCCAGAGCCCATTCCAGCCGTTGTCGGCGATCGTGCAGTCGGAGAGGATCGCAGTTGAGGAGCTCGCGAACCAGACGCCGCCAAGATTATCGGAAACCGTGCTGTCGAACAGCGCGAGCGACGCCGACTCCCGCAGATGGATCGCGTACCAGAAGCGGTTGTCGGTCACCGTGCACTCGTGGACGCTCACTGCGGCGGTGTCGCGAGCGGTGATCGCGCTGTCGCCGTTCTCGTAGATCGTGCACTGCGTCAGCGAGACGACAGCGCTTCCTTTCACGAGGACACCCGAGGCGCAGAGGAGGCCCCCGTCATCCAGATCTATGCAGGATCCGACGGCGTGACCGATCACAAGATTCTCGAGTGTGACCGCCGGCGTCTGCGATTCGAAGACTGACGAAACCCACAGGACGGGGGTTGCTTCCAGTGTCCCCCGGATCTCCGAGCCCGCCCCCTCGGCGGAGCCGCGCAGCGTGATCGACTTGCCTATGCGGATGTTCTCATCCCATCGGCCCTCCTTGAGGCAGATCACAGCCCCGTCCGGGGCCGCGTCGATCGCGGCCTGAACCGAATCTCCCGGTTCCAGTTCCACGTCACAGGTGGGCGTCTCCTCGGCAAGTGCGGTGCAGGAGATTGCTACAACCAAGAAAGCGCAGAGGAGAATCGCCCTTGATCCTTTCACGATTTCGGCCATGTCCGTCGGTCCCCCTTCTTCTTGTCTGACGAATGCTCGCTGCATCGTCTGCATTCTAGCGTCGCACTCGCAGGAAGATGAATCCCAGACACGAAGCAAGCGGTCTCTTGTTCACGCAGAGCCGGCGTGATATGCTGCGCGCGGTGCATCTTGCGGTCTCCAATCCGCGAATGCACCGACGATGAGGCAATCAGCGAGCGAAAGGACATCGCTCGGAACACAATAGGAGCAGAGGGGAATCGGTGAGGACGATCCATCGTTCTCCGGCTCCCACCACAAACGGGAATCACCAGGAGGTGACGCAAGTGGGGACAGAAGGCAGCTTACCACCCGATGGACCACCGAACTGAGCGGCCGGACTCGGTCGAACCAACGATGGCCGAGTCCGTTCCGAGTGCGTCACCGGAAGGTCGACGGATTCGTTATCCTTCCGACCGCGTTCTCGGATGGAAGGCTCTCCCGTGAAGCATGGAGAGCAGTCAAGACCTGTCTGAGCACCGTGCGCTCGACGAAGCGCCCGAGCGGGCTGCGCGTCCACGCCGTCTGCCTGAGCGACTCGCACTGGAAGGCCGTTCGCTCCGCGTCCGAGATACCGATTCGCGCCACGTGGGTCGAGGTCTGGCGCACAATCCACCGCGTTCACGGCGTCGGCGTTCTTCGGTTCAGCGCTGATCATCCGGACCAGGAACTCGGCGTGGCCGTCGAGCCGCTGCAACGCGCGAACTCCTAGATCCGGTGTCCCACGAGGCTTCTTCCGTAAGGATCCCGTGAGGTAGTAGGGAAGTCACCCGAAGCCCTATGCCGGACCGAGAAGCTGCTCGTTGCCGTGTCAAGATCGGCGTAGCTTCCTGGCCGCGACGAGGATTGCTGAACGCGTATAGGAGAGCTTCCCTTCATCGTTGACATGGTTCGCGAGGAGATCGAACGCGTCTTCTTCGAACGCCTGCAGTATCTCAGGGCTCGACTTGATCTGTTCAAGTTCCTCTTCCCACGAGTGGCAGACACACGCCATCCACTCTGCCGGATCCTCGAACGTGTAGTGTCCTTCGAATAGCGTGACGCAGATCTCTTCGAAGCCGACGGACGCAAGAAGCTTGACGTAGCCTTCCTCCGTCCCGGGGAAGTAGCCACGCTTTGAGCAGTCAGGGAGATGACGGTGGACGAGCTCGCCCATCCACTCGTTGTCGTCCTGCCAGAGCCAGTTACTGTTGTAGAGGTAGCATCCCGACTTCAACACTCGGAGGATCTCGCGGATCGTCGGCGCACCATCGATCACCTTGCCGTTGTCGAAGTCGTAGTCCTCATCGAGACCAACCATCCCCATGATGACGGCATCGAAGTGGTTGTCGGGGAAGCTCATCGATTGCCCATTCATCAGCAGGTTCTCGGCGTTCGAGAGGCCGCGCTTCGCGATCTTCTTCTGCAACCACTCGACCCAGTCGTCTTCGACCTCGATGCCGACGATGCTCCCCGCCTCACCGATCCGATCTAGCGCTGG
The DNA here is from genome assembly GCA_964570515.1 of uncultured Thermotogae bacterium. Taxonomy (GTDB): domain Bacteria; phylum Bipolaricaulota; class Bipolaricaulia; order UBA7950; family UBA9294; genus CAZMYM01. The sequence goes on along the minus strand of CAZMYM010000025.1, from coordinate 31,420 downwards.
GAACATCGTGCCTCCGCCGGCCGAGCCGACATCGAGCACGCGCATCCCCGCCCGAAGATCCGTGAGATCGATCAGCGCCTGCGCTGTCTCCTCCCAGACGGCCGATTCCCTGTACGTCCCACTCCACAGAGATCTCATCGTTCTCCCTAGGCCACAGACGATGTTGCGTCGCTCCGACCGCTACGTCGGTGGGGTTCTGCGTCCGCCGCCGCCACCCCCTCTTCCCCAACGTCCGTGCCGTCCGCTGCTTCTTCTTGGGCCTATGCACACGTGATCGGCATCGGCGAACGACAGCGCTTGTCCTTCACTGATTGCGTGGAGGACCCTTTTGCGACCTGATTGGAGGAGGCGTTGGACGGTTCCGCGCGAGACGCCCATCACTTCCGCGGCCTCTTCCTGCTGCTTGTCCTCGAGGTCGCAGAGGCGCATCGCCTCAAGCTCGTCGAGTCCGAGCTCGACGATCTCGAGCTGTGACAGCGGGATGCCCGATGGTTTGAATAGGTTGAACCCATCGACGCCGCGGCAATAGCGAAGCTTCTTCCTGCCAGGCATATTCTCGTGAGTATAGGGATTCGAGAACGACACGCCAAGGCGTGCGAAGGCCACCTTGCATTTGCCGTGCATATGCACATAATATTCGACGGCAAGACACAGAATCGGAAACAAGAGGAGGTCAACGATGCCTGGTTTTGATGGAATGGGTCCTCGAGGGCAAGGGGCGATGACAGGTGGCGGCCGCGGGTACTGCATCGCCGGTTGGAATGGCATAGGGCGACGCGGGTTCGGACTTCAGCGTGCCCCACGCCGCGGCGCGTATGGCGCCGGTCGGTGGTGGAATGACGCGTCGGCGTACGTGGATGCGCCGATCCCGAATGCCGATGCGCTCATGGAGCAGATCGAGCGACTCACCGAGCGGGTCGAGGCACTTGGCGCGAAGCTCGAGGCACAGGAGAGGGGCGGGGCATGACGGTTTGTGTCACAGCCGCCGGGAAGGACTGGGAAACGGCGACGCAGCCGAACTTCGGTCGCGCCGCCTTCTTCCTCTTCATCGATTCTGAGGCTCAGACGATCGACGCCGTGAGGAACGAGCCCGGCGCACACGGGGCGGGCGTTCAAGCGGCTCAGATCGTCGCCGAGCACGCGGCGACAGCGGTGATTACAGGAAGCGTTGGGCCCAACGCGTTCCAGGGCCTGTCAGCGGCCGGGATTGACGTCTTCATCGGCGCCACGGGGACCGTGCGGGAAGCGTTCGACGCCTACCGGGCCGGGGAACTCAGGAAAGCGGCCGTCCCGACGGGCCGCCCTCATCAAGGAGCGAGACGATGACCAAGGTGTGCATTCCGACCTCCGGGCGCGGGGGATTGGATGACCTCGTTGGTGAGCACTTCGGTCGTGTGCCGACGTACACGATCTACGACTCGGAGACCGAAGCCGTGGAGGTGGTGGATAACACGTCGGAGCATGCAGGCGGGGCCGGTCTGCCGGCGGATATCCTCGCGAGTCTGGGGATTGACGTCCTCTTGTGCAGCGGCCTTGGCCGTCGAGCAATCGGGATCCTCAGCGAAAAAGGCATCGAGGTGTCTATCGGTCTCTCGGGGACAGCACGCCAAGCGATCGAAGCTTGGAAGGGCGGCAGCCTCTCCGGTGCCTCCGATGACGATGCTTGCCAGCAACACGCCTTCCACGATCGGCACTGATGCGGATTGCGATTGCGAGCGGCAAGGGGGGCACCGGGAAAACGACGATCGCCGTCAATTTGGCGATCACCCTCGCTGAGCAGGAGCCGATTCAGTTCCTGGATTGCGATGTGGAAGAGCCGAACGCTCATCTGTTCCTGAATCCCCAATTTGAGGACCGGCAAGCAGTGGTGAAGCTTCTCCCGGAGGTCGATGAGGGGAAGTGCACACACTGCGGGGCTTGCGCGGAGGCGTGCGAATTCAACGCGATGGCCGTTCTTAGGGACAAGGTTCTGGTCTACCCGGAGCTCTGTCACGGCTGCGGCCGATGTCGAATGGTCTGTCCGGCGAACGCGATTCGCGAGGTGCCTCATGAGCTGGGGATTATCGAAAGCGGCTCCGCCCGCGGGTTCCCGTTTTCTCACGGCCTGTTGAATGTGGGAGAAGCGATGGCAACTCCGATCATCCACACGCTGAAGGAAGGTCTCGATACCGAGCGGACGGCAATTCTCGATGCCCCTCCGGGGACAGGGTGTCCGACCATCGCGGCGCTCGCTAACGCCAACATCGCCCTTCTCGTGACCGAGCCAACCCCGTTTGGATTGCATGATCTGCGAGCGGCGGTTGGGGTCGCACGTGCATTGGATGTGCCCGTGGCGGTGGTCATCAACCGCGATGGGATCGGCGACGATCAGGTCACGCACTACTGCCACAAGGAGAACATCCCCATTATGCTTTCGATTCCGTTCGATCGGCAGATCGCGTTCCTCTACTCGGAGGGGACGGTGCTGGTTGATGCTCAACCTGAATGGAAGGACAAGTTTCTCGCCCTCGCTGCGCAGATGAAAGGAATGACCGCATGAAAAGCATCCTCTTCCTGTCAGGCAAGGGTGGAACGGGGAAGACCTCGCTTGCGGGCGCGTTCGCGGTCCTCACGAACGACAAGGTTCTGGCCGATTGTGATGTGGATGCCGCCAACCTTCACTTGCTGCTCGCCCCACGCGTTGTGAACGAAGGAGTCTATCAGGGGGCCAACCTGGCCGTGAAGGATGACGATGCGTGCGTCCGTTGCGGGCGCTGTCACGAGGTCTGTCGGTTCCATGCGGTCTCGTCGAGCTACGAGATTGATCCGTATCTCTGCGAGGGATGCGGAGCCTGTGTCACGGCCTGCCCGGCTGATGCCATCAAGCTTGTGATACAGGACACCGGACGGTGGTTCACCGCGGAGAGCCGACTGGGCCCTTTGGCGGGCGCCGAGCTCCTGCCAGGCGAGGAAACCTCCGGCAAACTCGTGGCCCACGTGAAGCAGAAGGCGGCTGAGCTTAGCGAGGCGGCGAAAGCGGAGTGGCTGCTAATCGACGGGTCGCCGGGGATTGGCTGCCCGGTGATCGCTTCGGCGAGCGGAGTGGATGTCGTCGTGTTGGTGACCGAGCCGACACTGTCCGGTCTGCACGACCTGCGCAGAGTCCTCGGCGTTGTCAACCACTTCAGCATCCCGGCCTTCCTCGTCACCAACAAGGAGGACCTGAACCCGGCCGTGGCCAAGGAGATCGGCACGTATGCCGAGGAGGAAGGACTCCCCCTCCTTGGCGGGATTCCGTACGACCCGAAGGTCACCAAAGCGATGGTTGCAGGGCGGAGCGCGGTCGAGGAGGACGGAAGCCCGGCCGGAGTCGCGATGCGAGAGATCTTCGCCCGCCTGATGGAAGCGATTGCGTGATCGTAGACGATCCACCCGATGAGGCAAAGGCTAGCACGGTCACTCAGGATGCGGAGCGAGGGGAATGCAGCCTACTGCAAGCACATGGCCCAGGCGGAAGGGCTGATCGGTAGACAAGCGTTGGAGATTGCGTTGCGTGAGTTAGGAAACCGATTCGGTTCTCGCCCTGGTGCAATGGTCACGAGGAACCGAGCAGGAAAGAAGTCCCGTTTCTTCGGCGCCGTAAGGAGGGTCCTTCCCTCCAGCACCAGGGCAAAGCGGGTTAGGAGGTTCGCATGCCACGAGGCGACGGGACCGGCCCGCCCGGTGCGGGTCCGGGAAGCGGCAGGGGTGGTAGGCGCGGCCAAGGCCGTGGCCGCATGGGCGGGAATCGCGCTGGGGCGGGGCCGTCTGGATTCTGCATTTGCCCCAAGTGTGGGGCGCGGGTCGCTCACGCGGTGAGCATGCCCTGTTCCCGAATGACCTGTCCTCAGTGTGAGGCCGGCATGGTGCGCGAGTAACACCTCAATCTTGCGGCGACAAGCAAAAGGGAACCCATGAAGGTCTACCTGGATTGCCTGCCCTGCTTTCTCCGTCAGGCTCTTGCAGCAGTGCGACGGGTAAACGACGACGAACGGAAGCAGCGCGATGTCGTAGACAGGGTTGCCTCCGCGATACCGAGCTTCCCCTTCGATGCGACGCCGGTCGACCTGGGAAGAGACGTCTACCGTATCGTGCGGGAGTCTACGGGGATCGACGATCCGTATCGCAAGGCGAAGCGAAGAGACAACGACCGAGTGATCGCCCTCCTTCCCCAACTTCGAAGGAAGCTGGAGCTTTCCTCCGATCCGATCCTCACGGCGCTCAAGCTGGCTGCAGCAGGAAACGTGATCGATTTCGGCGTTCATTCCGCCGGCGATCTCCATCGTGCAATCGAGAGGAGTCTGGAGGACGGGGAGGGGATGGTGGACTATCCTCTCTTGAGGGAGCGGCTCGAGTGCGTTGACGATGTCCTGTACCTCGGAGACAACGCAGGGGAGATCGTCTTTGACAAACTGGTCGTAGAAGAGCTTGTCAATCTTGGGAAGCAAGTGACGTTCGTCGTCCGCGGCAGGCCGATCATCAACGACGTGACGGCTAAGGACGCCACCTATGTGGGCATGGATGAGGTAGCGGAGGTGATCTCGAGCGGCTCGGACGGACCGGGAACTGCGCTTCGCTTGTGTCATCCCAGGTTCGTCGAGACGTTCAGACAAGCGAGACTGATCGTCTCCAAAGGACAAGGGAACTTCGAGGGATTGTCCGATGAGAGCGCCCCGTCGTTCTTCCTTCTCAAGGTTAAGTGCCCGGTCGTAGCGCGGGAACTTGGAGTCGAGATCGGAAAACCCATCCTACGGGCGCAAAGAGGCGAAGCTGGGTTCGGATGATCAAGGAGAACGTGAAACGGCTGTTGGCGGAGATCCCTCCTCACGTTATGCTCGTCGCAGCAGCCAAACAGCGCCGCCCGGACGAGATCCTTGAGGCGGTCGAAGCCGGGGTGCGCATCATCGGGGAGAACTACATTCACAAGGCCGAGGCTGACCACGCCGCGATCGGGACGAAGGTTGCCTGGCACTTCATCGGTCACCTCCAGCGGAACAAGGTGAAACGGGCGGTTCCGCTCTTCGACATGATCGAGACAGCTGACTCGGTTCGCCTGGCGGCCGAGATCAACAAGGCTTGTGCTCAAATGGGGAAGACGATGCCGGTGTTGATCGAGATCAACAACGGGCGGGAGCCTCAGAAAGCGGGCGTCAACCCCGGGACGACGCGGAAGCTCTTCTTCATGAGATCGCCGGGATGTCTCATCTGCGTGTGAAGGGGCTGATGACCATGGGGCCGAGAGTGGGCGATTCGGAGGGGGCCCGTCCCTACTTCCGGACGACGAAGGAGCTGTACGCCGGATTGAAGGCGTTGAGGCTTCCGGGAGTGGCGATGAACATCCTGTCGATGAGGATGACCAACTCCTACCGGATGGCGATTGACGAGGGAGCGACGATGGTGCGCATTGGGACCAAGGTCTTCGGAAAGAGAGCTGACAAGTGATGTCCGAAAAAAGCGGCGAAGAACAAATGGCAAAGCAACGAGAGCAGTCGGAGCAAGCGATCAAGCAAGCGATGGATCGAATGGGCAGCCGTATCGTTGTCTTCAGCGGCAAGGGCGGGGTCGGGAAGACGACGGTTGCCGTGAACCTTGCCTACGCGCTCGCACAACGCGGGATCCGAGTCGGGCTATTGGATGCGGACATCACCGGGCCGAACGTGCCGCAGATGACGGGGATTGATGAGCCCCCTCGGACAGGCGGGCAGCGCCTAATACCTCACGAGCGCGCCGGCGTGAAGATCGTCTCCCTCGCCTCGATGCTCCCCGCCGGCGTTGCAGTCATCTGGCGTGGGCCGATGCGATCCAAGGCGCTCGAGCAACTGCTTGGCGAGACCGAGTGGGGAGATCTGGACGCTCTGGTTGTCGATCTTCCTCCGGGTACCGGCGACGAGATTCTCACGATTGCCCAGAAGACTGCGCCCCAGATCGCGATCGTCGTGACAACGCCGCAAGAAGTGGCACTCATCGATGCCCGCCGTGCAATCAGCTTCGCCAGAAAGCTCGAGATCCCCACAATCGGAATTGTCGAGAACATGTCAGGCCTTGTCTGTCCGCACTGCGGCGGCCGGATCGAGCTATTCGGAGTCGAGGGTGGAAAGCGGGAGGCGGATCGCCAGGGTATCGCTTTTCTCGGGGCCATTCCGATCGATCAGGCGACGCGCGAGGGAGGAGACACCGGGCGACCGATCGTCCTCGCCGACCCGACCAGCGCGGTGTCGAAGGCGTTTGACGGAATCGCCTCCGAAATCGAGAAGATGATCGCCTCCCGTGAAGCGACCGAGGGGGCGAAGTAGGGGGCCCAACCGCCGTGGATGCATGTGAGAAGGCGGTGACCAAAGCAATGAGGAGGTATCGCTGATCTCAAAGAGGGAGGAACAAGCGATTGCGTTCGGCCCCGTCCCCTCTCGGCGGCTGGGAAGAAGCTTGGGGATCAATCACATCCCGCCGAAGACCTGCAGCTACTCCTGTGTCTACTGCCAACTTGGGCGGACAACCAAGATGCAGACCGAGCGGGTCGGCTTCTATCCACCGGACAAGATCCGGCAAGAGGTTCAACAACGAATCGATGATGCCGAACGGACGTCAGAGACGATCGACCACCTGACCTTCGTTCCGGACGGCGAGCCGACGTTGGACATCCACCTCGGAGAGACGATCGCTCTCCTCAGACCGTTGGGAAAGCGGATCGCCGTGATTGGTAACGCGTCTCTCCTCTGGCGCCCCGACGTACGGCGCGAGCTTGCTGGCGCGGACTGGGTTTCGGTGAAGGTCGATGCGGCGGACGAGAACACCTGGCTGAAGGTGGACCGGCCCCACAAAGCCCTGCGCTTTGACGAGGTTCAATCCGGGCTTCTCGAATTCGCGCAAGCGTTCGGCGGACGCCTCGTGACCGAGACCATGATGGTCAAGGGCGTCAATGACGACGAGGAACAACTCGAGGCGATCGCTGCCCTCATCGGTCGCCTGAGGCCGGCGATCGCCTACCTCGCGGTTCCAATCCGCCCGCCTTCCGAGATGTGGGTGGAGCCTCCCGATATGGATGCGATGATCGGAGCCTACGAGTCGTTCGCTGGCCGTGTGGATCGAGTTGAGTTTCTGATGGAATACGAAGGCAACGAATTCGCCCTGTCGGAGGGCGTTGAGAACAGCCTGCTGGGAATCACATCTGTGCATCCAATGAGAGAGGAGGCGGTCGAGGAGCTTCTCTCGCGGGCCGGAGAAGGCTGGAACGTCATCCGGAACATGGTCGCTCAACGCCAACTCGTCAAGTTGAATCACGAAGGCCACACCTTCTACATCAGGAAACTTCCGGGAAGGTGAAGAGACGTGAACACTGTGCTCTCGGATGGGAAGATATCATTGCGCCGGGTATCGAATCGGCCGAGTTGGGCGTGGCGCTCCTGACCGACTGAACTCAGGGACGGCGCGCTTTTCCGCGTAGACGGGGACACACGAGCGTCCTGCAACGTCAGGTGGCAATGTAGAATCACCTTGCCATGGACGCCAGAGAGCAGGTTGCCAGTCTGTGCAGCACGTTTCTCGAAGGCTTGCTCGAATTGCTCGGCACCAAGCTTCACGGCGTCTATCTCTACGGTGCGGTGGCGTTCCCCGAGACGACGTACACGGGCGACATCGACTTCCACGTGATCCTGGACGGCTCGCTGACCGATGACGAGATCAGGGCCGTGAACAATCTCCACGCGGCGTTGGCGCGGGACTTCCCGCCACTCGGCGCGGAACTCGACGGGTACTACATCCTGTTGAAGGAGACGCGAAGCCTGGATCCGCCGACGCACCAACTGCGCAAGGACTTGGTCGACGGCTCGTGGGCCCTCCACTGCGCACACATTCGAGCCGCTCGGTGCATCGCGCTCTACGGTCCTGATCCGCGGTTCATCTATCCCGAGCCGGGCTGGCCCGAGATCGAGGAGGCCCTCCGTAGCGAGATGGCCTACGTGGAGCAACACCTGGATCCGTACCCTGACTACTGCATTCTCAACCTGTGTCGCCTGATGTACAGCTACGAAACGCGCGATGTCGTCGTCTCCAAGACGGGTGCCGCTGCCTGGGCGGTCGATGCGTTTCCCCAATGGAGGTATCTGATCGAGCTTGCTCAAGCGTCGTACGCAGGAGAGGCGACGCCGGAGGACCGTCGCTTCATGGTCGATGAAGTCGGCAAGCTGCTCTGTTTTGCCCGAGAGCGGATTCGCACAAACCGAGGGTCTAGCAATCTGTGCGGGAAGCCTGCCAGAAGCGGCGTCCAATGAGGAAGCACTACCACATGCACGCCGACGCATTCCGGCGGCACGCACACGAGCTGATTGACTGGATCATCGACTACCAGGAGAACCGTGTAGGCGACCTCCACGTGCTGTCTCAGGTCGAGCCGGGCGAGATCCGCGCCCGGCTTCCGAAGGAACCGCCCGAGAAGGGCGAGCCGTTCGAGGCGATGCTTCACGACGTCGACGAGATCATCCTCCCGGGGATTACCCACTGGCAATCGCCCGACTTTTTCGCCTTCTTCCCGGCCAACGTCTCGTATCCGGCGATCCTCGGCGAGCTGTTGTCCGCCGGCCTCGGCGTGCAGGGAATGCTCTGGGCGACGAGCCCCGCGTGCACGGAACTCGAGACCCTCGTTGTCGATTGGCTGGTGACGATGCTCGACCTCCCGCATGCATTCCGGTCCGACGCTGGCGGCGGCGGTGTCATTCAAGACAGCGCGTCGAGCGCCGCCCTGTGCGCGCTTCTCGCCGCGCGCGAGCGGGCAACCGACTACGCCACCAACGAGCGAGGCGTCGATCGTCCGCTCGTCGCCTACGCCTCGTCTCAAACCCATTCGTCGGTCGAGAAAGCCGCTGGGATCGCCGGCATCGGGAAGGAGAACCTTCGGCTGATCGATGTGGACGACGCCTTCGCCATGCGCGCGGATCTGCTTCGTGAGCGGATCCGGCGGGATCTTGCCGCGGGCAAGGTCCCGTTCTTCGTCTGCGCGACCGTCGGGACGACGTCGTCGAACGCGATCGATCCTCTGCCCGAAATCGGCGCGATCTGCAAGAAGGAACACCTCTGGCTTCACGTCGACGCGGCGATGTCGGGAACAGCTGCCGTCTGCCCCGAGTTCCGCTTTATCCACGATGGTCTGGAGACGGCCGACAGCTACTGCTTCAACCCGCACAAGTGGATGTTCACCAACTTCGATTGCGACTGCTTCTACGTCGCCGACCGCGCCGCACTGATTCGAGCCCTGAGCATCCTGCCCGAGTACCTGCGGAACAAGGCGACCGAATCTGGCGCCGTTATCGACTACCGCGACTGGCAGATCCCACTCGGACGGAGGTTCCGTGCACTCAAGCTCTGGTTCGTCATCCGCCACTACGGGGTCGAGGGACTGCGCCATCACGTCCGCCGACATGTCGAGCTGGCACAGACGTTCCGATCATGGGTCGATGCGGACGATCGCTTCGAACTCGCGGCGCCGGCGCCTCTGAATCTCGTCTGCTTCCGGCACAAGGGCGGAGACGACGTCAACCGCGAGATCCTTGAGCGGCTCAACGCGAGTGGCGATCTCTATCTCACCCACACCGTCCTCGGGGGGAAGTTCACCCTGCGCCTCTGCGTGGGGCAGACGCGGACCGAGGAAGAACACGTCGCCGCCGCGTGGGAACGGATTCGCGCGGTCGCTGTAGCCGTCACCGGCTGACGGACGTGCTCCGTCGCGCGGCGGACAAGCAAGAGTCCGCCGGCCCAAGCCATCCCGCGTGAGCACACGCGATCGAGACCGCAGAGACCATCCAAGGGCGACATAGTGTCGGCCTTCTCCGAAATTCCCTCGATTCCCTGAAGAGAGGTGCCGGGCTACGTTCGTCTCGGCCACATTGAGCGTCACGGCTTGACCCCATGCCCCGGCCGCTGTACGTTGATGGCACCTCACGTGTGAATCAAGGGACGATGAAGCATAGAACTTTTTGGGTCTCTGTCCTTGCCCTGATCCTTGCGGGTGTGCCGACACTGGCACAGCAGACAATCCTCACGGTCTGTGCGTACGAGCCCCCGGTGAGCCGCATCTCCGATTTGAGCGCTCGCGGTAGCTTCAACTGGTACGACGGCCCTTATGCCGACGATCGCAATCGCGCCATCGCAGCAAGCCTATCGGCCGACTACGGCGGTCTTCTCTCTTCGGAGGCGTCCGCACAGCAGATCGATGCGCACGGTGAGGTCCGCGGAGGCAATGCTGGCTGGACGCTCGATCTGAGCGGCGCGGGAAGCCTGCGGGCGTTTCTCGATGGCGACCTGTTCGGGGTCGGCGAGATCGGGATCGATGCTTCGAACGAGACCGGCCTTGAGGTCGACCTCACCGCCGGCGTCGGGAAGGGCCGGTTCCGCGACGTGACGCCGCTCGCGAAAGCGATCCGGATTCAGAACGGGCTGCTCGATCTCGGCGAGCTGCTCGCGCCGGTCTCGAACGCGACCTTGCTCGCTGTCGCTCAGATCCTCGGCACCAGTGGCCCGACCGATGACGAGAAGCTCGTCCGCGTGGCCGAACGGCTCTTGGCGACTGAGCTGATTCGCGACGAAGAACTCGACGTCCGCGGTCTGTTGGAGATCGAGGAGGTGCTCGCCGCGCGCGACGTGGCGCGCTTCTGCGGAAGCGACATACAGGCGCGAATCGGCGCTTCGGCGATGTTGCTTCCCAAATGGAGCCTTGCTGCGACCGGGATCCTCCTCGTCCGCTACGCTGTGGTCCCGGATCCCGTCACCCAGATTGAATCAAACGCTGAAGCAAAGATTCGTTTGGCCCGCCCCGAGGAGATGAACCTCAACGCCGACCTCTCGTACGCGCGTCGGTTGCCCGACGGATGGACGGCTCGCGCCGAGTACCGTCTCCGCGTCGACCGTATGTGGACCGATCGGTCGGCGACGCTTCTGTCGCACGCGCTCTCCGCCAGCCTGACCACGCAGATCCTCGGCGGCGTCGGCCTGAGCCTCGTCGCCGACGCCCAGTACCAAACTGGCGATGAGGAGCCCACCCTCTCGCTCGCCGTTCATCTGGAGGCGGACCTCTTCTGATGGCGGCCGAGCAGGTCGTCCTCGCTACGGGGCTGCGGAAGCGCTTCGGCCGGCGGACCGCCCTCGACGGGCTCGACTTGTCGGTAACGCAGGGTCAGCTGTACGGACTCGCCGGCCCGAACGGGGCTGGAAAGACGACGCTGATCCGCACCCTGTGCGGACTCCTTCGCCCGGACGAGGGCGAAGCGTACCTTCTCGGGTGGCGGATGCCGAGTGCGCGCGTCCGCTCGCAGCTTGGGTACATGCCGCAAGACTATGCCGTCTACGACGATCTGAGCGTGTTGCAGAACCTCGAGTTTTTCGGCGGGCTGTACGAGCTGCGCCGCGCCCAGGTGCGCAAGCGGGCGAACGAACTGCTCGATCTTGTGCAACTGGCCGACCGTCGAAGCCAGCGCGTCGGCACGCTCTCCGGTGGGATGCGCCGGCGCGTCTCGCTCGCAATCAGCCTGCTGCACAAGCCGCGTCTCGCGTTCCTCGACGAACCGACCGCCGGCGTCGACCCGAAGCTTCGCCGGTCATCCTGGGACTACTTCAACGGACTCGCCGAGCAAGACGTCACGCTCGTCGTGACGACACACCTCGTCGAGGAGGCGCTTCGCTGTCACGTCGTCGGTTTCTTGAACGCCGGGCGGCTGCTGACGCAGGGGACGCCTGACGAGATCCTGGCGGAAACGTCGACGTCGAACCTCGATGACGCGTTCATCGTACTTCAGGATCGGGGGGAGGCGGCGCAATGAAGAGCTTCGCCGTGATGCGCAACGTCCTGCGGCGGATCGTCCGAGACGTCCGAACCCTGGCGCTGATCGTGATTCTGCCGCTGTTCTTTGTGTTGCTGTACGGCAGCTCGTTCTCCGGTTCGTACAGGGACCTAACGATCGTGATCGTCAACGAGGACAACGGCCTCGCCTCGGTCCGTACGGCCGAGGTCGGCAGGGTCACGCTCTCCGTGAACCTGGCCCAGGCGTTTGTCGCCGCCCTCGATCCGGCGATGTTCGACATCGTGACGAGCGACGATCCCGAGAACGCCGCTGCATCCGTTGACGAGTCCGGCATCTGGGCCGCCCTCGTCTTCCCGAGGTCCTTCTCCAACGCGGTCGTCAACGAGGCCGTGCGCGCCAGCGGAGAGCGGAGGCTCGACTTCGAGGGTGACACGGTCACGTTGCTGCCGAGCGATCCGGTCGACGGCCCGAGGACGACGCTCGTGCTCGATGACGGCAATCCGTTGATCGCGGGCGCAATTCGCGCCGCGTTTGAGGCGGCCTTCTCCCAGGTGCTGGCAACCCAGCAGTCGTCCCTCACCGTCGAGGGGCTCCTCGACGTGCGTGCGCTGCACGAGGGGAACATCCGGATGCTCGATTTCACCGCGCCGGGGATCATCGGATTCGCGATGACGCTGATCACGGTCATGCTCACCGCGATGTCGGTCGTACGCGAGCGAACGAGCGGAACGCTCACGCGGATCCTGATCGCGCCGATCAGCGCTTGGGAAGTGACGGTCGGCTACACGCTGGCGTTTAGTCTGATCGCAATCTTCCAGGCGGCCGAGCTCTTCCTCGCTTCGACGCTCCTGTTCGACATCCGCTTCATCGGCAGCCCCGGCGTCGTTGCACTCCTCATTCTCCTGTTTGCGATCGGTCTACAGGGAATCGCGACGTTGATCTCGACCATCGCCAAGAACGAGGCGCAGGCGATGCAGTTCATCCTGTTCCTGCTGATCCCGTCGATCATGGTCAGCGGCGTCTTCTGGCCGCTCGAGACGATGCCGGCGACGATCCGCCCCCTCTCGTACGTCAGCCCGCTGACCTACGCCAACGCCGGACTGCGCAAAGTGATGCTCGCCGGTCGCGGGATAGGCGACGTCCGATTCGAACTCGCCGTCCTCGGCGTGTTTGCCCTTGTTATGCTCCTGCTGAGCGTCCTGTCGATGCGCCGCCAAGCGTACACGGCGTAGGATGGCCGAGATTAGTACTGTGTCCCCGGAACTCCCCGTCATCGGGCGCAAGCCGTAGACGGATCTCGGACCCTGTGGAGCCTCCAGCCTCAACTCATTCGCGTACGCGGCTCGATTCGCAGACTCGCGAGTCGTGTATCAGTGTCTCTAGTACGGCAGCTCGTCGGGAGTCACGTTGATGTGATCCGGTTGTGGATCCGCGTCGAACCGGACGGCTCGAATCGTGTCTCTTCCTTCGATCAGCGCTTTGCAGACGCGATGCATCCCGTCCATCACGCGGCCATCCTGCGACAGGATGACCGGATGACTGAGGTCGGTCTCGTGGATCAGCTTGGCGTGAAGCGTGACGCGTCGGCACGTCGGCGCTTCACCCTCAATGCCGAACCAGAACGTCTCGTCGAGTTCGCGGATCTCGGACAGCGGGACGTCGATCACGGTGAACCCGCTCGACAACTCAACCAATCGGTCGACGTCCCGCGCCAGAAGCCCGCGCTCTGAGCGACGGAAGTGATACTGTTTTCGCATGCCGCCCAACTCCACTTGAACTCTCCCTAGCCTGCCTGCCCCGCGATGAGCTTCTTCAGCATGCTGATCTGTCCGCCGTGGTAGACGGCATGTTGCGTGTAGCCGTGCAGGTTGTTGTAGGTCGACATCCCACCCTCTCGAAGGGGCTTGTCAAGTTGCACCTCGGCAACACCGGCTGACACGACATCGCGTACCTCGGCTTCGCCAGCGAAGAACCGGTCCATCGTCTCCGCCCAAGCCGCTGCCGAATCGTCATCGAGCGGCGGCCACTCGTCTCCCGGCTGGTACGGGCGTGACATGCCGTGGACGAGATCGACGATCAGCTGCTGCGCCGTCATCAAGTGCAAGACGATCTCCCAGATGCTGTGGCTTTCAGGGATCGGTTTCGCCGACGCCTCGTCATGCGTAATGTTTTCGAGCAGGCGTGAGAACGGCATGTCCGTCCACGGATCTCCGATGTGCGCCCGCTCCATCTGATCGACGATCCGTTCGATCTCGTTCATGTTTCCCTCCGTGGGTTTCTTTGCAGCAATTCTAGAAGCCACGCGTCGTACGTCCAAGGATGCGGCGCGAGACGTGGGCGGGAGCTTCTACGGTCTCGTCGGCCCGCAGAGGCTCCGTTGCGCACCGAACGTCCTACGGCTCGCAGATCTCCATCCGGTAGTACTCGCCTCCGGAGGCACGGCAGCGGAGCGCCCTGCCATTCGCGTAGCCATCGAACGTCATCCTCTCTCCGGACGACTCGCCTCCCGTCGTGTACCACCCATTCCCAAGGTCTCTTAGCGGCTCGTCCACGTAGCCGCCATACGACTGACAGAAGAGCTTCCCCTTGCGCACGAAGATGCGGAGGTTCGTGACGAGGATCCCGAACGACCGGTACTGGCCGGCGATGCCGTCCCACTCAGCCGGGGTGGCAAAACTCGTCGGTCCGTCGTAGCGCTCATTGCGGAACCATTCGCCGAGTTGGAACGCCTCGACGACGTTCTCTTCCTCATCGCGGCCGAACGACAGCATCGCGTGATCGAAGTCGGGGTGAGGAGCAATGAAGCTGTCCCCGTACAGCGGCTCAAGCGGCACGCTCGTTCCGTTCGCCGCGAGCACGAGGTTCCCGTCCAACTCCGTAATCGTGAACGCGCGGTCCTCCGATGCGTACGTCCCTACGTACTCCGCAGCCTTCTCACCGAGCGGCTGCGGCCAGAGGGATCTCAGCTCCGGGAGTTCCGGCAGATCCTCATCCTGCGCGGCCGCCACGAGTGCCTTCATGATCCACTTCATCTCGCCCCACGCGACATCGAAGCTGTTGCAGAACAGGACCACACCGATGCCGGCCTCGAAGTCGCCGTACATTGCCGCCTCGAATCCGAGATTCTCGCCTCCTCCGATGATCCGCCGGTGGTTCCCGGTGTCCTCACTCTGCTCAATCAGAACCCCGTAGCCCTGGCTCGTTCCGTCGAAGAACCCATCCATCACGGCATGAGGCCTCGTCATCAGCTCGAACGCCTTCTCGGAGAGGAAGCGTGTTCCGTCGTCGCCAATCCCCTCTCGAAGGAGCATCCGCAGGAACCTTGATAGCTCCGTCGCCGTCGTCACGACGCTGGCGCAGCCTGCGCTCATCTCGTAATTGCACCTCGAACCAGTCGAGGTACTCGGTCACCGGCGCCTTCAAGTCGAGTCGTCCTTGCTCAGAGAGGCGCATGCAGGCGATGGCCGTGAAGTGTTTGGTGATCGACCCGATCTGAAACAGCGTCTCGTCGGTCACCGGCTCGCGGCTGTCGGCGTTGGCCACTCCGTAGGTTCGTGTCGCGAGAAGCTCGTCCTTCGTTGTCAGCGCCAGCGACAGTCCCGGTCCAAGGCCCTCCTCGTGGCACCGCGTCAACAGCTGGTCGATCCACTCGACCGCAGGCTGATAGCGATCATGGTCCGTCATCTTCCCTCCTCGTTCGCATCGGTGAACCCAGAATCCCGTGAGGAACTGGCCCGCGTTGGCCCGGTCAAGCCCTTGCAGCCGCTGTCACCGGGGACGTGGTGAAGACCTTCGACTCGTCTGATCAGACGCCACATCCTAAACGACGCAAAGCCGCTAGACAACACCCTTTCGGTTTTTGACCTTCCTATGAGACGACAGCTGTTTCTCCGCAAGAAACGTGTTGCGACGGCCGCGAGTTGGCGGTAGGTTGTCGCAGCTCGGAGGGCTCAATGACGCAGTCGAATCACTCGATGCCAGGTGATGGACTCCCGCAAGCCCTGTACGATGCCGTCGCCCTACTGGAGGCGAGGGTCACCAAGCATTTCCGCGGCACGGGTCTCCACTGGGGTCTCCGGCGGATTCTTCAGCAGCTCTGGGCGCAAGACGGCCTGTCGCAGGCCGAGCTCGCCTCCGCCGTCCGCTTCAGCGAGGCGAGCGTCTCCAACATGCTCAAGCACCTCGTCAACGGCGAGTGGGTCGAGCGACGGCAGGACGAGTACGACTACCGGATCTCGCGCGTCTACGTCGCAGAACGGGGCCGAGTGCTCAAGGCCGCCGTCGAACAGACACTTGCGGCCGCCAACGCCGAGCTCCGCGAACAAATGGATCCGGATGCTGCGAGCAGGCTGAGGGCGCTGCTCAACCGTGCCCTCGAGATCCTCCCCGCTGAGCCCGATCCTTCCGGGCAAGGCGGCCCCGCCGGGATCTGGGATCGCCCCTCCCCTCCCGGCGAACTGTGAACGGCAGATGAGGGAACCGCCGAAGATCACGGATTCCGTGCAGCTTTATCGGCATCTTCGTCGAGCCTGCGAGACCCAGCGCTCCGCTCGTTAGTGGCTGTTCCCTCGTGAGAGGTCAAACCTTGTGCGGACAGGATTGAGCGATCACCCGAGGCGTCTTGCCTCCCTACCTCCCCGCAAACGCGAATAGCGGTCCGCTTCCATCTCATCCGTGGTCCGGTTTCAGAGGTGAAGGTCAGTGCATGACCACCTCACGAACGAGTCAATCCTTGTGGTGTGTTCGCCCTACAGCTAGGATGTCCCCATTTGAAGAAGGTGGGATGACTGACAGTTTCAGCATCTGCTTCGCGAAGGTGAAGAAGGGATTGCGAAGGCGATTCATGCTTCTCACCAGCAGGCTCCAGGCGCCGCCCGCTTAGTCCTGAAGGCCATCAAGGCGATCTTGAAGAAGGAGAAGGCATGAACGATGGGAAAGAGCCGCAAGGGGAACTCATCTGGATGGGGCTGCGATGCAGCGGTTGCGGGAGCGACTTCGTCGCAGAGTTTGACGTCGAGGCTGTCAAGGGACAGCGGAAAAGCAAGGAGCAGCATCCTGCAATCTTCGATTCAATCACTGAAGCTGGTATCTTCCTCTCAGAGTTGATGCTCATTGCCCTCGCCGCACGTGGAGTTCAGACCAAACTGGGATCCGACCTCGACGCCTCCCCGCTTGTTCAAACCTGCCACAAGTGTCATCGGACATACGTATATGGCGAGACCGACTTTTTCATCGCAGCTGAGGAGCTTCCTGAGTACTGCTAAGGAGATGTCCGGGCAGTCGACACAAGAGGGCCTGGTGAGCTTCCTGCCGAGTCTGCCGTTGGCGTTAGATCGCTCTGATCTTCATACATCAGCCTAGCATCCACACTGGATGTCGAAGAAACATCATGCCCGTTGGGAACGCTGGCTTCGACCGGTAGAGGCCCTATCGCATTCGGCAGTTTCCTTGTGTCCTAACCCACCTTGGTCCAGACGGTCTCTCCTCTTTCTACAAGTCCCGCACGGGTATAGCCGGTCCACACACCGCAGAGTCTGGTCCCGCTCACCTCGAAGCCAACATCCTCTTCTAGGAGGATGACTCCGGCAAGCCTGGAGATCCCTGGTTCTGGTGCGCTCCAGTACGCAAGTGTCAGCACACCACCATCTGATAGCCGTCCGTCGCACCAGCTTGTCTTCTCTGTGCTGGGATCAAGCGAGCTACAGAAGACACGCGAATGAGAGACAACCAAGACGGCAACGGTCTCTGGTCTGTCCTCGTACGGGTCTCTTGCAGCCCCTTCACCGATGAACCACTCGACGCGCCAGTGACCAGCAAGCTAAGACGCAGAGGGTCCCGCCAGGAATGCTTTCCATGCAGCCTCGTCTACGCCCGGCAGCAACCCGTGTGCCTCTTGCCCGCAGTTCTAGACGATTCGGATCACCAGGAAACTACCTGTAAGGAGCAACACCCATGTGGTAAACCCCAAGACAGTCAGAAACGTGTTGTCTCTGAAGAACCCCACAGCAGTTGCGCCGACTCCCATTGCGCCGCCCAGCAGACCGATGGAGAAGAGCAGGAGGTAAGCTGGATTGCCGCGCAGCGCAGCGACGATTAGCTGATGGGTCGTCTCTACACGCGGTGGACCTTGAGCACGTTGGTCGTCCCCCTGCCGCTCGTCGGCAGGCCGGCCGTGATCACGATCAGGTCGTCCGTCTTCACGTAGTTGGCGTCGAGTAGCGCCTTCGACACGACGCGAAGCATTTCGTCGGTCCCTCCGAAAGCGGAAACCGAGAGCGGAACAACACCCCACACGAGCGCAAGCTGGCGAAGAACCCGCTCGTCCGGCGTGAGCGCGACGATCGGCCGTTGAGGGCGTTCGCGTGCGACCTGCCGTGCGGTGTAACCCGTCGTCGTCACGGTGGCGATGAGGCGCGCGTTCACCGCATCGGCAACCCTCACGGTGGCATCGCTGATCGCGTCCGTGACCGGGTGAACGTGGTCGACCCCGCCGAGCCGATCATCTCCTGCGCTGAATCTCAGCTCGCCTTCGGCACTCGCCGAGATTTCGCGCATCATGGCCACGGCTTCTGCCGCGTAGCGCCCGATCGCCGTCTCTTCCGAAAGCATCACCGCGTCGGTTCCATCGAGGATCGCGTTCGCCACGTCACTTGCCTCGGCCCGCGTCGGCCGTGGGTGATCGATCATCGACTGAAGCATCTGCGTCGCCGTGATCACGGGAACACCGCGCCGATTGCATCGTCGGATGATCTCCTTCTGACGGATCGGAACCTCCTGTGGCGGAATCTCCAGACCGAGGTCGCCCCGCGCGACCATGACGGCATTCGCGACTGCCAGAATTCCATCGAGGTCGTCCAACGCCTCCCGCTTCTCGATCTTGGCGATGATCCCGGTCCCTGGACCACCGGGAAGCGCATCGAGCAGCTTCCTTAGAACACGTAAGTCCTCGGCGGCTTGGACGAATGACAACGCGATGTAGTCCACGCCGCAAGAAGCGGCGAAGCGCACGTCCTGTCGATCCTTCTCCGTCAGCGCCGCTACATGCCGCGTCCCGCCGGGTGCCCAGACCCCCTTGTGCGACGAGAGCCTTCCGCCGACGAGGACCTCCGCGACCACGACCTCCGGACGAACCTCGCGGACGATCACCTCGATCGACCCATCGTCGAACAGCCACCGGCCACCGACGCCGGCCCCGTCGATCAACTCGGGATGCGGCAGCGGGATGACGCGGAACGAGCCGTCGGCAGGCTCCGCCGTCAAGGCAATCCAATCGCCGGTGCGGAGATCGAGCGGCTCGACGAGTTGCCCGATCCGAAGCTTCGGCCCCTGTAAGTCGACGAGAATCGCGACCGTCGCCGCCTCTTCGCGCGCAACGCGGCGGACGCACTCGATGTTCTCCGTATGTTCGACTTCCGTGCCATGGGAAAAGTTGATCCGCGCGACGTCCATTCCCTCACGAACGAGCGTCCGGATCGTCTCGGGATCTCGCGACGCCGGACCGATCGTGCAAACGATCTTCGTGCGCGTCTCCTCCGGGGACTTCACCATGTGCGGAGTCTAGGGAGCGCCTCGAAACACATCAAGGGGACAAGATGCGGACTCACTCCTCGCGGAATCGAATCTCGACGAAGTCGGCGATCGGTCGATAGCCCACCCGTTGGTAGAGCGCGTTCGACGTTCGGTTCGCGAGATCGGCGAACAACGTGCAGAACCGCTTCCCAGCGTCAAGTTGCCGCCGGCTGAGCGCCGCGACGCAGGCGGATGCGTAGCCGTTCCCGCGCCTCTCGGGGGGTGTGTACACAAGGCTGACGGAAATCCCGTTCGGCGTCGGGCGTGAAACGGCTGCCATGGAGACCGCTCCGTCGTCATCCCACACGGCAAGGGTGGACGCCCGAATCAGTCACTCGACGAGCCCAACCGGATCCGGGTGCGGCGCGCCGCCGACTGCCTCATCGACGAACGATCGCACCCATGGGACAAGCAGGTCGCGATCATCCGGGTCGGCAAGCCGAACGCGCCCAGCGACGCCGGATGGTGCAATGACCTCCGTCAACTTGTGGAGACGCTGCTCCATCGCAACCTCGCTTCGGACCCCCGCCATCTCTTCCCACACGTTGGCGAAGCGCACCGCGGTCGGGCGCACGCCGTGGACGCCTGGCAACTTGATGCCGCCGCCGTGGAGACGCGCTGCGACAAGCTCGAATGCGTTGTCGTTCTCCTGTTCCTCTCGGATAAGCAGGTTGTGCGGCGGTGTTCGCGCGACAATCGTCGCGACTTCGTCGTCGCTTCCGACACAGGCGAGAAACGGTGGCTCGTCCCCAAACATATGTCCGTCCTGAAGGCGCAGGGCCACCCCCAAGATGAGCGCGTTCTCCGCTTCGCTCGCGAGGAGTGTCGGCCCGACGTGCCGCAGGAACTCGTCCGCCTCAGCGAACGTTCGCAGGTTCATCCGTCGGTTGCTTCGAGGAGGTCGATGTAGGCGCAATCGATACGGTCCTCGTCGGAAATCTCGAGCTTCGCAAGGACGTCGGTCACGATCCGAGCGCCCTCTTCTTCGGATTGAGCGTCCGTCAGTACGGTCTCCAGCTCGAGGAACGAGCCAAGCCCGTCGACCTCGTCGAGGTGAATGCGCGTCTGCCCGATTCGGTACAACAGGCGGCGCTTGCGCACTATGCCTCGAACGCCGAGGACGTCGGACAGGAAGCTCCTCAGGCCAACAGGGTTTTCGGTCCGATGGATGTGAAACTTCGACAGGCTCGCCTCAATCTCGTCCGGTCGATCGTACGCAATCAGCTCCCCACGACCATCCGGGAACGTGCGTAGCTTGATGCGGCCCTTCGGGGCGTGGAAGAAGACGTCCTCCTGATCGAGGATCTCTCCCGGCCCATCCGCCACTGCTTCGACGCGACCACGAAGTGCATCGAGGTCGCAAACGCGCGCTTTGATCTCGACGTTTCGCCCCATCGGAAGCCTCCCCGGTCGCAAGCAGTGTATCTCGTTCCGCGGTCGTCTGCGGCCAAGCGGGTCCGCCGGACGGAGCCCGAGAATCCTTCGAGCCGGTCCGCGCTCTACGGCGCGCGGATCTCGACTTGCTTGTGGACGGCGCTCCCATTCGTCGAGATCCAGATGTAGAGGTCGTAGATCGCCTCCACGAAGCCCGCCGTGTTGATCGAAAGCTCGAACACCCCCGTCTCGGGATCCTTCGGAATCGTGAAGCGTTGCAGGATGATCAGCCGTTCATTCTCGCGCCGGATGATTTCGCAGGTGGCCGCCGCCCACAGATCCGGCTCGCCGCTCTCAGGGTCAATCGAGACGAAGCGATGTCGGATCGGCTCCCCGACAACGTAGATCGTTTGACTGGGAAAGGGCTCCGTCGACGGCGCTCCGGAGGAAGCCTCTTCTGCTGGAGAGACATCCGCATCTCCGCCCCCCGCTCCTGCAACCGTGGACAGGCTTCCGAAGGAGGGCACGTGAAGTGTCACGATGGGCTCCATCTGTCTCCACAGCGCGTGAACCTCGAGCAGGTCGCTCGGCACGATGAGGTTTGGGACAAGGCCGTTTCGCGGGATTCGCAAGGTCAACTTGCGCCCCTGCTCGTACGCGAGGACCTCGATGTCGAGCTGTGCAAGCGTGAAACTCCTGGTCGTGAGAAAATCGTTAGCGATCACAACCACGTTTCCCTGCCCGTCACCGGAGTAGTGCAGCTGCCACGCGAAGACTCCGTCTACGAATCGATGTGCAAGATCGGTCACGACCCACGTTCTCGTGTCTTCGATCGCTCCGGCGGGCTCGTCAAACAGGACCCGCAACACCAGAGCGGAGATCTCTTCCCATCCGACTTCCACGGAGCCGCCTTCCAGCAATACCTCCTCTGCCGCGCACGCTCCGCTGAGCAGTGCGGCCAGGCAAAGACAGACGATGGTCCTTTTCATCACCACCTCTCTTCTCCAAGGACGGCGGCGGACGACCAAGAATCGCCCGCCGCCTCGTTCCGCTCTTGGGGCGGTACTCCGCCCCTCCTACTCCGTCACCGTGATCTGTAGGTGCTGAGGAGCATGGCCAGCAGCTCCAAGGTAGACGTCGTATACGCCAGGCTCAAGCTCGGATGTGTCGAGATCGAACACGTACGCCAGGACGTCCGCGTTGTACGCCATCACCCCAAACGCAACGATCTCCGGCGATCCGTCCGCCAGTGTGCGGATGACGTTGTAGGACACAAGCGCATCGGTGACCAGCTCGCCGGTCACCGGATGGAACAGCTGGATCTCAAGCGGCACCAGATCGCCGCCGGTGAACGTCACTGTCCCGTCCTCACCGACGGCTCCGCCTGCTCCACCGCCAAGGAATCCGCCGCCACTGCCACCGCCGACGCCGTACCCGAGGAGGTCGATGAGGAACTCCTCGTAGTCCCCGTGGCACCCACGGAGCGCGGCCGCAATATGGAGTAGGCCATACTCGTCAATGAGCTCCCTCGCGGAATCAACCGAGAAACCGAAGTTCCGCATCAAGCCCACAACTGCGAGCGCCTCATCCACGTCGAGCCCATCCAGAAGCAAGCGCGAGAAGTCGATTGCCTCCAGTGCACTGAGTCCGTGGCCGTCCATGTGACCGATGATCGTGTCCGAGGTTTCGGGCAGAAGCGGCCAAACGGCGACCCAACCGACGGTGTTCGGTCCGTCATCGCCCCAGAAGTTGAACGTCGCATCGAGCAGACCGTTTCCACTGTTGGTGAGCAGGTCGTAGATATCGTTCCAGTTGATGTGGATCGTCAAAGCGTTCACGCCGGAGCCGACGGTGATCGGGCCGTTGATCGTGAACCCCTGACGCATTCGACCGAGTAGCACGTCGGCGGCCCTGATGTCGACCGCACCGTTCAGCGTCGTGTGCGCCGCCGAGCCGACTTCGCTGACGATCGTCACCCCATCGGTGATCGGCTCGCTCGCGTCGTAGGTGCCGTGACGGACCTCGATCGTGTCTGTGCCCGGGAGCAGGTTCGAGGCCCCGATCGCCCGGTTGAGGTAGCCGGCCGGCAGCACGATCGGTCCGGAGAGTGGAAGCCCCAAGCCCGCAGGCACGTCGATCGTCGCTAGCTCTGGCATCGGGCCGACGTCATCGACGACTAACAGCATCGGCGAGATCAGCTGCACGCCGGGGGTCGCCGGATAGCCGTCCAGATCGATGCCGAGCCACGGACTGTAGATCACATGTGTGCTGACCGAGTCACCGGTCCCCGGGCCCACTCCTGACGGACCACTCGCGTCGCCCCACCAGTTGAGACTGGCGTCGAGCGCTGGGATCAGGCCTGGATCGCCCCAGATGTCGTACTCGAGGCCGACGACATTCCCGGCAATGGAGTTCAGGTGGATGCCAGTGTTCTCCGGATAGTCGATCCACCATAGAGGATCCGCCTCGGCGTACACGTAGATCCCCGTTTCGTTGCCGGCGATCACGTTACCGGCGATCAAACCGTCGTCGCTGTCGTAGTCAGTAAAGATCCCGTAAGTTCCGTTCAGGATGCTGTTCAGTGCAACGACGACGTCGTCGCCGTAGTAGTCTATCCCCCAATCGGCCCCGTCAACCCTGTTCGCGGCAATGATCGCGGAGTTGCAGTAGTAGAGCGTAATGCCCCCAGGGCTATTCCAGACCGTGTTCCCGGTGATGCTGGCGAAGTCGCTGTCCTGAAGATAGACACCTGATGTCCCCGGGGGGAATACGGGATTGCTGATATCATGAATTATGTTTCCTTGCACGACGAGACCGTCAGAGTCCTCCACGTAAATACCGAAAACGCCGTTCAGGATCTCGAACCCGGCAATCGTTGTATCGTCGGCTGCCACTTCGACGACGGCAAACCCGCCGCCACCGTCGATCACCGCACCGGGGATTCCGAGTATTACAGCGCTCTTGTTCACGACGACCTGTTCCTGATAGGTGCCGATGTCTACATAGATGGTCCCGTCCTCAACGATCGCTTCGACGCCAAGTGCGAATGTCGCGTACGGGTCATTCATGTTCCCTAGCGCTTCGTGAACCGTCGTCTTGCCTGCCGGGTTGAGGAAGATGTGGCTTCGGTTGCCAACGGCATGGGGTGGGCCGGAATTGCGGCGGTCGAGAACGTAGGCATCGCCGTTGACAATCGATACGCCAAGGACGCTGTCCACGTAGTTTGGGTCATAGGTAGCGGAGTTCCAGACAATATCCCACTCATTGCGAGCAGTTCCCCACGTGTTCCCCGTCATCGTGCGGCTATCTGCGTCGGCCTGATTGGACGTGTACTGCATGATGCCGCCCTTGGTGTTGTACACCAAGTTATCGCTGACAACACCCGTATTGCCATAACGAAGCACAATGCCGTTCCGTATGTCGTATACGGTGTTCCCGGTGATTGTGATGTCGGTACTTCCTGATGATCCGACGGTGATCGCGCGTCCTCCCCAACCAGACATTGCGCCCGCTTGCGCGGGCCAGTACAGGGCATTCCCGCTAATCACGACGCCAGAGAGTGCGGAGCTGTCCGGGATTCCGATGAGGCTATCCTCTAGCTCCGTCGGGGCAAGAGGGTACGTGCTGGTAAGAGTGATGTCGAGATCCCGGAGCGTAACGTCGCTTGCCGTGATTCTGAAGAGGATCCGTGCAGCACTCGTAGTTCCCTGTACGGTTGCTGCACCAATCCCTTCGATGGTGACGGACTTGTTCACATCGATCGTAGCGGCCACGTTGTGTACTCCCGCAGCCAGTTGAATCGTATCCCCCGCAGTTGCGACGTCAATCGCAGCCTGAATATCGTCTCCCGGGTTGACGTTGATCGTCGCCGCCCACGCCGAAACAGCCCCCAGAAGAACAATTCCAACAACCAGCCAGATCAATCTCGCTTGTCTTGGCCTCTTCATTTCGTTCCTCCCTGCCCCCTCCTGCCAAATGCCACGCGATCGACCAGGCGATCGCTCGTGTTCCTCTCTCATCAATCACGCTGGGTTCCGCCCCGCGCGTTTGTTCCTCGACAGCACGCCGGATCCTCTCTTCGTCGACCCGCCCGGAATCGATCGCGATCTCGCCCAGCAGCGTCTTTTTCCCGTTTGCTTTCCGCATGCTCAGCCCATTCGCAAGCCTTTCCTCGTCAACGACGCCGATGCGTGTCAACACTTCTCCCAGACGAGGTGCAATCCGAGGTCTCTTTCGCTGCTCCTCTCGCGCCCCCGACAGCCGCAATTCGTACCGCTTGCGAATGGATGTGGAAATCCCATGAGCTTGCTCAAACCGGTACACTGCGATCAGTCTCTCGAGCCTCAGCGAATCCGTCTTCTCCATGCTCTGCCCACGTCCGGCTATGACGTATCCCGTCGGTCGTCCTCGCGACTCCGCCTCGGGGGTCTCTCTGTGAGATAACCGATGTCTTCACACGATGCCTGCCTCTGATCGACAATGACAACGAGGGGTGCAAGAAACTGAGTGTGCCTGCATCCGCGGGAACGGTTCGCGTCATGCTCTCTTCGAGCGCCCCTCTAGCCTGCCACCATCTCATGGTGCAGGTTGCTGCAAAGAGAACCCCAAAGGAAAGCGCCCCCCGTCGTTCCAAGGAGCACCATCTCTGAAAACCACTCTCCACACAGCCAGCACCGCCTCCTTCTCCGCTCCGGCAGCACGGCTGGCCTTTCCCCCTCGATCGGCCCCGTTACTTTGTGTCCCTGCCTCTCGGCAGGTTTACCCTTGTCAGAGCACTTCCGCTCTGTCTCTTCGTATCGAGGAGTATAGGGAAATCTCACTAGTTGTCAAGGAATCTAAACCTTGTTCGGTAGAATAAACTACTGTATTTTATTGGTTGGGCTCGCGTGTAGTTTCTACGTTTTGTGGATACCCGGCGAGGCATCTCCGAACGCCAAGAGTGGGAATGCTCACTACCGATCCACGTAGGTTTGCACCACCGGCGAAGGCATCGAAGCGACTCAGCGGATATCTACTCCTCGATCATGCGGCGGACGGCCTCAGCGAGGGCGACCTGCGTGCGCGCGTCGAGCCACGCGATGAGCTTGCGCCAACCGAACGGAATCCCTGCTGCCAGCATCAGCGCCACCAGCGCCCATGCCGAAGCCGAGATGAGTCTCGCAATGTCTTCCATTCTGTCACCCCCGATGCACGTCCTGCGAATCGCCAATCAGACTCAAGCATACAGTCGACGCACCTGACGGCCCACTCCTAGGCCACTGCCGATCTCAAGTCGCAGCCTCCGAGGCCGCCCCGCTCGACGACGCGAACCGCTGCCCCGCATTCCCCTGCAACACGTCACCCACCGAGGAGAACGGCCGAACGGCCTCTCTCAGCCAGCCGCGCCGAAGACCGAAGGTCCGGCGAGGGTTCCAAGAGCCTTCTCACTAGCTGAGTGTCCCCTTGGTGCGTTCAGCCAAACACCCCAACTTGGACGTTTCGGAACCGACTGGGCGCCGCGCCGTGGCCGGTGTGGGCGACCTGGCCGGGTTGCCCCTTGCCGCAGTTCGGCGTCCCCCAGATGTGCCAATGGTCTCGATTGCAGATCGCATCGCAGCCGGCCCAGAACTCGGGCGTCATCCCAGTGTAGGTCGCGTTCTTGTACATCTGCCCGAGCTTCCCGTTCTTGATCTCATAGGCGAGCTCGGTGCCAAACTGGAAGTTCAGCCGCTTGTCGTCGATCGACCAGCTCTTGTTGGTGATCATGTAGATCCCGTCGTCGGTGTCAGCGATCAGATCATCGAGTGTCCATTCCCCCGGACGGAGGCTGACGTTGTTCATCCGGATAATCGGAATCCGATTCCATCCGTCGGCCAACATCGCGCCATTCGAGCGCTCCGGTGCATTCGGATGGATCTTCCTCAACTGGCTCGCCGTCTCACGCGACGTCAAGTACCCAACGAACCGACCATCCTTGACGATGTCCGTCTCTTGGCCCGGCACGCCCTCGTCGTCATACCCGTACGTCCCCAGGCCTCCGGGCGACACGGCGTCCGAAGAGATGTTGACGATCTCCGACCCATAGGTGAATGACCCGAGCTTCTCCGGCGTGAGGAAACTCGTTCCGGCAAAGGCGGCCTCGGTGCCGAAAACGCGATCGAGCTCGATCGGATGCCCGCACGACTCGTGAATCTGTAGTCCAAGTTGTGGCCCATCGAGAATGATCGTCGTCTTCCCACTCGGACACTGCGGCGCCGAAAGAAGCGCAACCGCCTCTTCTGCGAGACGCCGTGCGTTCCCTGGCAAGTCCCACTGCCCGAGCAACTCGTATCCGACGGTCCCTTGGTGTCGTCCGAACGAGTTTGGATACGATCGCTGCTGCATCTCTCCTTCGGCAACGGCCATCACCGTGGCGCCGAGGCCGCTCTCGATCAGCGACTGCTCGATGAACGACCCTTCTGTACTGGCGAACGTCTTGTCCTGTCGCCGGAAACTCAGCGTGCTCTCAGCAACCTTGATGCCGTCGACGGCGCGTGCCTCCTCGTCGGTTCGCATCAGGTAGTCGATCTTCTCCTCGAGCGACACCTCAAACGGATCCTTCTCCACCGGCGTCACGTAGGTATCGACGTGCACTTCAGGCGGACCCAGGTCGATGTCCTCCTTCTTGCTTATCGCACTCGCTTTGGCAATTTCCACCGCAAGTTTGGCGACCCGGTCGATCTCCTCTTTCTCCAAGCGATTGCTCGATGCGAATCCCCACGCCCCGTCCGCGAGGACACGGACGCCGAATCCGAACGTTCCGTCGAGGGAGAGTGTCTGAACGATCCCGTTCTTGACCTCGATCGCCTGTTCCTTCCTGCGAACAATGCGAACGTCGGCGTAGGAAGCCCCTGCGGATGTTGCAGTATCGAGTGCTCGATCGGTGTATTCACGCATGTCGTTCTCCCTTCCTTCGCCTAGAACTCCGTTGTTCCTGAGAACTGGAAGCCTCGAACCTTTGCCGCCGGAACGCATGTACCGATCGAGTTCCACTCGTCCTTCACCAGCTTCAAGTCGGGCCCCAGCATCTCCACGTTGGCGAACGCCTCGAGAACGCTCTGAGTGAAGCGGAGGTTCTTCAGGGGTTTGGTGATCTCCCCATTCTCGATCAGGAACGTGCCGTCGCGCGTCATCCCCGTGAGAATCGTCTTCACCGGGTGCACGATGTTCGTGTAGTGGAAGCGCGTCACCCAGATTCCGCGTTCGGTCGAGGCAAGCATCTCCTCTTTCGTCGCGTTCCCTGGCGCCAGGAACAGGTTGATCGGAATCGGCCCGAACGTGTTCGGCATCGGAAGCGCGTGACCGGTCGAAGATGTCCCCTGTTCGCGCCCGGCCGTGAACGAGTCGTGAACGACGCCCTTGGCGACACCCTTCTCGATGAGGACGACCTTCTGTTTCGGGGTCCCCTCGAAGTCGAATGGCATCGGAAGCCCGCGCGGGTCCGCACCGTCATCCCAGATCGTGACGTTCTCTCCGGTGATCGCCGTCCCCAGTTTGCCGGTCATGAAGCTTCGCTCCTCCTGAACCGCGAGGGCGCCGAAACCCATGTACCCGAGGAAGAAGACCATGTCGGCAACGGCCTCCTCTTCGAGGATCACTGTGTACGCTCCGGGCTCGATCGATTCCGGATTTCTGCTCCGAATTGCCTTGTCGACGGCCGCGCGACCGACCGCTTCGGTGTCAATGGCGGCAATATCGATCGAAGCCTGTGATCCGTATCCGGAGCTGTTCTCGCCCATGATGACGGTGAGGACACTCGCCACCGTCCCGCGATGGTACGCCCTCACACCGAGCGAGTTCGCGACGCAGAGCTCCTGATTCTCCGTCGAGAACGCACCGGCCGCTTCGAGGCCCTCCGCTCTGGAGAGCTTCAGGATTCTCTCCGCGCCCTCGGCGCGGTCCATCGGGGTTGCGTTCGCTGTCCTCTCCACGAATGCGTCGACGCGTGAAGCGGCCGACGGTCCAGGGAGCGAGCGGAACTCCGGGTTCGCTTGCTGGAATCGGGCGATCGTCTCCGCGGCGGAGACGACCTTCTTCAAGCCCTCATCGTCGAGCTCGTTTCCGGACGCCACCCCTGTCTTGTTGCCGATAACGGCACGAACTCGCACCGTTGCGTCCGCCTCCGAGACGTTCTGATGAATCGTGTTCGCCGCAAAGCGGGTGAGGTGTGAGTCGTTGCTCGTGACAAACACCTCGGTCTGATCGGCCGTCGCCTCGCGGAGAACCCGCTCTGCGATTTCGGCCAAGCGGGTTTCGCCTAGCACCTGGACATCCCTCCTTCGCGAAGTACCGTCTGATCCTCGTCCGCTGAGCCCTGTGCGGACCTCGATGGCACAGGGTACCTCGTCATCCGAAACACGACAACACCCGCGCCACCCGCACAGCATTCCCTCGTCTGTCGCACCATCGAGGGACCCTGGTTCATGACTGCTCGCCTCTCTGAGGCGAACAGCTGGCCGAACGGCTGAACGCGCCTTGAACGTGCCGGCCCGGAACCACCAGCCAGGAGAAGGGGCGAGAGGCCCTTCTCCGAGCGTAGGCGCACCTCTGGCGCGCCTACGCCATCATCCCGACCTGGACGTTCCGGAATCGCGCCGGCGCGGTCCCGTGGCCGACGTGGGCCGCCTGTCCCGGTTGCCCTTTGCCGCAGTTCGGCGTTCCCCAGACGGTCCAGTGGTCGGCGTTGCAGATCGCATCGCAGCCGGCCCAGAACTTCGGCGTGATCCCGGTGTACGTCGGGTTCTTGTACATCTGACCAAGCTTGCCGTTTCTGATCTGGTAGGCAAGTTCCGTGCCGAACTGGAAGTTGAGCCGCTTGTCGTCGATCGACCAGGACTTGTTCATGGTCATGTAGATCCCGTCGTCGGTGTCGGCGATCAGGTCGTCGAACGTCCATTTCCCCGGCTGCAGGCTGACATTGTTCATCCGGATGATCGGAATTCGATTCCAGCCGCTCGCCCGCATCGCGCCGTTCGAGCGCTCCGGCGCATCCGGATGCACCTTCCGAAGCTGCGTCGCCGTCTCGCGAGACGTGAGGTACCCGACGAAACGGCCCTTCCTGATGATGTCCGTCGTCTGAGCCGGGACGCCCTCGTCATCGAAGCCGTACGTACCCAAACCGCCTGGCGTCAAGGAATCCGACACGATGTTGACCATCTCCGAGCCGTAGGTGAACGAGCCGTACTTCTCCGGCGTGAGGAAACTCGTTCCGGCATAGGCGGCCTCGGTGCCGTAGACGCGATCGAGTTCGATCGGGTGCCCACAGGACTCGTGAACCTGGAGTGCGAGCTGCGAACCTCCGAGGATCACGGTGGTCGTTGCGCTCGGGCACTGCGGCGCAAAGAGGAGCGCGACCGCCTCTTCCCCGATACGCCGGGAATTGCCGACGATGTCCCACTTCCGAACGACCTCGTACCCCCCTGTTTCCTGCTGCGCCCCAAACATGTTCGGATAGGAGCGGAACTGGACCTCCCCGTCGGCAACCGCGTTTACCCGCGTGCCGACGGCGGATTCCACGATCGTCTGCTCGATGAACGAACCTTCCGTGCTGGCAAACGTCTTCTCGTCCTTGAGGAAGTTCATCCGCGGGGCTGAGATCATCACACCATCAACGGCGCGCGCTTCCTTGTCCGCTTCCAGGAGAAGGTCGACCTTCTCCTCGAGCGAGACGCTGAACGGGTCAACCTCAAACGGCGTAACATACTTCCCGACGTGGACTTCAGGCGGGCCAAGATCGACCGGCTCAGCATTCGCCCGCGCACTCGCCCGCGCAATCCGGACGGCCAGAGCCGAGACACGATCGATCTCGGCGTCAGCCAGCTCACTCGATGACGCGAAACCCCACGCGCCATCGGCGACCACGCGAACGCCGAAGCCGAACGATTCATCTTGCGTGAGTCCTTGAACGACTCCGTTCTTGACGGCGATGGCCTGGGTCGTGCGCCTGACAATCCGGATGTCCGCGTACGTGGCACCGCTCGCTCTCGCCGTATCCAGGGCACGGTCTGTGTATTCGCGCATGTTCCCTCCCTGTCTAGAATTCGGTCGTTCCCGTGAAACGGAAGCCGCGGATGCGAGCCGCCGGTGCGCTCGTCGCAAAGGATCCGTACATCGACTTCACGACCTTGGCCGTCGATCCCAACATGTCAGCCTTCGCAAACGCCCCGAGGATGCTTTGCGTGAACCGCAGGTTCTTCAACGGCCGCAAGATCTTCCCGTCCTCGATCAGGAACGTCCCGTCCCGCGTCATCCCGGTGAGAACAGTCTTCACCGGATGGAGCGGGTTCGTATAGTGGAATCGCGTCACCCAGATGCCCCGCTTGGTCGCCGCCAACATCTCCTCCTTCGTCGCCGTCCCGGTTGCCATGAACAGGTTTACCGGAACCGGGCCGGACATGTTCGGCGAGGGAAGCGCATGGCCCGTCGACGTGGCCCCTTCCTCGCGACCGGCCGTGAACGAGTCATAGACAACCTGCTTGGCGACGCCTTTCTCGATCAGCGTGATTTTCTGTTTCGGAACCCCCTCGAAGTCGAACGGGAGCGGCGCCGCGGAGAGGTCGTGACCGTCGTCCCAGAGGGTGATCAGCTCTCCCGTGATCCTCTCGCCGAGCTTCCCTGTCATGAAGCTGCGCTTCTCCTGGTACGCGAGCGCGCCG
>CAZMYM010000024.1:0-42061 GCA_964570515.1 uncultured Thermotogae bacterium | reverse complement strand
CCATGACCCCATCCTCTCAAGGAATTCGGTCTCCGGCAATCCCGGGGCGGTTCAGTGTGGAGAGACGGCCTTTCGCACACCTGCCCACGCTTTCGCATTCGTTCCACCACCTGTTCGACAGCACAGATGCTCTCCGCCAGAGGAGCACAGATAGCACCCAGCAAAGGCGATCGAGCTCTTACCTAGCCCGCCTTGAACTGCGATGGATGGTTGTGAGTCAGACGTTTCGCTTCCTTCGTGCCTTCCGCTTGTCAAGGAAGCTTTGGGGATGAAGGTCCTGCGCCCTTTCTTCTGGCAGGGCGCAATACGCATCCTCCCAGTGGGAAGAGTAGACTAGATCACTGGACTTGAAGCCCGTCTGCAGGGACAGCAGTACAAGCGTGTCACGATTCCCATGAGAAAGTACCGAAACTGGAAGCCCCGTGGAGTGCTTCAATGCTGTTGTCATCTCGTCAGAGACATCGTAGCCCTCGACCCCCAAGTAGAGGACCTGTGAGGCGCTATCTCTGAGTCTCGCCGCGTCACTGAGGTGAATGCACGGGCGGAGTTGCTTGGCAACTGCGGCGATTTGCCGCTCTGGAGGAGAAACCCCTCCTATGCTCTGAACATGATTATGGACGAGGTCCAACAGTGTAAGCTCCTCGAGACCATCCCTGAGAAGTGAATACACCCATTGAGCGAGATCCGACTTGAACCGCCCCCAACCATCCGGATCCCTCAGGAAGCGAGAAGGAACGATCCTGGTTTCAGGGGCGATGATTCGGTCGTTCAGCTCCTCGACCCCTGGCATTTCCGCGATTCGCAGGATGGCTTCAATGTCGCCATCTCCGACCACCGGCGTGCAGAACTCGCTTGCATCAAGAGCACCTGTGACACTCTCTGCTTCCGCGATGTCGGCGTCTCCTTGATCGATGAACCGCGACACCTGATCGAGAAGGTTGATCACTGAGCTTCGGAGTTGTTGCAGGCAGTCGTGCGCGGCCTGACACCCTTCTATCGCCAGGTCCCCGACGCACATGCGCGTGCTTTCCCGTATGTAGTCCCGCTTTCGCTCCTTGAGGTCCATTTCCAGCTGCTGCTCGCGCGTTTCCGCTTGCTTGGCAGGTAGAGCTCCATAACGCAAGTAGCCGACAACGCTTCCGATTCCGCATAGTGCAAGAAGTCCCACGCCGACGCGCCATGCAGACAAGAGAGATTGCCCCGACAGCAGAAGCGACATGAACGTACCGACACTCAGGACCATAGCCGATGGTAGTCCCCACTTGACTAGTACTCGCCTCAGGAGCCTTGCCTTCTCCTGTCGATCCAGCGTGGTGTCCCTCGAGCGGGTGAATTCCGATTCGCTTGTCTGGAGCTTTTCTTCCAGCGCCCTCAGTTCCTCTTCACAACGCCCAGCGAATTCCTCGTACCTCCCTTTCAGCCAGGTCTTCTGACCATCGGAGCGGGGAAAAGCTGAGGAGGCGTCATCTGAGATGATCTGACCATCTCCCTCGACGCCCGGATTCACATCGCCGTTCTCGTCAGCTTGAGCCGTTAGAAGCTCTGCTCGATAGGGATCCAGAGCTCTCGCTGAGCCAACTTGTGGCTTTGCTGTAATGGCTTTCGCCACTGCCCGTTCTATCGCTGCCACTGCAGCACGCATTGACGCTGGCTCCTCGGATCGCCTGCCCGATTGCCTGGAATCTTCTCTCAGATCGGCAAGCGCTGCCAGAAGCTTTACGGCCTTCCTGAGCCCGATTGACGGGTCATCGGAGTAGGAGAAGACTGCGCCTTCAATCTCTCGAAGTGCCGAGTCATGCAATTCCCTTCCTAGTTCCGCAAGAGAAGGTACGACATGCAGGCGAAGAACCCGCCGGTACTCACGTACCGTTGATTGTGTGTCAGCCACAAGGTCCCGTACAACCTTGTCGATAGCAGGCTCGATCCTTGGCAGCGAATAGCTACCTCCCCTTGTGCGCGCTCTCTCAAAAGACTCGATGGGGTGCGCTAACAGATTCAGCCTGGAGCACAGCTGCTCTGCCAATGCAGCTGTCTCCTGAGGCGAATCGTCCGAATCGCGGAAGAACCCCCTCTCGAGCATCTGAACGATGATCTGACTGCGCGCCAGTTCACAAGTGGGGCCCCGAGCGAAGGAATACTCGTGAGCCAGACAAGCAGAGTAGGTAGGTGTATGCGTGGCAATCGTGCCGGGGCGAAACCCACTCTTGATCATAGAGGAAATGGTGTGCGCGATTCGAGGGGCCAGAGTATCGTAGAACCCCATGAAGCTCCCTGTGCTGTCCGTATGATCGAAGACAAAGAACGGCCCAATATACTGCGGCTCAAGTCCGTACGCGTTTGGGTCCTCCATGGCACTGTCAAGCTCCTGCATGGCTGCGAATGCATGGAGCCCGGCGGCATCCAGATCGTAGTCCTTGGTGTTCTCGAACAGACCTGGGAGCATCAAGAGGCCAGTTGTGACAATCGGTTGCTTCTCATAGAATGCGCGGTGGATTCCGCCCAGCAACTGAATGAGTGCCCCACGGGTACAGTCTTGAAGTAGAGCCACGACAAAGCAGTGCAGCCATCGATCAGTGCCAAGCGTAGAGGCATCTCTTCCGATCGATTCACGACTCGCCAACTGTAGGCCGTGCACGGCCCTCCGGAAGCACTCTCTTAGCGCGCCCTCACTGACACTCCCATCTGGGGATGTCAGGATCGCCCTGTGGGGAGCGCGCGCACTTCGATCACTGGGCAAGTTCGGAGCTGACACCGAAGTGTCCACCTCGGCTGTGTCGACAACGATGCCCGCTAGGGGTAGCGTTGCCTCATCTATCCCAAGCCATGAAGTGTAGTAGTCGCGCAAGAGCCTCCGGATGGCCGCGGCTAGCTCGCCCGCAGTATCCCCGAGCGACACGAGGATCACTTTCTGAAGGTTCGGCATGCCGCTAGTCCTTTGTCGGGGACGGTAGCGCGATTCAGCCTGACTATCTCGACCTACTGTATCGTGCTTAGGCCTTCAATGAATGCATCGATCGCGTTGCACTCTTCCTCTAGGAGCGCCTTCACATCCTGGGTCGCACCTCTTGACTCATCCACGAGATGCTGCATGTAGCTCTTCAGCTCAGAGATGACCAGGTCGTTCCCCTTCTCCTTGACGATTGCATCCACTCGCTCTCTAACCTCAGCGAAAAGCTCTTGACTTCGAGGTCCGCCAACGAACTTGTCAAATGCTCGCTGTCGCCCATGATCTAACAACACTGCGAAGTCATCAACCTTCTTTCCAACCTTCTGAGATTTCACGTAGTAGTGCCAGCCCTGAGTGTGCCATATGAGATTGAACGGCTTGGAGAACGCAACCGCCCAGAACATCCTCTGAGTTTCGGTGCCTCGCCTGGTTGTATCCGGGAAGAGATCGCCTAGCATATCGGGGTTTTCAGCCCATATGCGGCGTATGTGATGCGTGAAGTCCTTCCGATACTCGTGCCGCACGTATTCGTCGCGATACCTATCCATTCCATCAATGATGAACGCAGGCACTCGCAGCTTGTACTTGAACGCACTGATGGAGTGCTTGTCTCCCGTCGACGCTAGCTCGTATCGATAGCCTGATACGCCGAACTTCTTCGCATCCAGGTCGACGAGGATGCTGGATCCTTCGTCGGCTACACCGAAGATGAAGATTTCAGCCAGGTTCTTCCTGCCAGCAATGCTCTTGTTGTACTTCCAGAGCGGTGTCGCTCTGTCAACGAGATAGTCCTTCAGAAGGGTGTTCATTTCCTGCTCGCCTTCCGGGGTACTGCGCATGCCCGAAAGGACTTCCTCCATGCCATACTCCCTCAGTGCCTCAAATGGCGGCGCAACCAACGAACGGATTCTCTCAACAACCCTCTCACTGTCCCACTCAGGCAGAGCCCACAGGAGGGGGCTCTCACTACTGCTCTTCATTGCTGAGAGCACAGATGCAACCGACACATTTTCCATGATTGATGACACTTCACTGGAGAGGTACTTTGAGTCGAGGTACTTCGTGAAGCTGTTCGGCTCTTTCTTGTCCTGAATCCTCTTGAGCTTCCTCGACAGGGATGCTCGGGCAGTGATGAGAACTTGCTCCACATGCCCGATTCGCTCCTCGTAGCTCCTGACGAGCTCCGCCAGGTCAGCTAGCAGATCTATGGATTTCTCTATCCGAGCAATGCCAAGGAGAAGCTCTGAATGATCTGCCATGATCTTGAGGATCTTGGTCAATACCTTCTCGATGTGCGGCTTGCTAAAAGTCCGGCGACACGCCTCAAGTACCTCGTGGTCCGGGGGGTATGAGGCCTCGAGTGTTGAGAGCTTGCTTGAGAGCTCAGCTTTGTCTCGCTCCAGTGTGGCCCGATCCTCCACGAGACGCACCCTGAGCGTCTCTGCGAACACTTTCGAATAGGCGACACCTCCATCGCGAACGATCTCGTGTTCAAGCCGATCGGAAACCGCCTGGCGGGCCTCCGGAAGCCTCACGCCGAAGCTCGCCCTTGCATGGTTGTTGTACTCAGTGTCGAGCGCCTCAATCGCCGAATCCCTCCATTGTGAGATCTTGGCTGCTGCGAGCTCGGCGTTGTGGGTCCAGTACGGCTCCTCCGGATACACGGGAGCCATGATCTTCGGCGAGAGTATCGAGTCTTTGACGTGATCCGAGTTGCCTTCGGTGATCCTCGCGGCCTGGGAGAAGCTGACTACTTCCTCTTCCACGCTCTCAGATTCGCAATTGAGAAAGCCGTTGACAACTCTTCCAGTTGCCTCCATTACAGCCGACTCAATGAGCCTTTCGATTGGCAGCTCTAGCGCGGCAGCCCCAAAGCTAGCGTAGTAGGGCATCTTCCCACCAGTCCAGGGTTCCAAC
The DNA here is from genome assembly GCA_964570515.1 of uncultured Thermotogae bacterium. Classification (GTDB taxonomy): domain Bacteria; phylum Bipolaricaulota; class Bipolaricaulia; order UBA7950; family UBA9294; genus CAZMYM01. Next base: position 37,197 of record CAZMYM010000024.1, on the reverse strand, counting down.
GCAACCTTCTGGCCGGCGAGGTTGTCAATCACATCATCTTCTCGCTCAGCTACAACGTTGGTGTTGGCGAAGATCGCTCGGCCGATGAACCGGATGACCTGCGGTAGCAGATTGACTCGACCTCCGTCCTCATTCTTATTGTCGATCAAGAAGACTTGGTCGTATGGGTAGTACAGCGCCCAGTCAACACTGAGATCCGCTCCGTACTTGACGATGTCAGTCTGGTCCAACTCACGATCCATTAGGTAGTCAAGTTCCTTGAGGCATGCATACGTGTTTCCTTGAACGTATTCCGTGCCTGGCAGGCTGGTGAAAATGTCCGGAAGAAGGAAGACACCGATGATTCTGTCGTTCGTGTCCATAATGCTACGGAGCAGATAGGCGACATCCAAGAACATGCCTGCACCAGTTCCGCCAGCAAGCGAGCAGACTACGTATGCTGTGGTAAATGGATCCTGCGACAGGTTGAATTCCGAGCTCTGCTTGATGGCGTCCAAAGTGTTCAAATCGTTCACTGTCTGATACGCATGCAGAAGGTTCGTATGGATGGCACCAGCATTCGCCAGCAACGACAAACGGCCCCGCGGGCGAATCATCCCAGCACCCGTCAGCAAGGCTCGCATCCTCACCTTCCCGACGGGGAACTCCGCCCTCACGTCTTCATAGGCATCGAGTACAGATTGGGGATCACCTAGCGTGACGTGCTCGAACTCGCTGCCCTCGAGCTTCACCTGGATGTCCTGGTACCCCTGACGAGAGTCCTGCGTGTCAGTGTCGAAACAGCAAACCTGAACGATCTTCGGTACATATCCGAAGGACTGAGTGAAATCCCTCTTCATGTTCAGGACTGCTCCAATTCCAGTCCCCCCAATCCCTACGATGACTGTCTTCCGCAAGTTCGTGCTCATGTCACCAACCTCCCTTTCCAGAAACGGATCAACTAGCTCTCACCCTTCCCGCCCCGCTGTCAGATCTTCAGAAGACACCACAACACAAGCACAGTGACCCAAAGCAGCAGCACGCAGACTGGTAACATCTTTACGGCAAGCCGTTCCTGCTTCTTCAGTATCTGAATCACAAACCTGTGAGGCGGGATCTTTGCCTTGAATAAGCAGTACAGAACAAGAAGGAGAACGAGCACGGGGATGAGGATTGCCATCGCAACCCAGATTGCGTACAGCATCGTCACAAGTGTGTCGACGCCAGTCACGACCCGGAGCTTGAAGCCGAATCGCTGTGGCTCCACCCTGAACGATGTGTCCACCGAGGACAAGCAGATCTCGCCTTGATGGTATCCCCGTTGCGCGTTGGGCAGTATCTGAATGATGATCCGCGTTTCCCGCACAGAGACCACTTGCAGGGGGTCCAGCGCGCTCTCAAGGAATCCAGGATCAGTCATGACCCTGATCTGCAACTCGCCGCTTGGTAGCTCTGCACTAGGACGTTCAGGCACGAAATCGAGCTGGAGGAATGGCTCACCACGACGCACAAGTCGGTTCCCATCTCGAATCCCAAGGGGAATCGCCGTCTCCACAACTCGGATCGCCGGCTTCGGGTCAGATACCTCATACCTGTACTCGAGTGTGAACACTAAGCTACCGTTGATGGTAGCGTGTTCGTTGAGCGAGGACTCAATCGTAATGATCCCGGAGTGGATTCCAGGCTCTGCGCTCATCGGAATGGACAGAACAGCCAGCTGTATGCTCTCATCCAGCAAGTCAACGCCAAGAGAAAACTCACCATCCTCAAACCTCACTGATACCTCGCGCTGCTCCGGTGGCAAAGCACCTAAGTCCAGAGAGAGTTCGAGTGCAGCAGTTCCGCGCTTGACGATCCCAAGATCGATTGGAGCTAGAGGTTCAATGCTGTTCCCATCCTGCCGAGCTACTTGAACGTCAACATCCGGACGAACTATCGGCAGAAAAATCCTGAATGCCCCGACTTCTGTAGCCTCGTGCTCAGTACCAGAACCTGCGGCCACACCGGCTTGCGTGTGTCTCAGATGCACGGTCTCAGAGACTGGCCCTTCTCCCGGGAACATCTTGAGAAGCTCCTCGTAGTCGAGGATACAGAGCTCCAACTTCCCCTTGTCACCGGAGAAGGGTGGCAGAATGCTGTCGGTGACCAACTCGGCAACACCCCCAGGCCACGAATCAAGCATTAGGTGCAGCTCACCGGAATCGGGCAGCGTACTCCCCAATCCGAGGATAAACGGCTCGTCTGAGTACAATACGCGAACTCCATCCGTCTCAGGAATCGTCCAGGGGTTGGGGAAACTGAACTCACGCACTGTGAGATCCACGTCGCATGGAATGTCAAACTGAAACTCCCTCTCCCATTGACGAGTCAAGGATCCATCAGGATTGAGCACCCAGATGTCAGTTTCGACAGGAGTCAACGCGATCGTAGTGTGGTACACTCCACATTTCGCGTGAGCGCTCACAGACAGAGAGAGCCCGGATCCGGCAACCACCGTGCTGCGGCATCCGATCGTGCTGCCGGACTCGTCCACAATCGCTAGGCCCTCATCCCCCTTGCACTCAACAAACATCCGCCGGCTAGCCTCTACGACATCCCCACTGAAGTCAAAGGCGAGACCAATAGCAGGCTGCAAAGGCCCTGCAGCCGGACCCTCGAATTCGCTGACCGAAATCTCGACCATCAGTTCCCGGTACTCCAGATCCACAGCAATCCGCTCGCGTTCGAACACAATCAGTCTGTCATCGTTGGGTTCCTCGTAGCAGAACTCTAACCACCCATCTGGCTGGCCATCGTTAATCAGCGACTTCATCGCGCGCACCAGATCGCGAGGCGCAACAGCAACCCGAATGTCCATCGCTGTTTCCCCTACAGGGGAAAAACTTGGCTGTACACCGACTCCAGACAATTCGAAATACCCTGTTATGCGGAGGCGATCCCAGCGCCAATCAGGCATTGCGCCGAAGAGGCGCACATTTCGAACGCGGGCCGCCAGTTCAGATTCCGCCCCAGGCAAGGCCGATGCGCTCCACAGGTTAGGGAACACAAGGCTCGGCCTGTCAAGCCCAATCACGACAAGCTCCTTGTCCCACGACTGCTCCGCTCCACCGTTGACCAGGACTCCATTCTCTGACGATGGTGCTTGCACCCCAATCCTCGTCGAGTAGTGTCCGGGAAGAAGATCGGAATGCGGCGTCAACACGTATGTTGTGGGTGAGGAAACTAATTGCACATCGAGTTCATTGGAAACTGAAGTACCATCGATTGTCTCAAGAGCGAAGTGCGAACCATCGAACTCAATCGAGACTTTGTCCCGTGCTGCCCCTGCCCACTCAACGAAGCTTGCATTGGGACGAAGATGAAGCGCGAAGCCTTGCCCCGTCTTCTCACATTCGACACTCAGTTCCGGCTGGGAATACGGCAGGACTGCATCAATCTGATACACCGCAAAATCTACATAGCGGCCCATGCTTTCGAACGGCACAAACTCGAATCCAAGCCATCCCTCGATGTCCCCGGACCCACTTGCGGACTTCGCGATGTGATCGCGTACGAGATCCAGGGGGGTGAGGCGGACTACCAATGTAATGGGGTATCCTTGATGGAAGACAGGGTCCGGCGTGATGCTAGTTGGCTCGCAATAGAGAGCGATCCCTCCTGGAAGCTCGAATCCACCGGGAGACACTTGGATCGACCCCCAGTTGATGCCTTCGTCGCCAGTCATATCGCCACCGAGGCTGCTGATCGAGCCCAACCGAAGGTCCTCGATGTGTACCTCTCCAGTCATCCAGAGATTGCCGGTGAAGTGCAGGATGGAACGGTCAAGATAGATCCTGTGGAACTCACTTGGCTTGCCGAGGAAAGGTCTTTCCTGGACGCCAGGGATCTCCGCAAATGGCAGGGTACCCCACTGATAGCGCGTAACTAACACCCGGGTCTCGACGCTTGCCCCGCGTTCCTCCATGATTCTTTCCATTTCTACTTGGGTGGTCCTACTGTCGTTATCTTCACCATCTGTTAGGAGGACAACCATCCGCTGATGTGTCTCCAGGTACAGCTCCCCGTGTTCCTCCTGATACTCGTCGAGTATCGAAAGGGCCAGAAGAAGATTGTCTCGTATTGCCGTATGCTCGCCGCCAAGGGTCCTGACAGCCTCAACAAGTCCAGGCCAATCGACGATCTCACTAGCGGGGCTCCCCACTCCGGAGAAGCTTCCATACTCTGATGGCCTGAGGAACCGACGAAGCGCATCCTTCGCGGGATCGTCCACGCTGCTGATGTGAAGCTCGTACTTGCTGAGGATTGGTCCTTCACCGTCGAGATCCTGTGCAACTTCGTGCTCAGGTCTCTCTGCAAACGTCACCAGCGCGAATTGGCCGCGCTGGAAGGCATCAAGTTCAGAGAGCAGGATGTCGATTGACTGGTCCAAGTATTCTCGATTCTCTGGGCAACCATCGTCCTTGCAGCGGCCGATCATTGAGTAGCTGACATCCAGAAGGTACACAACATCCGTCTCGAGCTGATCAGCATTCCCGGCAAGCGCCGGCAACAACACCGAGACAAGCATCGCGTACAGCAGGTACGTCTTCAAACTACACCTCCCGCAAAGCGACTCGCATCTTTTCACCTCCGACATTCTAGCTCAACAAGCTGATTCCGCCAAACTATCGTTTGGTGGTACTGAGCCTTGTTGAGGGAGGATGCTGCTTGGACTCGCTCTAGATGTAGACCGGCCACGGTGGGGAGGGGCTCGTGATTCGTGGCAAGGTAAGTTGTGCAAGCAGCGCTCTCCTCTTCCTCGTGCTGAAGGCCGGGAATGCATACCAGGCTGCCGAATGATACCATCCACGTCTATGGAAACTGCGCCAAGCATGCCGACTCCCGCACCTGCTGACAGACGATTCGATGTCATCGTCATCGGCGCGGGGGGCGTTGGGTTTTCCATCGCGCGTAGCACTTGGGGTCGCGTCTTGGATTGCCACATCGGGTTCTAGCGGCTCTCGCCCGGACAGACAGTTCGGTCTGAAGGCCCGGATTCCGTCGTAGCCTCCGCGCTTGGGCGCCTTCATCCCTTGTCAGCTCCTGTGCGAACTCAACCGACAGCGGAGGCCTGCTGTGCGCCCTACTCTGACACCGGGAGGCACGCCCTTCAAGAAAACTTGAGCCTCTCCTCCTCAGCCTGTAGCCAGAAGTGGCTATAGCCAGATCCCGCTACGCTCTGCGTAGCCAAGCCCCGAACACATCATCCACCAGGGAGCAAGCTCCCTGAGCATCTGAGCCGACCATCATCATGTTACGAAGGCGCCGAGGAGAGGACGAAATGTCCGTCCTCTCGACACCCGTATCAAGGAGTGAGCCCACCTGACCCTCTCGGACCTCTCAGGGACGGCATCGTGGATGGTCATCGGCTACCCTCCGGGTAGCTGGGGTCGAGCCGGCTGATGCCGGTTCGACATCGTCGACATTCTCACGAATGAGAAGCGACCAGCCTGGAAGGCTGGCCGCTTGGCAATCGGGGTTCGATGTGCAGATCGTCAGCCAACGACCTCGGGACGATCAGGCACTATCATTGGCTGTCCTTCGGACAGCTTGCGAGAACGCAAGCGTTCTCGTCGCTCCATGATGTCCTCCCTAAGAAAGAAGCCCCCGAATCCTCTAGATCCGAGGGCTTCCGCCCCATGCAGTGATCATGCTCCAGCCAGCTAGCCCACCGTCTCCGGTCTGTCCGGGACATCATAGAGAATGATCGTCTGCGTGACGCAAGCGTCACGTGAGAGAACCGCTGCCGCGGTTCTCTGATGACATCCAAAGGAGAAGGGACCGGCGCTGCCGGTCCCTAGATCAGCCACTGAACGATGTTCAGCCGACCTTCTCAGGTCGGTCTGGAACATCGTACAAGATGTCATCCAGCGGGTGCCGGTACAGTCCCTGGTGCAGTCTGTTCTGGTCGAAGTAGTGGCCCATGAAGCCGATCGAGCGGCCGAGGACGAACAGGGCGTTGAACATGCCCATCGCGATCATCTGATCGATCTCGGCGTCGGTGAACTTGAGTTCCTTGAGCAGGTCTACCAACAACACACCGATCGTGCCGTCGACGTTCAGAATCAGGTTCGACTTCTTCTGCGTGGTGACGGCTTCCACGCTGAGCGCGTAGTTGAGAACGGGCATGTCCTTGAAGTTCGCCTTGGCAAAGTTCTTCATCAGCTCGACGCGCATGTCCGGATTCTCCAGGGTCTTCAGCTTGTGGCCGATCCCCTGAATCCGGATGTTCTTGTCCTTCATGGCCGCGATGAACTCACGTGGGGCGAGTTCGTTGCGCAGCCCATAGAGGAAGTGCTCGGCCGCGCCGTTGACGGCTCCACCGAAGCGCGGCCCGATGGTCAGGATTCCAGTGACCAGCGAGCTGATCAGATCCTTGCCCGCCCGCGCGGTGACGATCGTGTTGTGCGCTCCGGAAACGGCCGCGCCGTGGTCGGCGATGATCTGAATGACCATCTCGAGGAAGTCACGCGCGTACTGCGGGATTTCCCTCTTGAGCCAAAGGAGCCCGATGACGCCACCGATGCCGTACTTCTGCTCGATGACATCGACAATCGGCACACCGCAGTAGTTGTGCATGTCACCGGACTCGTCGCAGATGGTCGAGATGAAGTTGGTCGGCTTGCGCACCAATCCCTCGGCCTTCGCCTGCGCGTAGTCCATCGGCACGTGCGGCGGCTCGAATTCCTCGGCCGGGACAATCGTTCCATCGGCGGCCAGCTTGTCGTAGGTCTCCTTGATCCTCTCCGCGTAGTCGTCGAACGAGGTCGGAACCACGACGCCGGCTTCACGCAGCGCGGCGTTCTTGGCGTCGGCGGTCTCGTTCTCGCCGCCGGCCTTGGCGCCGGCGTGACCGAACTGAACCTGCCCGGGCAGCACCTTGGCACAGGTTCCTGTGGTCCACATGACGAGCGGCTTGGTCAGCCGGCCGTCCTTGATGGCTGCGGCAATCGCGTGCTCGGCGGTGCCGCCGACTTCGCCGAGACAGACGAGCATCTTGATCGCCGGGTTCTGCTCGTAACGCAGCAGATGGTCGAGCAGGCTGGCGCCGGGATGGGCGTCGCCTCCGATCGCGATCCCCTCGTAGACGCCGTCGGTCGTTCGCGAGACGATGTTGTACGCCTCGTTCGACATCCCGCCAGAGACGGAGACGAAGCCGACCGACCCGGGCCGGTAGAGCTTCGACATCTTGATGTTGTCCATCGTGCCTGCGGTGTTTCCGATCTTGAACGCGCCGGCCCTGATCCCACCGACGGTCGCCGGTCCGATGATCCACTTCGACTTCTGCTTCGCTGTCGCCGACAGGATCCGCGCTTGACGCTCGGGGACGCCTTCGGCGATGACGGCGATCGTGCGGATCGTGTCGGTGCCGAGCGCTTCCATCGTCGAGTCGAACGCCGATCGTTGCGACGCGAAGTTGACCATCACGTCGGCTTGAGGGAATCTGCTGACCGCTTCGGAGATCGAGCGGAGGCGCGGGATGGTGATCTCACGCGTGCCCCAGAAGAATTTCTCGAATCCGCCGCGCTCGGGCGTGATCATCGCGACGACGCTCGGTTCGTCCTTGCGGCAGAGGTAGTCGAAATCGAGCATCCGCTGTACCGCGTTCAACTGCGCGCCGTAGACGAACGCCTTGGTGTCACGAGAGAAGAGCTCGTAGCTTTCCATTAGTTCCCTCCCGAAAGCGCCATCGAAACGATGCGCGTCATGTGGGTCTCCGGTCCGTAGACCTCGATCGGAACACCGATCTCTTCTCCGACCCGCCGCATGTTCTCAAGACCCTCGACGTAGTTCGGACCGCCCCGGCGAACGTAGATCTTGACCTTGTTCTGCTGCAGCTTGTCCTTGTACGCCTTGAGCGCCTGGATGATCCCGGTGAACGTCTTGGCGACGTCGGTGAAGTTGGCGATGCCGCCGCCGATCAGCAGGAACTTCTCGCGCCCCTGAGGATCGGGGGTGCGGGTCATCAGGTCGAGCAACGTCTTGGCGTACTCGTACGTCAGCTCGGTCGACGGATTCCCCGAGTACTCGCCGTAGCAGGCGAGTTCTTCGGCGTAGCCGAGATCGACGACGGTGTCAGCGTAGATGACGCTCGCGCCGCCACCGGCGACCATCGTCCAGACGCGCCCGTTCGGATTGAGCACCGTCAGCTTGAGGCTGGCGCCGGTCTTCTCGTCGAGCGACGCGATGTACGCCTCTTCCTCCGTCGCGGTGGTGCCGAACGCCTTGGGAAACTCCATCTTCCCCCACTTCTCGGCGCACTGGAACGCCGCGGTGTCGTCGAGCTTGGCGACGGCGTCCAAAGGCGCTATCGCGCCTTGGACGACGGCGATCGGGTTGAACTCGAGGGTCGTGAAGTGATAGTCGGCGTAGACCTGGTACAGCGTCTTGATGAACGCGACGACCTGATCCTTGTCCTTTATGTCGGGCAGCGCCCCGGCGACGTCGATGTCGTCGATCGTCCCCAGCACCGGAACCTCGATCGTCACCACGGTGTCCCAGACCGATTCTATGTCGACGCCGCCCTCGGTCGAGAACAGGATCCTGTCCGCTTCGTGACCGGCGGTGAACGCGAGGTAGTACTCGGCGTCGTGCGGCACGAACGGCTCGATCAGGAAGTGGGTCAGCACACCGGTCGTCTCGCCGCCCGCCCCCTGAATCGTCGTTTCAACGTTCATCCGCTCGGCGATCCAGGCCTTCACCTCGTCGAACGTCTTGTCGACGAACAGGAGGTTGTTCTTGCCCCGCTTGCCGAACAGCTGATCCGGTTTGCAGACGAGGGAGGTTTCTTTCAGCCACGGGTGCGCGCTGGGGAGTCCGTCGAGATCCGTCTCCGGCGTGACGAGGACGAGCCGGTCCTCGAACGTCAAGCCTCCGCCGGCCAGCTCGTTCACCGCCTTGGCGAGGAGACGCTTGGCGTCGTACTCGCGAATTCCTTTCTGTGCCATATCGGTTCGCTCCTACTGCATCTGGGCGATCATCGCGTCGCCAAAGCCAGAGCTGGTGACCTGCGTCGCGCCCTCCATCTGGCGGGCGAGGTCGTAGGTGACGATCCCGCTGGCGATGGTCCTTCGCAGGGCGCCGAGCACGGTCTCCGCCGCCTCGGTCCACGTGATGTAGCGAAGCATCATCACCGCGGACAGGATGAGGCTGGTCGGGTTGACCTCGTTCTTGCCGGCGTGCTTCGGGGCCGTGCCGTGGGTGGCCTCGAACACAGCGACACGGGTGTCGTAGTTGATGTTCGCGCCCGGTGCGACGCCGAGACCGCCAACCTGGGCCGCGGCGGCGTCGGTCATGTAGTCACCATTCAGGTTCATGGTGACCACTACATCGTACTCATCCGGACGAAGCAGCATCTGCTGGAAGAACTGGTCGGCGATTCGGTCGTTAAGCATGATCTTGCCGTCCGGGACCTCCCCGTCATGCTCGTCGAACACTTCGGCCTCGGTGATGATCTGCGCATACTCCTTGCCCAATTCGTAGCCCCAGTCGCGGAACGCGCCTTCGGTGAACTTCATGATGTTCCCCTTGTGGACCAGGGTGATGGATTTGCGATCGTTCTTGATTGCATATTCAATCGCCGCCTTGACGATGCGCCTGGTGCCCGCGTGGGAGATCGGCTTGATGCCGATGCCGCACTCCTCCGGGAAGCGGATCTTGTCGCCGATCTTCATCTCGTTCCGCAACCAGGCAATCACCTTGTCGGCTTCCGCCGTTCCCGCCTTCCACTCGATCCCGGCGTAAACGTCTTCGGTGTTCTCGCGGAAGAAGGTGATGTCGAGATCCTCCGGTCGTTTGACCGGCGCCGGGGTGCCGATGCTGCGGACGGGGCGCAGGCAAACGTACAGATCGAGGAGCTTGCGTAAGGTGACGTTCAAGCTGCGGATCCCGCCGCCGACTGGCGTGGTCAGAGGTCCCTTGATCGCCACAAGGTACTTCTCGATCGCGTCGCCCGTTTCCTGCGGCAGGTAGAGCTTCTGACGCTCGTCCGGCTCGATGGCGACAATCTCGTCTTCGGAGAGCTCGGGGTGGTTCTGCTCAATCGCCTCATCTCCGGCGAGAATCTTCAGCCACTCAATCTTCTTCTCCCCGTTGTAGGCCTTCTCCACCGCTGCGTCGATGACCTTGATCATCACCGGTGTGATGTCGACACCTGTTCCGTCCCCTCGAATGAAGGGGATAATCGGCTGGTCGGGGACGTTCAACCCCTCGGCCGCTCGGGTGATCGGTTCCCCTTTTGTGGGGGATGGTACGTATCGATTTGCCATGTCTGACTGCTCCTCCTTGCCTTCCGGTCGCTATTTCGATTGCGCTTGCTGCGCATCGAGTCCCTTGGTGATCTCCTCCGCCGCATCGGCAATCAGCTCGACGAGGCGCCTGCAGTTCTCGGGTTCCGCTCGCTGCTTGGGGACCGAAACGCCGATCGAGGCAAGAATCCGCCCCGACGGCGAGAAGATGGGAGCTGCGATTCCGTAGGTTCCCGCGATCGCTTCTCCCTCGCTTTCCGAATGCCGGTTCTTGCGAGCTTTGGCCAGATCTCTTCGAAGAGCGGAAACAGTGGTGATCGTCGAATCGGTGAACCGCGGGAGGCCGATGTCGTCGAGGACGGCCTTCTGTTCGTCGGGGTCGAGATGGGCGAGGATCGCCTTCCCGGTCGCAGCGGCGTGCAGCGGGTAGCTCTCGCCAAGTTCGAACGAGACACGAAGCGCGTGGTGCCCCTCGACCTTCTCCAAGCACACGCCGACGTGCTCGCGAAGCCCGCACAAGATGACCGTTTCGCCCGTCTCGCGGGAGATCCTCTCCATGTAGGGGAATGCCACGTCCCGCAGGGGCTTACGAGACATCGTGGCGGCAAGCTCGAGAATCCTCGCTCCGAGTCGGTATCCGGCGCCATCTGGCGCGTCTTCGACGAGTCCCTGGGATTTGAGCGCGGCGACGTATCGATAGGCCGTGCTTCGAGGAAGATCGAGGCGATCGGCGATCTCGGCAACCAGCAGGGTCGGCGAAATCTCACCGAACAACGTCAGGATTCGAACGCACTTCTCGAGCGTGTTCAGAGGCCCTGCACCCTCCCGTTGATCTCACTATATGAGATCGCTATTCTCAGGATGCGACGATACTAGCTCCGGCTCGAAGCCTTGTCAAGGGCGTCTGCACCGGGTCGCGCGAACCGCGATTCGACGAGGCAGAACGATCCGTCAAACGAGGATTCTGCGAACCCACGAAGTCGGGAAACAAAGAGAGAACGGAGCCGCTTCAGCGGCTCCGTTCTCCGTCGTAATCGGTGCGCTCAGCCAGACTGAGAGGCGGTGTACGCTAGGAGGCCTCCGGCCTTCACCATGTCCTTCTCGCGCTGGGAGAGATCATGCCGAACGGGAATCGTCGTTCCCTTGGTCACGTTCTTAAGAGCAAACTCGGCCGCGTCGAGGTTCGACACGTCGATCTCCAGCCGATCGCCCTGATCGATCGCGTCGGTGTCGGCCGTGAACGGGACGATGCCCATGTTGATCAGGTTGGCGCGATGGATCCTGGCGAAGCTCTTGGCGAACACAGCCGTGATCCCGAGCTTCCACGGAGCGAGGGCCGCGTGCTCGCGCGACGAGCCCTGCCCGTAGTTGTCGCCGCCGACGAGGAACCCGCCGCCGGCGTCGATCGCCCGCTGTGCGAACGTCTCATCCTCGTAGTAGAAGGTGAACTTGGAGATCTCGGGAAGATTGCTGCGCAGGTGTTGGGTCAACGGCCCGGCCGGCAGGATCGCGTCGGTCGAGATCCCGTCGCCAAGCTTGAGAAGGACCTCGCCGCGAAGGAGCGATGCAAGCGGCTGCTGATTCCCCAGCGGGACGATGTTCGGGCTACGGCGGATCTCGACGCTCGGCCCTTGCGGTTCGAGAATCAAGAAGTCGTCGACCGTCAAGTGATCCACGGTCACTTCGACCGCGGGGAGTTCGCGCGGATCGGCGATCGCTCCCTTCAGCGCGGAGGCGGCAGCGACCTGAGAGCCGCAGAGTGCAAGCTTGCCGAACTTGTTTCCGCCCCGCCCGGCCCAGTTCCGATTCACGGTCCGCAGGGAGAGGTGCTCGTTCCCGGGGACGAATCCGATCCCGATGCACGCGTTACACCCGGGCTCGATCATCCGGACGCCGGCTTGGGTCAGATCGAGGAAGCTCCCGTCCTCGATCAGCATCTCCCACGCCTGTCGCGAGCCCGGAGAGACGATGACGTCGATGTCGGTCGACACCTTCTTCCCCTTCAGGATTTCGGCAGCCACCTTGATGTCGAAGTACGAGCCGTTGGTGCAGGATCCGATGAACACCTGGTCGAGCTTCGTTCCGGCCACATCCTCGATATCGAAGACGTTGTCCGGCATCCCCGGCATCGCGACCAGCGGCTTGATGCCCGCTAGGTCGACCTCGATCTCCTCGTCGTAGACCGCGCCCTCGTCGGCGCCTAGCTCGCGCCAGACCGCCTCGCGCCCCTGCATTCGGAGGAATTCGCGGGTCACGTCGTCGGACGGGAAGATCGACGACGTGGCACCGGTCTCGGTTCCCATGTTGGTGATCGTCGCACGCTCGGGAACGGACAGGGTCGCCACGCCAGGTCCGGCGAACTCGAGGAAGTAGCCGACGCCGCCCTTGACCGAGATCCTCCGCAGGATCTCGAGCGCCACGTCCTTCGCGCCGACGTTCGGGCCAAGCCGTCCCGTCAAGACGACGCGCATCATCTTGGGCACGACCACGTAGAAGAGGCCGCCTCCCATCGCCACCGCGACGTCCATGCCGCCGGCGCCGATCCCGAGCATCCCGAGACCTCCGGCCGTCGGCGTGTGGGAGTCCGATCCAATCAGTGTTTTCCCGGGTTCTCCGAAGCGCTCGTAGTGCAGTTGGTGGCAAACACCGTTTCCGTTCTTCGAAAACTTGGCTCCGTAGTGCGACGCGATCGACTGAAGGAACACGTGGTCGTCGGTCGACTCGCCCTTGAACCCGAGGGACGTGTGATCGCAATAGGAGACGACCACGTCCGCCTTCACTCGATCGAGTCCGAGCGCCTCGAACTCGAGCCACGCCATCGTCCCCGTCGAGTCCTGCGTCAGACAGTGGTCGATCCGAATCCCGATCTCCTGGCCCCGTTCCAGCGTTCCTTCACGGACATGGTCCGCGAGGATCTTCTCCGTCATCGTCTGCGGCACGCCGATCACCTCACTCCGTGGCGCGCATTATAGCGCCGCCGCCCGATCTCGCAACGTGCGATCCAGAGCGGGTTTCTGTCTCACAATGTGAGATCGTCATCAGCGCACTCCGACTCCGCTCGCACGCCTTCCTCGGCGCGAGCCGCGGCGATGATCCCGGACATGACGGCGCCTTCGATCGTCGACGGCCAACCGGTCGCGGCCCAATCCCCAGCAATGTAGAGGCCGCCAATCGATGTCTTCGCCGACGGCCGAAGGGCGTCGGCGCCGGGCGCGGGGACGAACGTCGCCCGCCGGTGCTTGATCACGAGACGCCATTCGACGCGTGAGGCGCGGACGTCCGGAATGAGATCGCCTAGCGCCGAGAGGAGTTCGTCGGCGATCTCGTCGGGGGACTGATCGACCCACTCGTCGGCGGCGCTTTGGGAGATGACGAGGTGTGAACCGCTTTCCGGCCCTGAGCTGTGAAGGCGCGTGACATTGAACACGGCCTGGATCGGCGACTCGACGGCGACAAGGAAATCGTCGTCGAGGACCGGGCGATCGAACCACAGATGGACGTTCACGATCGGCGACCAGGTCAACCGCTTCGCCTGGTCGAGCGTGGCTCCGAGCCCATCCTCCAAGACGAGTCCGGACAGATCCCGCGGGGGAACCGTGGTGATGACGGCCGCGGCGTCGACGGTCTCCCCGTCCGCCAATTCGACGGCACAAACCCGGCCAGCCTTCGCATGGATCCGGTGGACGGCCGTCGAGGTACGGATTTCGCCATCGTGGAATTCAACGTAGGCGCTCGCCGCGTCGAAGACCCGAGAGAGCGGAGCCGTGAACAGCCCGAGCCCCGCGCCATGCGGACTGAGAAAGCCGTTCAAGAGGACCGTGCGCGCCGCAGGAAGACCGACATCATCGACGTGCGCGTTGAGTGTCGCGATGCAGATCGGATCCCAGAGCCGCTTGATTGCGCGTGAGCTCTGCCGGCGCGCGCGAAGCCAATCGCCAAACGGTTCGTCGGATCGCGCATCGAAGTAGAGCGCGGCGCCGGCGCGAAGAACCGCCAATCGCTCTCGCGTCGTGAGCAATCGATCGGCAAGGAGGGCGGGCGCCAGATGCAGGGCGCCCGGAAGGAGTGGCGTCGATCGCAGGTGAGCGCGCGCCTGTCCGCACAGGATCGGCACCGAGAGCTCTGGCTGGTAGCAGATCGCAGAGGTGGCACGGATTCGCTGGAGGAACCCGTGCGTTGCCGTGCAGCAGCGCATCGACACGTGCTGCCCGTAGTCGACGTCCTCTCCTGAGGCGCGGTCGCGAAACGACGCCGCCCTTCCGCCGAGCCAGCCGGCCCGCTCGTACAGGATCGGTCGGAGACCCTCTCCCGCGAGCCGACACGCCGCGGCGAGGCCCGCGAACCCGCCGCCGATCACGACGACGCGCCCGCTCACCGCCTCCTCCAGAGGCTCGACAGCAGCAGAACGATCTTCTCGTGTTTCGGCAAGGCGACGCGCCCCCGGAAGATATCGTAGTCCGCTACGCGGATCCGGTCGAGGATTCGACCGTAGATCTCGGCGAGGAGCCGAGGGCAACGCCGGCCGCTACGGGGCAACAGCGGAAAGAGAAGGCGTCCGTGCGCCAGGGACTCGCCCGCACGATCGGCCTGACTCGCGAAGAGACTCCTCAGCTCAACGGTCATCGATCGGCCTTTGAGCATCGCCTCATCGACCCTGTGCAACGCCATCTCCCGATACGGTAGGTAGACGCGATCTCGCTCCAGGTCCTCGGCCACGTCACGGAGGATGTTGACGAACTGCATCCCAAGGCCGAGTTCGGCGGCCGCATCTCGCATCGCGTCGGTCGGCGGCACCCCGTCGTTCAGTATCGGAAGCGTCGCCAGTCCGACCGCCGAGGCCGCGTGATAGCAGTACCTCCGAAGGTCAGCGAGCGTGTCGATGCGTCGGAGCGTCAGGTCCATTTCCATCCCCGTGAGGACGTCGGCGAGGTCGTCAGGGTCGACGCCGAACGTCGCGATCGCGTCGGCCAACGCCAGATCCGGCCCGTCCTCCGGACTCCCCCCCGCCGCCCTTGCCAATCGCTCTCGAAGCCTCGCAAGTTCATCGTGCTTGGCCTCGTTGGCCCCGGAACCATCCACGACGTCATCGGCGGTTCGGCAGAACGCGTAGAGTGCGTAGACAGCGCGCCGCTGTCGCGACGGCAGCGAGAGAAACGCGTAGTAGAAGTTGCGCGCCTCCCGCTTCGTCACGCGTGCGCAGGCCCGGTACGCCGCGGCTAGGTCCATCGCCGACGCCCCGAGACAAGGCCGATCATCGTCGACGCGATCAGCCGTCGCTTCGCTCGATGGGAGACCGTCGGACGGGCAGAGAGCGTGTCATAGCCTTGCGCACAAATCGAATCGAGGATCGCGAGGCCGCCGCGAGAGAAGAGAGTGAGTTCGATTCGCAGCCGACCGCGCACGCGCTCGACGAGCCGCAGGCCGCGGGCGAACAGCTCCCGCGTTCGCTCAACCTGGAACTGCATCAGCGCCCGGAGCCGCTCGTTCGCGCACATGGCGTTCAGACCTTCCTCGGTCACGCCGTACTCGGCCATCTCGTCCTGAGGGAGGTAGATCCGGCCCATCGTCAGATCTCGAGCCACGTCCTGCCAGAAATTGGTTAGCTGAAGGGCCGTGCACGTCGCGTCGGAGAGGGCAAAGCGTTCGTCATCCCGGTATCCATGCAGCATCAGGACCAGGCGGCCGACCGGATTCGCCGAGTGCTCGCAGTAGTGGAGGAGGTCGGCGAACGTCTCGTGGCGCGACGTTCGCTGATCGATTCGGTTCGCTTCGATCAGCCGCGCGAACGGCTCGCGCGGAAGGTCGAAACGCGAGATCGTATCGCTCAGCGCAGTGAACACCGGTCCACGACCGCGCCCGACGAACGCCACATCGAGGTTCTCCTCAAGTCGGTCGAGGAGCGCGAGACGGTCGCCTTCGACCTCGTCTCCGAGATCATCGGCGGTCCGACAGAAGGCGTAGACGGCGGCTCGATGCGGCCTCAAGGTTCGCGGCGTCAGCCACGATAGGACGGTGAAATTCTCGTAGTGCGCGTGCGCCAGCCGCAGGCAGTGCGCACGCGCATCGGCGATGGACACAACAGCCGGCGTTTCAGCGCGCGGAGGCGCATCTACCATCCGTGAACCTGGATGAGGATTTCGCGAGGTCGCGGACGATCGAGCTCGATCATGAAGACGCGCTGCCATTGTCCGAACAGCGGTCGGCCATCGGCGATCGGCACCGTCTCGCTCGCGCCGAGGAACAGGTGCTGGCAATGCGAATGGCCGTTCGGGCACTCGTCCTCGGTCATGTTCGCCGTCCGGATGACGAAGTCGTTGTGTCGATAGTTGGCCTCACGCGGCGCGATCCCTTCCAGGAATCGCGCCATGTCGCGCAGCAGAAGGGGCTCATTCTCGTTGATCACGATCGCCGCCGTCGTGTGCCGCGAGAAGATGGTGATCGTGCCCTCCTGGATCGCAGATTCCGCGACGGCGCCCAACACCTCGTCGGTGATGTCGATGAACTCCGGCGCCTTCGACGCCGTGCGTCGGACAACGGTCCGATACAGCTTCATTCCTACCCGCTCTTCGATCTGTGTGTGCATGGTTCTCTCTCTATCGTCGATCAAGACTCCTCCACCGATCCGGCTCGAACCCCTTCGCCAGCCCGCTCCAGCCTCTTCACCACGTCTTCGATCACCGCATCGGGCGTCGATGCCCCCGCGGTGACGCCGACACGCTCACGCCCCTCGAACCACTCGCCTTCGATCTCGTCGGCCGACTCGATGTGGTGCGTCGGCACACCGGTCTCCCGGCACGTCTCGACGAGCTTCCGCGTGTTCGCCGACGTGCGGCTCCCGACGACGAACAGGACATCGACCGTCTCGGCCAACGTCTTCGCCGCCTGGTATCGACGCCCGGTCTCCGGGCACGTCGTGTCGACGATCCGGATCTCGGGAACGCGGCCCGTAAACCGCTTCACGACCGCCTCGGCGAACTTCGCGAATCGATCCGGGTTCTTCGTCGTCTGCGAGATGACGGCGATTCCGCCCGAGCCGTCGGGGATCTCGACGTCCGGAGACTGCGTCGCGACCCCACGTCCGCGCGTCCACGACAGGATCCCGCGAACCTCGGGATGCTCCGCCTCCCCATACAGGATGACGGCGAATCCGTCTTCGACGAGGCGAGCGACCGTCTCCTGCGCTTTCCGAACAATCGGGCAGGTTGTGTCGACCAGTCGGAGGCGCCGACGTTCGATCTCGGCGTAGACGTCTTCGCCGGCGCCGTGCGCCGTGATCGCCACCGTCGCGCCGTCGCGGACCTCGTCGAGCCCTTCAACCATCTGCGCGCCCTTCGCCGCCAGACCGTCCACGACGTGCGCGTTGTGAACGATCGCGCCGAGTGTGTAGAGGGGGCCGTGTTCGGCCAGTTCGGTCTCGATCATCTGCACCGCACGGCGAACCCCCCCACAGAACCCGAGGATTTTGGCCATGACGACTGTCATCCGACCTCCCCCGTCGCACGCCGATACCGGCCGAGAGCCATCAACGGGAAGACGTCTCGGTACAGGTGATAGCGGATCATGAAGTCGGTCGGGAAACCGGCGCCAGTGAACGCCTCTTCATCCCATCCACCGACCCCATTCTGTGTGCGGACGAGGTACTCGACTCCGCGCTCTGTCGCCGAGTGGGCGGCCTCTCCGGCCGCGATCAGCCCGACCAGGGCCCACGCCGTCTGCGACGCCGTCGACGGCCCGCGTCCGCGCCACGATGGATCGTCGTAGCCCTCGATCCTCTCGCCCCAGCCGCCGTCCTTGTTCTGGTGTTCGAACAACCAGTCGACGGCCCGCCGAACGTGGGGAGCCGACATGTCCTCGCCGATCGCCTCGAGCGCCGGCAGCACGGCGCCGATCCCGTACGTAAGGTTCACGCCCCACCGGCCGTACCACGCGCCATCCGGCTCCTGCTCCCTCTTCAGATAGTCCAGCGCCCGAGTGACGATCGGATCCCCAATCCGCCGGCCAAGCCGCCCGAGGATCTCGACAACGTGCGCCGTGACGTCGGCCGACGGAGGATCGATGACCTCGCCGAAGTCACAGAACGGAATCTGCCGTGTCCAAGTCTGTGTGTTGTCGCGATCGAACGCGCCCCATCCACCGTTCCGGCTCTGCATCCCGAGAAGCCACTCGAGGCCGCGATCGATCGCGCGACGTTTCGGGGCCTCGTCAACCGCTGCCCCGAGAAGCGCCATCATGACGACGGCCGTGTCGTCGATGTCAGGGTAGATGTCGTTGGCGAACTCGAACGCCCAACCGCCCGGCCGCGCCGAACAGCGGACCTGCCAGTCGCCGCCCGCGAGAATCTGCTCACCCAGAAGCCAGCCCGCGGCCTTCGCGATCGCCGGGTAATCGGACCCCAGGTTCGCATCTTGGAGCGCCATCAGGGCGAGCCCTGTGTCCCAGACCGGAGACAGGCACGACTGGAGGCGGAAGCTCCCGTCCTCGCGGATCGCGAACCCGTGTGGACCGTAGAAGCCTGCGAAGCCATCGTGAAGCGGCCCCTCGTCAAGCGAGTGCCCGCGCAGCTTGAGCGCGATCAACGAGTAGACCCACGGCGGCTGGATCCCGCCCCACGACCCGTCGGCCTCCTGGCGGTCGAGCACCCACCGCTCGGCCACCTCGAGCGCGCGACGGCGAAACGGCTTCCACGGGAGCCGCTCGTGCTGCCGCAACGCCTTATCCAACAGAAGGAAGGCACGCGAACGCCACAAAGGCTTCGCCGGACGAATCGTCAGATCGGCGTTCTCGCGGCCGTTCACGAACAGCTCGTCAATGCGCGCATCTCCTGGGAGCGGGAAGACCGGCCGCTCGTCCATGATGATCGACATCGGGACGATCGTCTGACGCGCCCAGCATCCAAAGGAGTAAACGTTGATCGGGAACCACTTCGGCAGAAGGACGAATTCGGCCGGGAGGATCGGCAGACCACGCCAATCCCACTCGCCCATCATCGCCAACCAGATCTTGGTGAACACGCGAACCTTCTCGACCCCGCCAAGCGAGAGGATGAACGCTCTCGCCTTCGTCATCTCAAGTGTCTCGGACGAGATCCCCGCCATCTTCAACGCCAGGTAGGCCTCGACGGTCGTCGACAGCTCGCCCGGCCCGTTGTGCCAATTCGCCCACGTTCCGTCGTCGCGCTGCCGGCTCAAGATGTCGGCGGCCGCTGCGCGCGCTTCGGACGGGTCCGTGTTGCCGAGGATGTGACGGAGAAAGACATGCTCGGCCGTGATCGTGACGTTCGATTCGAGTTCGGCCCACCAGTAGCCGGTCTCGGATTGAAGCTCTAGGAGATGCTCGACGGCCCCGCGAATCGCGGCGTCGATTCGCGTGTCGAGCTTCGAGTGCGCAGTGACGGCCGAACCCAAACTAGTCATCGGTTCTCCGCCGCCGTCGCAGGTACCCACGGACCGCGCGAACGACCTCCTCGGCGAGCCGCTCCTCCGGAACGGAAACCAACACGGGTTTCCCTTCGACGTAGATCGTCCCCTGCCCCTGGCTGCCGACGAGGCCCACGTCGGCCTCCTGAACTTCGCCGAGGCCGTTTACCACACATCCCATCAGCGCCACCGTGACCGGATCGACGACGTCGGCGAGTTCCCGTCGAACGCGGTCGGCAACCGTCACGAGATCGATCCCCGTTCGCCCGCACGTCGGGCAAACGTGCAGGTCGATCCCGCGAGAACGCAGGCCCAAGGCCCGCAGAATCTCGTATGCAACACGAACTTCCTCCACCGGATCCCCGGCAAGCGAAACGCGCAGCGTGTCACCGATCGCCTCTTCGAGGAGCGTCCCGAGACCGACGGCCGATCGAATCGCGCCTTCCCAGGGGGTTCCCGCCTCGGTGATCCCGATGTGCAGCGGGTACTCGACTTCGCGCGAGATCGCCCGATTCGCCTCCACCGTCATCCGCACGTCGGTCCCTTTCAGCGAGACAACGATCTGATCGAGCCCGTGCTCTTCGAGAAGCTTGATCTCGTCGAGCGCGCTTCGAACCATCCCTTCCGCCGTCGGATGACCGTCCTCACTGAGATACGCCTTCGCCAGCGACCCCGAGTTCGCTCCCACGCGGATGGGGATGCCCGCCGTCTTCGCGGCCCGCGCGATCTCGGCGATTCGAGCCGGATCGGTGATGTTCCCCGGGTTCAGCCGCAGCTTGTCGACTCCTGCCTCGATCGACGCGAGCGCCAACCTGTGGTCAAAGTGGACATCAGCGACGAGAGGGACCGAGATCTGCGCTTTGATGGCGGGCAAGGCCCCCGCGGCGGCGGAGTCGGGAACGGCCACGCGAACGATCTCGCACCCCGCCTCCTGAAGACGCTGGATCTGTGCGACCGTCGCCTCGACGTCGGCCGTGTTCGTGTTCGTCATCGATTGCACGACGATTGGCTCTCCGCCGCCGATCGCCACGTTCCCAACGAGGACTCGCCGCGTCATGGTCCCTCCTTCAGCGAGGGCATCAGATCGTTCAGTGCCCGTCCGAGTCTCCGCCCGGCATGAACCGCCGATCGCGCCAAGCGAAGCGACAAGGCCGGGTGCCGAAGAGCCAAGCCGAGCGGAGAGTCGTGGACCGAGAACGGCAGATCCACGTTGAGCGGATCGAGGACCACGCGCAGAGAGAGAAACGGAACCTTCTTCCGCCGCGCCCAGCGGGCCAGCGGGCCGCTCTCCATGTCGACCGAGACGGCGCCGGCGTCGGAAAAGCGGCGCTTGTTCGCAGCGCCGGCGACGTACGGGACGCTCTCGCACGTGCCTGTCCGAGGCGCGTAACGGCCAAGGTCGAGGGCCGCCTTCGCACGTTGAAGAAGCTTGGGTGAAACGAGGATTTCCTCACCGCGATGTCGCACGACGTCGGCAAGAACGAGGTCTCCGATCTGAAGCTCGGGGAGAAGTCCACCGCAGAACCCAGTCGACACCAGGGTCGAGATCGGCTCCACGCCCCTCGACAGCAGTGCCCCCATCGCCTCGTGCGCTCGCTCTCCGATCGGCGTTCGAACGAGGTGGACGCCCGTCCGACGCTCGATCCATCGCGCCTCGATAGCATAGCACGTCGTCACGACAATCACCGCCTCCACGCTCCCTGCGCCAATCGAACGAGCTTCCAGGGATGCGCCATCGCATGGAGGATGCTCGCTCCTTCGAACGACGAATGCATCATGCAACTGGCGCAACGTCGATCATGGCCGGGACCGTAGTCGTTCCACAGTCCGTCACGGAAGAGTTCGGCCACGTCGTCGGTGTGGCGATCGGCGATGGCGTAGCAAGGGACCCTCCAGCCGCACACGGTGAAGGTCGGCGTCGTCCACGCCGCGCAGTCGTAGGCGCTCTCGCCGCGGAGGAAGTCCAGGTACAGCGGGTTGTTGTAGAAAGGGAATCCGTTCGCTGGATCGAGGACGCGACGAAAGACGTCGATCGATTCCCGGCGCTGGAGGAACAGGTCTTGGTCCGGGGCGTCTTCGTACGCGTAGCCGGGCGAGACCATCAACCCCTCGACGCCGATCTCGGCCAGCTCGGCAAAAGACCGATGCAGGTCGTCCACGTCCGATCCGTGAAACAGGGTCGTGTTCGTGCAGACGCGAAAGCCACGACCAATCGCGTCCCGAATCGCGTCGATCGCCTCACCATGCGCGCCGGGGCGCTCGGTCACTCGATCGTGGATCGTCTCCGTTCCATCCAGATGGACAACGAAGGCCAATCGCGCAGACGGCCGGAACGCATCGAGCGATTCCCGCAAGAGCAGACCGTTGGTGCAGAGATAGATGAACCGTCGATCCGCCTCGATCGCCCGAGCGATCTCCCCGATCTCGCGGTGGAGGAGCGGCTCACCCCCCGAAATCGAGACGATCGGAGCGTCCGACACACGAACGGCAGCGAGGCAATCCTCGACCGACAAGCGCCGATCGATGACGTCGCGATACTCGCGAACCCGACCGCATCCGACGCAGGCGAGATTGCAGGCCTCGAGCGGTTCGAGCATCGTCACGAGCGGGAATCGCTTGATGCCACGTGCCTTTCTGGAAACCAAGTAGCGGGCCACTGCGAGGTCGAGCTTCGCCGGCCGGCTCACTTCTCCCTCCTCGCCAAGTACTCGATCAGGCCGCGCAACGTCTTCCTCGCCTCCGGGGAGAACGGCACCGCATCGACGGATTCACACGCCGCGTTCGCGTACGTTCTCACCGTACCCCGTCCCTCGTCCCGAACGCCAAGACGATCCAGCAACGCGAGGGTCCACGCGACGTCCGATTCGTCCAGCGCCTCTCGCGCGTACGTCCGCTCGAGTCGCTCCCGATCTTCGTCCGAGCCCCTCGCATGCGCGAGCGCCACCGGGTACGACTTTTTCCTGCGGCGAACATCGGACCCAATCGGCTTTCCGGTGACCTCTCCGTTGCCCCAGATCCCGAGAAGGTCATCTTGGATCTGGAACGCTCGCCCGACGTTTTGCCCGATGACACGGAGTTGTTCCGCAACGTCCTCCTCGACGCCGGCACAGCAGCCACCAAGCTCGAACGCACAGCGAAAGAGCGCCCCCGTCTTCCGATCGACCATCGCCAGAACCTCGTCTGGCTTCACGAACCGCTGCTCAAAGGCGAGATCCATCGACTGTCCTTCGATCATCTCGGCCGTCGCGTCGAGGAGGAGCCGCGCCGCCTCCACGCCGGCATCGAGTGCACTGCGCGCGGCGACCGTGTACATCAGGTCTCCCGCGTTGATCGCCTCGGAGACTCCCCACTGCGTCCAGACCGCCGGCCGGCCGCGGCGCATCTCGTCCCGATCTTGGACGTCGTCATGGATGAGCGAGAAGCTGTGGACGAGCTCCAAGCCAACCGCGGCCGGGATCGCGTCTTCGGCGCGCCCGCCCAGTTCCTCGGTCGTGAAGAGCGTCAGCGTCGGGCGAAGAAGCTTGCCCAAGGACGCGACAGGAGTCCCCGCCTGGTCCGTGAGTCCGACGTGATAGCGAAGGATCTCATCGAGCCGCGTCTCGCCGCGCAACGCGTTGCGGAGCGCATCTTCGATCGGCCGTCGGTATCGATCGAGCAGCGCTGGGATCACGTCGGCCTCCCCGGTGCGCGCAAGCAGATGAGACCGCGAGCGTCCGCCGTGGCAACGAGCTGCGACGCCGTGCGAACGCCGAGCTTCCGCATCAGCCGTGCCCTGTGATTGCGCACCGTGTGAACGCTCCGATTCATGACGTTTGCGATCTCCGCGTTCTTCTTCCCCTCCGCAATTAGCTGAAGTACCTCTCTCTCCCGAGGCGAGAGCGGCTCCGCGACATCGTCTTCGGGCTTCTCCAACAGGCGATCTCCCCGCGCAACCCGCCGGATGACGTCGGCCAGCCGCTCGGGAGCCTCGTCCTTGGTCAGATACGCCCAAGCGCCGAGGCGACCCGCACGGTCGATGTACCGCGCGTCATCGTGCATCGATAGAACGATCACGCGGGTCTCCGGAGACACGAACGGGATCCGACGAGTCGCTTCGAACCCGTCAAGAAGAGGCATCGACAAATCGACAAGCGCGATGTCCGGCCGATGCTCTCGAACACTGGCCAGCAGCTCGCGACCGTCCTTCGCTTCCGCGGCCACGTCGATCCCCGACGAAGCGAGGAGCGCCCTCAGGCCGGAACGCACAAGACCATGGTCGTCGGCCACCACCACCCGGATCGGCTTCATGGCATCCATTGTATGCGTGGAAACCGATGATCGAAACGGGGAAACCGTACCAATCGGCTAGAGACCGATCCGCCGCCCGTGCGCGACGAGCCCGGCCCGCGTGTGAATGTCGAGCTTCGCCATCATCCGTCCGCAGTGACCCTCGACGGTCTTCACCCGAATGCCCAGTTTCTCGGCGATCTCGCCGTTCGGCAGCCCCGCCGTGATCGCGGCGAGAACCTCCCGTTCGCGCGGGGAGAGCTTCTCCCCGACCGGAAGGGTTGATCCCGCGGCGACGGCTCGGATGGCTTCAACAAGGATGTCGGGAGAAGCGGCCTTCCCGACCAGGCCGCACGCGCCGCGCTCGACCGCGGCCACCGCGTACTCCGACTCCGAATGCATCGAGAGCATGAGCACACGTGTCTCGGGGGATCGCTCACGCACCGCCTCGATCAAGGACAAGCCGTCACGGTCCGGCAACGCGATGTCGAGAAGGAGGACGTCGGGCCGCAGTTCCGCGACGAACGACGGAACCTCGGCGCCCAGGCCGCACTCGCCGACCATCTCGATGCCTTCCTCGGCGCCCAGCACCTTCGTCAACCCTTCGCGCACCAGCCTGTGGTCATCGACGATCGCCACGCGGATCGACATCGTGCGGCACCTCCACCGTTAGTAGCGTCCCTCGGCCTGGGGCGGTTTCCATCGTCATCGAGCCTCCGCTCACGTCGAGACGCTCCTGGATCCCTTGGAGGCCGAGCCCTCGCGGCGCCTCAAGACAGAAGCCGATCCCGTCGTCGCGAATCGACATCCTGGCAACCCGCGCGATCTTGGACAGAGCGACATCGACCCGCCCGGCCCGCGCGTGCCGCACGACATTCTGCAGTGCCTCTTGTGCGATGTGGTACAGGAGGCTCTCGACCGACAACGCGAGGCGCCCCTCGAGATCCGAGGAAACGCTGATCTCGATGTCCGCCTCATGGGAGACCGTCTCCGCGAGCCGCTCCAACGAAGGCACGAGCCCAAGGTCATCGAGAAGAGGAGGGCGAATCGAGTAGGCGAGCGTCCGCGTCTGTCCGATCGCTTCGTCCAGCATTCCCGTCACCGTGCGGTGTGCGTCCTCGCCCAGGCGCTCCTTCACCGGGATCAAGTGCAGTTTGACGGCCGCAAGTGATTGGATGAGGCCGTCGTGCAGGCTCCGGGCGACGCGGCGACGCTCCTCATCTTGTGCCGTGAGCAAACGTTTCGACATCTCGGCGAGCTGGCGCTCGCGCGCGGCCAACGCCCGGTTCTTCCGCGCGTAGATCCCATTGAACGTTCTCACGGTGAATGCGACGACGGCGTAGACGCCGACCGTCCCGGCGAAGATGGTCGCCAAGTTGTACGTGAGGCTCCGTGCCGGATCTCCGAAGACGGGAGAAAGGGAGCGATGCGGAATCACGCCGGCATACTCGAGCAGGACGAGTCCGGCGTAGAACGCCACGACCAGTCCCGTCACCCACGCGCCGTGAAGCGGCGGGAGGAATGCATTGGCATAGATCACGGTGAACAGGTAGAAGACGTTCCCGATCCACTCGCTTCCGCCCATCATGTGGACGAGCACCGTAATCAGGGCAATCTCGACGACGAAGAAGCCTACGTGCACGCGGTGGAGGGATCGCGCCGACCGCTGTCGGTCGATCAGCGCCTTGAACGGAAACGTCAGGACGAACCAAACAACCGGCGCGTACATCACCGGGTTGAGATACGTGAACCGGGTCGCGATCAACACGACGAGCGCGACGGCCGTGAACACGCCAAGCGTCAGGCGTCGAACGAGGATCGACCGGATGACACCGGCCTTCAGTTCCGCAAAATCCCCAACGTCGAACACCTAGAAGCCCCCGTGGATGACTACTTCAATGTCGGTGGGAGAACGATGTTCCCGAAGTTCTTCTCGTAGCGTTGAATGTTCTCGCCGATCGCCTGATACAGACGCTTCATGTGGCCGGGGTTGACGACCACACGCGACGTAAGAATCGCTTGGCCCTCCTTCGCCGCCTGAGCCTGTGGGTCGACAAACAGGAAGTCGATGACAAACTCCTCCTTGCGATGGGAGATCAGAGCGAGGTTCGAGTAGTGCGCGCGTCGCGTCTCGTTGTCCGCCGTGATCTGCATTTTCCGTTCCGTCATGGACCGCTCACCTCCGAGCCGGAGGATGGTAGCCGGTCGGCGGAACCCGAACAACGGAGGAATCCAACTGCGAAGCGCAGATTACGACGCGAGATAACGATCGAAGAATCGTGCGATGGTGTCGCCGTGCCGTCCGGCAAGAAGGATGTGATGGTTTCCCAAAGGCGCACGCAGGAGTTCGTCGACCGGCTCATCACAGCGCACGCGCACCTGCGTCCGGCACAGGTCGTCGCGGAACGGGGCCTCCTCGATCTCTCCTTCCCGGACGAACAAGTGATCGAGTCGCTCGCCGCCGAGGCGAAAGATCGTGCACGCGCCGACGGGCATCGTCCCCGCAATCCCCACGCCGATGCCGCTCTCGAAATGACTTCGAATGGCGTACGTCACGGTCAGCGACAGCGGGCAAGTGCAGTGGGCGATCCCCATGACACGCTCCGCAGCATCGACGGCCGCGATGTTCCCCATGAACGCCGTCTGGCCGGTCAGCAGGTGCGCGACATAGAGCGAGAACAGAGACTGCAGATCGCCTTCGCAGCCGGCCGGAACGCCTTCATCGTTCAGGCGTGAGAGTGCATAGCAGCCCGTGTTCTCGAGGCGCTGAACCAGGTCGAAACAGCGCACCGTGCACGCAGCCAGGCGGTGTTCGTCGACCAGCCCGCGTAGTCCCTTGTAGATCGCGGCTGCACCCCGCAGAGCGGTTCCGTCGGGTTCCTTGATCTCCTCAGCCTTGCGCGTGAATCCGCTCATCGTCCGCTTCGATGCGCTCTCGGCCTCGATTCGATCGATGAGCTCATCGATCTTGATCTCCACCAGTTCGATCGACAGTCGCCCTTTGAGGAAGGCGCGATCGACATCGCTTGCCACCAGCCACTCGGACGGCTCGCCGATCAGTCCGACGCGACTGAATCGGAGCGCATCCCAAGCCTCCGCGACCGCAAGTTCCCGCTTGAGTTCCGCAGCGAGGGTCTCCGGCGCGCCGAAGAGAATGCGCCCCTCTCCGCCTTCCTGTTGGATCCGTGCCAGAACCTCGAGTGAAGCCGGAAGCGAGTTGTGGCTCGGGTGCGCGATCAGCAGGGCAGGGGAAGGGAGCTGAGCGATCACCTTGAGTACGTCGCGCTCCACACCGCCCGTCAATACCAGGATCGCCGCGAGACGATCGGCCGAAGGCTGGAGCGTCTCCGCGATCTCAAAGCCGCCCGCCGTGCGAATCCGCCGCAGAAGATCCTTCTTCAACGAAGAGAGCTCTCCTCGGTCATGCAGACCGGAGGCGCAGACGAGCACGTCGACTTTCTTCATGCTCCGAGCGTACGTTCCCCGCCGCCGATCGCTCGATCCACCCGTTGACTATTCGATCGGACAGAGCGCACGCCGGGCCGAATCAGCCGGGGGATCGGCTCGGGCGTGTTCTCCGCGTGAAAGAGGACGCATGACCCTTCCGCTCCTACGCGGGAACTCGACTTGATCGGCTCGTGGAGCGTCGGATACGCTACGGAGCAAGTCTGTTCTGTGCTGCGCGCCTCCAGCACAGCGCGAAACGAGGGACGATGGCCTTCTTGACGTCGATGTTCTACAGCAACGAGATCTGGCGATGGTTCCTGACCCTCGCCGTGATCCTGTTCGTCGGGCTGGTGCTTCGCGTCCTCCTGCGGATCGTCGTCCGAAGGCTCAAGCGGATCGCCGCCAAAACGGCCGGACGTTTCGACGACCTGATCGTCGAGCTGCTTGCGAAGACGAAGTTCCTGTTCGTCTTCGTCGTCTCGCTGTATGCAGGATCGCTGATTCTCGAGCTGCCGGCGGTCGCAGATCGCGTGCTGCAGGCGCTGTTCATCATCGCCCTTCTCCTGCAAGCCGGCTTCTGGGGAGGCGGGATCGTCACCTTCTGGATCCGCCGCTCCGCACGCCGGAAACTCGACACCGACGCCGCGGCGGCGACCTCGCTCACCGCGTTCGGATTCATCGCCAAGGTCGCCATCTGGGCGATCATCGTCCTCGTCGGGCTCGACAATCTCGGGGTGAACATCACGGGCCTGATCACCGGTCTCGGAATCAGCGGGATCGCGGTCGCGCTTGCCGTACAGAACATTCTCAAGGACCTCTTCGCCTCGTTGTCGATCCTCGTCGACAAGCCGTTCGTGATCGGGGACTTCATCGTCGTCGGAGAGCTGATGGGAACGGTCGAGAAGGTTGGACTGAAGACGACGCGCGTTCGGAGCCTGTCCGGAGAGCAGATCATCTTCTCCAACAGCGATCTCCTCGACAGCCGCGTCCGCAACTACAAGCGGATGTTCGAGCGGCGAATCGTCTTCTCGTTCGGCGTCACCTATCAGACCGCGTCGCAGGTGGTCGAGGACATCCCCACGACGATTCGCGAGATCATCGAAGCTCAGCCGGACGTGCGGTTCGACCGCTGCCACTTCAAGTCGTTCGGCGACTCCTCACTCGACTTCGAGGCCGTCTACTACGTGCTCCTGCCCGACTACAACGCGTACATGGACCGGCAGCAGACGATCAACCTCGCGATCATGCGAGCGTTCGAAGAGCAGGGCATCGAGTTCGCCTATCCGACCCAGACCCTCTACGTCGGTCGCCTGGACGGCTCACAAGACGAAT
This sequence comes from uncultured Thermotogae bacterium, assembly GCA_964570515.1. Classification (GTDB taxonomy): domain Bacteria; phylum Bipolaricaulota; class Bipolaricaulia; order UBA7950; family UBA9294; genus CAZMYM01. The sequence goes on along the minus strand of CAZMYM010000024.1, from coordinate 8,471 downwards.
AGGCCGACCACGAGCGAGGCGACCAAACCGATCGCCGCCGGCACGGCCAACCGCCGAAGGAACGGACCCATCGACGTCTTGAAGTACTCGACAGAGACCGAGATGCACGGGTGGATCGGCGTCAGGATGTAGCCGAGGAAGACGGCGAAGTAGGTCAGCGCGAACAACGGGGCCGACATCGCTCCGTAGGTCGAGACGTAGATCGGAACCACGATCGACATCGGCGCCTGGATCCGGCCGGTGATCAGCCCAAGCACGGCCCCGATCACCACGCAGAGAATCACAGGCGGAAGGGTCATCGCGCCGATCTTCTCCGGCACGCCGGAAGCGGTGAAGACATTCAGGAAGGCAAACATCGCCAGAACGATCAGCGTGTACTTCCAAGGCGTCATCCGTCGGGCAATCGCACCGAGTTGTCGGATTCTCAATCGGCCCACGGCCATGGCCGCAATGAGGCTGACGAAGACGCCGACGCTCGTCCCGATCTCGGCGACCGGGAGCTTGACGATCCCTTTGAGCAGGAGATCGAGCAGCGGCGCGACGAGGATGATGCCCAGCGGGACGAGGAGCCCCGCAAGGGAGAACGCGCCGCTTTGTGACAACCGCCCGCTCGCCCGCCGGAGGAGGAACAAGTAGCCGGTGCCGATCGTCAGCAAGAACGCGGGGATCAGGTACGGGATGGCGGCGTAGACGTCGAGGTCGGCGATCTTGGCCGAAGCGATCAACGCCGGACCCAGCGGGTAGATGAGAAGGAGCGCGTGGCGGAACCAGACGTTGGCCGCCGCCTTGACGTCCGGCGCCGTGTGTCCCGCACCACGCTCGATCAACGGCGCCGACAGCAGCGCACCACCCGGCATCGGAAGCATCCCGAGCAGGGCCGGAGCGAACGCGAGGAACGGGCGCACGCCGATCCGCAGATTCGACACCAAGCGTTCCATCTCTCCCGACGTCTCCATCGCTCCCCCGATCAACGGGATGAGACCGACGATCAGCGCCAGCAGCAGGACCGACGGGTCGGAGATCGTGACCCAAAGCGCCTCACCGAAGGACGCAGGCGAGAGCGTGAACGCCGCGAGGACCACGGCGGCGATCGCCATCCCGAGCGCCAGGTTACGCCGCGAAACGAAGAGAAGAAGAACGACCGACAACGAGAACCCGATCCAGAGCAGCATGCGTCCCCCATTTCGATGGCCAGCAGTCTGTAGCGGCCAAGAGTATCCGAAGCCCGCCCTCGCCTCATCCCGCCCTCGCACGCCGGAACCGGAGCCGGTACCCTGCGGCGGGTGATGCCAATGAAGGAAGTAGAAGACGCAATCCGTGAGTCTCTGCTCGACGGGCGGCTTCCCTGCAAGCGCGCGTTCGACCTCGCCTCAGAACGGAACCTCTCACCGTTGGACGTCCACCGGGCGGCCGATGAGGCGGACACTCGGATCTCGCGCTGCCAACTTGGCCTGTTCGGCTTCGAGGATCTCGGCGGGAAGCGGCTGGTCTACAGGCTTCCCAAGGTGCCTGAGTCTCTTGAAGGGCGAATCCGAGAGGCGCTGATCGACGGGCGGCTTCCTTGCGCAACGGCGTGGCGGATCGCGAAAGAGGAGGCACTGCCGCGCTTCCTCATCGGCTGCGCGTGCGAGACGCTCGAGATCCGCATCGCGCCCTGCCAACTCGGCTGCTTCTAGGAGAAGCTTGGAGTCCGGAAAAGAGCAAGAACGACGGCTACGCTGAACAGGGAGACCCTGAAACACCTGTCTCCCGCAGAGGCGCAGAGGCGCAGAGGAAACCGACCAAGAAACGCAAGAAGCGAAGAGCCAGCCGATGAGGTCGGAGAGCCCACAGGCCCACGTTGCTCGCCTCTTCCGAGAATTGCTCTACGCAATGAATGGCAGAGCCTTTCCCCACACCCGTTTCCTCTGCGCCTCTGCGCGACCTCTGTGAGGGCTCTTCCTAGGTGACCGGCGTGAGCGGAGGATCGCCGGCGAGCACCGCGAGCACATTGTCGACTGCCAGCTCCACCATCTTGTGGCGCGTCTCGCGGGTCGCGCTGCCGAGGTGGGGGGCCAGAACGACGCGTTCGGTTAGCTCAAGCAGCTTTGGGTAGACGATCGGCTCGTTCTCGTAAACGTCGAGACCCGCGCCCGCGATAACGCCGGCTTCGAGCGCGTCGGCGAGCGCCGCTTCGTCCACGACCGAACCCCGCGCAGCGTTGACCAAGATCGCCGTCGGCTTCATTCGCGTGAACGCGCCGGCATCGAACAGGTGCTGCGTCTCCTCGGTCTGCGGAACGTGAACACAGACGAAATCGCTCTCGGCGAGGAGCTGATCGAACGGAACGTATTCGGCGGCAGCCTCCTGCTCCGCCGTCTTGTTCCGCGTCCGGTTGTGGTAGAGAACCCGCATGCCGAAGCCGAGACGTCCTCGCCGGGCGACGGCTGCCCCAATCCGTCCCATCCCGACGATGCCCAGCGTCTTTCCGTGGACATCGAGCCCAAGCAGGGGTTGAGCGAGGCTCCAGGGCGGGAAATGCCCTTCGCGGACGGCGCGATCGGCTTCCGAGAGCCGCCGCGCAGCGGCGAGGAGAAGGGCGAAAGTGAGGTCGGCGGTTGCTTCGGTCAGGACGTCAGGCGTGTTGGTCACGACGATCCCACATTGGCGAGCGGCTTCTACGTCGACGTTCTCGTAGCCGACAGCGACGTTCGCCACGATCTGCAAGTTCCGTCCGGCCGACAAGACCTCCTCGTCAATCCGATCGGTGAGCAGACAGACGAGCGCCCCGGCCTCGCTGAGGCCCGCAAGGAGTCCACGGCGGTCGATCGGTCCGTCCCCTTCGTGAGCGTGAAAGGCGTGACCCGCGTCGGCGAATCGACGTGTCTGGTTCGAGAATAGTGTGGTTGTGCTGAAGATGCTCGCCATCGGATCCCTCTCAGCTCTTGGGAATCGCACCGCGAGCCAGCTCATCGGCCCGCTCGTTCTCCGGGTGGCCGGCGTGCCCCTCGACCCAGTGAAAGCGCACCGCGTGATCCACCACCAGCCGATCGAGGTCGCGCCACAGATCCTCGTTCTTCACCGGCAGCCACCGCTTGCCGCTCCGTCGCTTCCAGCCGTTTGCCTTCCACGACGCGATCCACTCGGTGATCCCCTTCTTCACGTAGGTCGAATCGGTGAACAGGTCGACCGACGATTTCCCGTTCAGCGCACGCAACGCCTCGATCGCCGCGGTCAGCTCCATCCGATTGTTCGTCGTGTCGGGATCGCCACCGGCGATCTCCTTGCGATGGGAGCCGGAAACGAGGATCGCCCCCCAGCCGCCCGGTCCGGGGTTCCCGCTGCACGCGCCGTCGGTGTAGACAGTGACTCGATTCACGATGGGATAGGTATACCGCAGTGCGAAGACGCTGTCGACCGTGCGGACAGAACCTTGCCTCGTGCAGAGACGCAGAGGCGCGGAGAATGCGAAGGAAGAACGGATGGATGCCTTTCAAGATCGACGATCCTGCGAGGCGTCCAGAATCGCCTTGGCGAGGAGACCGTCCTCGAATCCGCGATGGAGCCGCACAATTGCTGCCCCATGTCTCCTTCGTTAGACTGACGTTGAATCGGTTGGAGGAGGGAGGTCATGGGGTCGCACGCTGCGACCGCAAGATCCCAGTGCCAATAGCGCGAGAACATCGACTGCAGCCAGCCGCCGGCATCCTGGAGAGCAGCCCGAGAAGTCCCTGCTTGAAGCTTCTCGCAAGCAACCCGGAGGGTTGCCCATGACCGCACCCAAAGAAGCCAAGAGGCTCGTCGAGCGATTCCGCGAGAACCGCGAGGCGTATCTGTCGGGTGAATACAACGAGACCCAGCTCCGGCGCGAGTTCCTCGATCCGTTCTTCAAGGCGCTCGGTTGGGACGTCGACAACGCGCAAGGCTACGCGGAGGCGTACAAGGACGTCATCCACGAGGACGCGATCAAGGTCGGCGGTGCGACCAAGGCGCCCGACTATGCGTTCCGCATCGGCGGGACGCGCAAGTTCTTCGTCGAAGCGAAACGTCCGTCGGTCGGAATCAAGGACGATCCCGCCGCTGCGTATCAACTGCGGCGCTACGCCTGGTCGGCCAAGCTCCCGCTCTCGATCCTGACCGACTTCGAGGAGTTCGCCGTTTACGATTGCCGGGTTCGTCCGCGCAACGGTGACAAGGCGTCGACCGCCCGCACTTTCTACTTCACCTTCGAAGAGTACGCCGAGAAGTGGGACGACATTGCCGGGATCTTCGCCCGCGAAGCGATCCTCACGGGCTCGTTCGACAAATACGTCGAAGCGAAGAAGAAGCGGGGGACTGCCGAGGTCGACGACGTCTTCCTGGACGAGATCGAGCGCTGGCGCGACGTGCTCGCCCGAAACATCGCGCTCCGCAACACGGAGCTGTCCGGTCGCGAGGTCAACTTCGCGGTGCAGCGGACGGTTGATCGGATCATCTTCCTGCGCATCTGTGAGGACCGCGGGATCGAGGAGTACGGCCAGTTGATGGCGCTACGCAACGGCACCGACGTGTATCAGCGGCTGTGCGAGGTCTTTCGTAATGCCGACGATCGCTACAACTCCGGTCTGTTCCACTTCCGGCAGGAGAAGGATCGGGGCGGAGCCCCCGACGAGTTGACGCTCGGACTCGAGATCGACGACGGAGTTCTGAAGGGCATCTTCAAGGATCTCTACTACCCTGAGAGCCCGTACGAGTTCTCCGTCCTGCCGGCGGACATCCTCGGCCACATCTACGAGCAGTTCCTCGGCAAGGTGATCCGCCTAACCCCGGCGCACCGGGCGGTGGTCGAGGAGAAGCCGGAGGTCCGGAAGGCCGGCGGTGTCTACTACACCCCGACGTACATCGTCAACTACATCGTCGAGCACACCGTCGGGAAGCTCCTCGAAGACAAGACACCCAACCAGGTCGCGAAGCTCCGGGTCCTCGATCCGGCGTGCGGGTCCGGCTCGTTCCTCCTCGGCGCGTATCAACGGCTTCTTGATTGGCACCTGGCCTGGTACTCGGAGAACGAGCCGGAGAAGCACGCGAAGGGACGCAATCCGAAGGTCTTCCGCGGACCCGGTGGCGACTGGCGGCTGACCACGGCCGAGAAGAAGCGGATCCTGCTCAACAACATCCACGGCGTCGACATCGACCCGCAAGCGGTCGAGGTGACCAAGCTCTCGCTTCTTCTGAAAGTCCTCGAAGGGGAGAGCGAGGAGACACTCGTCAAGCACTTGCGGCTGTTCCGCGAACGCGCCCTGCCCGATCTCGCAGAGAACATCAAGTGCGGCAACTCGCTGATCGGCCCCGACTTCTACGAAGGGAAGCAGCTTAGCCTGATCGACGAGGAAGAGCGGTATCGAATCAACGCGTTTGACTGGGGCGCCGAGTTCCCCGAGATCATGGGTGCCGGCGGGTTCGACGCCGTGATCGGGAACCCGCCGTACATTCGCGTCTCGAATATCCCCGAGGCAATGCGCCCGTACCTCTACAAGTCCTATGACATCACGCACCGCTTCGACATCTATGTCGCCTTCGTGGAGAAGGGCTTCGCGCTGCTCAACAGTACAGGCTTCATGGGCTTCATCCTCCCGAACAAGTTCATGACGAGCGAATACGGAGCTCCCCTTAGAGCGCAGCTCTCTAGCAGAAGTGCTGTCCTCGACGTTGTGGATTTCGAGGACTCGCAAGTGTTCCGTGGAGCGACGATCTACACGTGCCTTCTCTTCCTGTCTAAGGCGTCCAACAAAGAAGCCACTCATACGACTGCCTCTGTGACCCCGGAGTCAACCAGCATCGGCGCTGTGCGAACCATCTCAGTCAAGGCATCAAGCCTCACTGAGAAGCCGTGGCGTTTCTTGGAGGCAACCTCTGCAAAGGTCCTGAAGAAGCTTCGGTCTCTGCCCACACTCGGCGGCTTGTGCGACATCCAAAGAGGGCTTGAGACGGGAGCAGATGCCGTATTCCTGCTCAGGAAAGCCAACGTCCTGTACAAATCAGCAGCCGAGGGTACTCCGTTTGAATTGGAGGAAGGTGCCGTGCGGCCTATCGTTAAGGGATCAGCAGACCTTTCCCGGTACTACGTCAAGGATGCTGACCGCTCGGTCCTGTTCCCATACCGTGGACACGGCGAAGATCCGCAGCCGATGAGTGAAGTTGAACTAGAAGCGGAGTATCCGAAGGCTTGGGCCTATCTCTGCCGGCATGCTCAGGTGCTCAAGAAGCGTACGGTCCCGGTATGGTATGCGTACAGGCGGCGCAACTACGACCTGAGAGACGCCGTCGAACGGCTGCTGGTTCCATCGATCGGAAGCCGAGCCTCGTTCGTGTGGGACCAGACCGGGCACTATCACTTTGTCGGTAGTGGCGGAGGTGGCGGTGGGGGCTATGGGCTGACACTTCGTGACGAGCGTTTCATCTTCTACCCCTATCTCCTGGGGCTCTTGAACTCCCGGCTGCTTGAGTGGTTCGTTCGCCTTGGCAACTCACGCTTCTCACACGGTTACTACTCCTACAACAAGCAGTACATAGAACCTCTCCCAATCAGAGTCCCGGATCTGGATGACGAAGCAGATGTGAGGCGACGAGACAAACTCGTTCAACTGGTCAGGTCGATGCTCAAGCTTCACGAATCTCTAGATGACGCGAGGGCTGCACACGACAAGAAGCTCATCCAACGCCAGATCGACGCCACTGACAGACAGATCGACCAACTCGTCTACGAACTCTACGGCCTGACCGACAACGAGATCCGCATCGTCGAGGAGGCGACAGGGTGAGCCTCGGCAGTCCCACTGAACTCACCCCGACGGCGTGGCCTGGAGGGCACAGCAGGCGCTGTTGGGAAATGCTGTGCGCCATTGGACGCTCGGGAGAAAGGTTGTGACTCCCGCCCAGCTGATTGAGCACATCTTTGGCAAGGGTCGTTTCTGTGCGGCCTTCTCGTACGCTCTCGAAGAAACGCCACGGTATAGACAGTTCGTGCAAGTAAATCGCTGCAAGATTCGAGGGAAGATCAAGAGAACCAATGGCGACACTGATGCTGTGAAGGATATCCTGGCAGAATTGTGGGTAGCATATCTTTTGCTTCAGGTTGATCAGTTTCCCTGCTTGCAGTATGAAGCCTATGGCAGGTCAAAGGCTGCTCCTGACCTGACCGTGACTTGCCGCTGGTCAGATCTTGTCTTCAACGTTGAGGTGAAAAGGATCCGCCGCACCGAAGTCGAGAGACGCTTCCTGACATGGCTGCGTCAACTGAAAGACTCCATCGAGAAGACCCCATCAGAGCTGGCTGTGCGCGTACACATAGGCAACAAAGACTACTTCGACGATGAGACTGGCGGCTTGTTGGACCGCTTGGAAGCCCGGTCGCAAGAGGTGACTGACTACATCAGGAGCACAATTGTTGCATCAGACAGTGAAATGGCTCCGGGGAGCAAGAAGGACCTCTTCGTTCCCGGTTTCGAGGGAGTGTTTGAGCTAAAGCTTAGAAGACCACAGCGACCAGCATCCTCAGGCTACACAGCGTACTATGGTGGAGGCTTCCCTCTTTTCGCCACTCACAAGGAATTTAGGAAGTTCGGTGATGAGATCTGTGATCCGGCGCATCTTGGACAAATGCGTCCTGATATGATCAACGTATTGGCGATAGCCACCGACAGTGGAACACACGGCGAACTTGACCTAGACCAGGCGCTCGCCAGTCTCAAGCAGCGAGCCGCGGAAGAAGACAATGAGTTCTTCATCAGGAAGGGCTTCAAGGGCGCTGGAGACTTCATCACCCTACTCGAACGGCTGAGCGGAATCGTTCTTGCCGGGGCTTTCTTCCCCGTCCGTTCCGGCCCGAAAACCTTGTGGCGCAACAGCAGGGCGAAGCGTCAGGTGCCCGCGGAAATATGTGACCAGCTACAGGCGATAGTGTGCCAGGTTCCGATATCCTTTGAAAGCTTCATTCACGATGCCGACAGACTTGCGACGAAGTCCGGCGGATATGCAAAGGCATGATACCCGCAAGATGGATCGGGGTCGGAGCTTTATTTTCGGATTCGCGAGGCCTCACGCTTCGCAATGACACTGATCGTCGAGAAATGAAGGCCCAGCTGATCTGCGACCTCTTGCAGTTTGTAGTGATGTACGCGGACGGCATCGTGGATACGCGTAGCCCGATCTGGCTTGTCTGGCACAGCAAGGAAGATCTCCTGAAGGGATGGTCTTGCCGCGTCTCGTTCGCGCCGGAGTACATTCTGATCCAGGGGAGTCTCAAGCAGCTTCGGGGAGTGCTTGGGGTCGGGTCTTGCATTGCCACATTTCCGGAGATCTGGGATCATGGGAACCGGGGTCGGACCTTCATTCTTAGAGGGGAATTCCGGGGACGCATACCTTATCTCCATCGTGTGATTCGACGACCGGACTCGCAACTCGCGTATCTCGCTCCGGCACCGCGAAGCATGCGGTGCCCCTTCAGCGCACGT
>CAZMYM010000023.1:0-42879 GCA_964570515.1 uncultured Thermotogae bacterium | reverse complement strand
CTCGCCGAGCTTCCCTGTCATGAAGCTGCGCTTCTCCTGGTACGCGAGCGCGCCGAGCCCCATGAAGCCTAGGGAGCCTGCCATGTTGGCGACGGCCTCCTCTTCGAGGATGACTGTGTACTCGCCCGGCTCGATACTCGTCGGACCAGCGCTTCGAAGCGCTTTGTCCACGGCTTCCGCGCCCACGGCCTTCGGGTCAAGCGTCGCCACGTCCATCGACGTTTGGCCGCTGTATCCAGAGCTGTCCTCGCCCATGATGACGGTTCGAACGTTAGCTAGCGTCCCCGCGTGGTAGGCCCTCACACCGAGCGAATTCGCGATGAAGAGCTCGTTCACCTCGGTCGAGAACGCGCCGGCGGCGGTGAGCCCATTCTCTCGAGCAAGCGCGAGAATCTGTTTCACGCCGTCAGCACGGGCCTCGGGCGTGTACTCGGCGGTCGCATCGACGAATGCATCGGCGGGCTCAATCGGCTGCGATTCGGGGAGCGACGTGAATTCCGGATTCTCTTTCTGAAACGACGCGGAGGACTCCGCCATCTGCACCAAACGCGAGAGCCCCTCATCACTCACATCGTTCCCCGATGCAACCCCCGTTCTCTTCTGGCAGATCACGCGAACGCGGACGGACACGTCCTTCTCGGTCACGTTTTGATGAATCGTGTTGACCGCAAACCTTGTCAGATCGGCCTCGCCGCTTGTCACGAGCACCTCGGTTTGGTCGGCCGTTGCATGGCGCAATACGCCCTCGGCAATCTCTCGTAATCGACCTTCTCCAAGCACGCCGATGTCCCCCTTTCCCACACGGCGCCAAGCGCCGCGCGAACAGCCCTCTACGTTACGCACTCGAAACGCCCAATGCAACGTTGTTTCACAGACAGCGTCACCGCTGCAGTGGCCCGCGAATCGGCTACGGAAGGCGCGATGGCCTATCCGGTCGAAGCGCATATACTGACGCCAGACCATGAGCCAGAAGATCCTCGTTGTCGACGATGAAGAATGGGTCGTACAGGCGGTCCGCCGCTATCTCGAGGCGGCATCCTTCGAGGTGGTGGTCGCCTACGACGGTCCCACGGCTCTGGCGCAGTTCGGGACGCATCGACCCGACCTGATCGTTCTCGACTGGATGCTCCCCACGTTGGACGGACTCTCCGTCGCCGAACGCATCCGAGAGAGGTCGAACGTCCCCATCATCATGCTGACCGCAAAGACGGCCGAGGAAGACCGTCTCGACGGATTCCAGACGGGCATCGACGACTACGTCGTCAAGCCATTCAGCGCCCGTGAACTCGAGGCGCGCGTGCGTGCGGTGCTTCGACGAGCAGACGGGAAGACCTCCCCGGTGCTCGAAACCGGAGATCTCAAGGTCGACCAAGAGCAGCGGCTCCTTTGGGTGAAAGGAGAACCGGTCGAGCTCTCGGCGATGGCCTTCGACCTTCTCTCATTCTTGATGGCACACCCCGGGCGCGTCTTCACCCGCCTCGAACTCCTCGAGGCCGTCCGAGGCGAGACCTACGGAAGCTTCGAGCGGGCGATCGATTCTCACATCAAGCGGCTACGCCACCGGATTGAACCGGATCCGCACAACCCGACGTACCTGGTCACCGTCTTCGGGATCGGCTACAAGCTCGCCAGAGGGGAGGGTGTGTGAAACGCCTCACTGGGAACCTGTCTCTACAGAGCAAGCTCTTTATCTCGATCGTCTCGATCATCGTCCTCGCCTCCGTCATCGGCTACCTGTTCATCAATTACTCCGTTCGCGAAGCGTTTTCTACGTTCGCCGTTCGCAGCTTCACGATGCAGGATCGTGTGCTCAGCCAGGTCATCGTCGCATACTACAATCGCACCGGAAGCCTCGATGGCGTCGTCGAATTCCTCGAGCAGAGCGCAGCACGGATTCCGCTTCTCCTCGTCGATCCGAACGGGGAAGTCGTCTATCCGACCGACTGGGACGAGGCCGAGCACAGGCTGACGGAAGAAGAGCTGCAGCAAGGACTGGGGATCGTGCTGCCGGAGGGGGAGCGGTGGGTTCTGGTTCCGTATCGCGTGAGTCCCGAGCGCGCCGAACTCGAACGCGTGTTCCTCGGGAGGATCCGACGATCGCTCTGGCTCGCAGGCCTCGCCGCGTGTGCCTTCGGCCTTCTGATCAGCATCCTCCTGCTTCGACAAGTGACCCGCCCCCTCAAGCGGCTCGATGCGGCGACGCGGCGGATTGCCGAGGGAAACCTCAACGAGCGCGTCCACATCGAATCGAGCGACGAGATTGGACACCTCGCCCACTCGTTCAACGAGATGGTGGGAAGCCTCGAGGACGCGGAACGCGTCAAGAAACGAATGATTGCCGACGTAGCACATGAGCTGAGGACGCCGATTACGGCCGTACGCTCGGCCCTCGAGGGGCTCCGCGACGGACTGATCGCGCCAACACAGGAGACCTTCACGTCCCTACACAACCGCATCCTTCTTCTGACACGGCTCGTCGGAGACCTTCATCAACTCGCGCTCGCCGACGCAGGCCAGCTGTCCATCGAGCGCGCACCCTGTTCGCTCAGCTCGGTCATTGACGGGATCGTTGAGACGATCGGCGCACAGGCCGAAGACGCCGAACTGACACTCAGTACTTCGATGGATCCGGACCTTCCGCACCTGAACGTTGACGCACATCGCGTCGAACAGGTCCTGTTGAATCTGCTCGCCAACGCAATCCGACACACGCCGGAAGGCGGCGACATCCGGATCTCTGCGGAACGACGCGAAGACGACGTGCTTATCAGTATCTGCGACACAGGAACGGGCCTCGCGCCCGTCGACCTGCCGCACGTCTTCGATCGTTTCTACCGCGCTGATGCGTCGCGGACGCCGTTCGGAGATGCCTCGCGTCCGGAGGAGGCGGCCAGGGCCGGTCTCGGACTCCCGATCGCGAAGGCCCTCGTCGAAGCACACGGTGGCAGGATCTGGGCCGAGAACGGGGCACGCGGCGGCGCCTGCTTCCGATTCACCCTCCCCTTGCCGGAAGAGACCGCGTAGTCGCCGCACGATACGGTCGGCCCCGTGCACCTGGTGCAGTACGATGCGGACTAGAGACTCGATCCCAGAGAGGTTCGCATGAACGAGTTGCCGGAACTCAGCCAGGAGGAAATCCGCCGATACCTGCGCCATCTCGTGTTGCCCGAGATCGGCGTCGGCGGCCAACGTCGGATGAAGGCGGCACGCGTCCTCGTCGTCGGCGCCGGCGGACTGGGAAGTCCTGTCCTGCTGTACTTGGCAGCGGCCGGGGTCGGCGCGATCGGAGTCGTCGACGCAGACGTGGTCAGCTTCACCAACCTTCAGCGGCAGATCGTTCACGGAGAGGCTTCTCTCGGCCGTCCGAAGGTGGAATCGGCACGAGACCGCCTGCACGACCTGAACGCGGAAGTGGATGTCTCAACGCACAATGAGGTGTTCACGTCGGCGACCGCCGAACGGATTGCGTCGGGCTACGACATGGTCGTCGACGGTACCGACAACTTCCCGACCCGCTACTTGATCAACGACGTGTGCCTGAAACTCGGAATCCCGTTCGTTTACGGGGCGATCTTCCGGATGGAGGGACAGCTCAGCGTCTTCTGCGCGGAGGACGGGCCCTGCTATCGGTGTGTCTTCCCCAACCCGCCTCCTCCAGACAGCGTGATGACATGCGAAGAGGCTGGCGTCCTCGGCGTCGTCCCCGGGACCATCGGCACCCTTCAGGCGACCGAGGCAATGAAGCTCATCCTCAAACTCGGGAGCCCGCTCGTCGGACGGCTGCTGGTCTACTCCGCCGACGAGATGCGGTTCGAGACCGTCTCCGTCGAGAAGAACCCCGAGTGTCCGATCTGCGGCATCGATCGCAGTCGGATCGAGCTGATCGACTACGCGGGATTCTGCAACGTTCCCGTCGGCGCGCCTGAAGACTTCCTGCCTCCCGAGGCCCAGATCGAGCCTTCGGAACTCAAGCAGATCCTCGACGTAGGCGAACCTGTCCGTATCGTTGACGTTCGCCAGCCGATCGAGTGGGAGATCGTTCATCTGGAGGGGGCCACTCTGATCCCGCACGATCGGCTTTCGTTCGAACTCGATGCGATCGACCGAGATGAGCAGATCGTCGTCGTCTGCCGCTCGGGCCTGCGCTCGGCCCGGGTCGTCGCCGAGCTTCGCGAATCAGGATTCCGGAACGCCCGCAACCTTGCGGGTGGAATCATCGCTTGGGTACGGGAGATCACACCTCACCTGCCCACGTACTAGCGGCGGGACCCAAGAGTAGTCTCCGCCAAACACGCACGCATGCACGCTTCAGCCTCTACGACAAGCGATTTGCCGGGGCCGCACGGACGCCCTACACTGGCGGCCATCCTCAAACAACTTGAATACCTTGGGCTTCGTTTTTCGAGCCCGGAAAGGGGCTGGCTTGAGCAGGGAGACAAGGATTGCCGAATACGAGGGGCCGGCCGAGCTCGTGTGGGGCTCTTGGGTCATCGAAGGAAAAGCGCAGGTCAAGGAGCACGCAACGGAGGCTGCGCCCGTCGGGCCGAGGGAAGGAATCTCGGCGATCCCGGACCTTCTCCCTAGCGCAAGGTACGTGGGAGCATTCACCGCCGCCTCAGGAACCGAACCGTCGCTCCTTTCGTCGGTGGCCACTGCGTTGGGGGAATCCTACAACCTTCGCTGGCAGCAGAGTGGTCGCAACGAGGAACTGACCGTCGCCGTCACCGCAAGACACGGCCACCGGATCCATTTCGAGTCACGGGGCTGAGTGGAACAAGACGAGGATGGTCGGAGGTAAAGGCGTGCGGGCGCGGCGAGCCTAAGCGAGTGCTTGAAGAACGCCGACGCTGTTCTCAATCGCTGCTAGCGGAGCGCCTTCGCCCCCGTGAATCTCGAGCGCCGACGTGCCCGCGTAACCACATGCAGTAAGCGTGCCGACGACGCGGCGCCAATCGATGGTCCCTTCGCCCAGTGCGAGATGCTCGTCCCTCACCCCCGCGTTGTCGTGCAGATGCAGGTGAACCATCGCATTGGCATAGCGTTCCAGGTACTCACACACGGGGTTTCGTCCGGCATCGCGAGAGAGATGGGCATGTCCGACGTCGACACAGATGCCGAGGTTCGTCTCCTCCGGATCGACACCAATCTCATCCAGCACCCGATCGAGAATCCAGATCGAATCCTTCACGTTCTCCACCGCAAGACGAACCCCGCGCGTGGCGGCGTAGTCGGCGACCCTCCGAACCTCACCCACTTCGAGCCGATCGTCCGGATCGACGAGACCGAGACAGATCGGATGGATGACAAGCTTCTGCGCCCCGACGGCAGCAGCGAAGTCGATCTCCTTGCGCAGGTTGACTGGATTCCAGTTCCAATATCGGCCGCGCATGTGAACGGACACGAACGGCGCATCCGTACACGCCGCCTGCATCCGCTCGACCTCCTCCGGACACGGATCCGGGTCCGACGGGCTTCTCGTCGGCCAAACCTCGACACCGAGGCCCGCCTCAACGATCGCTCGAACCGCGTCCGATGGAAGCATCCAAGACGTCGGATCGTCGCCGCAGAAGAATCCCCATGTGCTGCCGCCGAACCTCAGATCGTACGCTCTCATTTCGGACAATGCCTACTGCAACAACTCGACGGTCTCCGTGAACGCCATGCCGAGAGATGCCAGTTCGTCGAGGATCGGGCCGTAGAGCTCGGGCACGGTCGGTATGTGCACACCGGCGAGATCGATCTCGCCTTCGAGGATTCGTCGAGCGGCAATCGCGGCAGGAAGGCCGACGAGACGAGACATCGAGGAGTCGCCATTCGGGACACCGTAGTCGACGAGAGTCGACGTGGTTTTCTCCACCCGGTTCGAGTACTCGGCAACGAACTCGTGCTGCATGATGAGCATGTCGCGTTCGCCCGAGGCATACTTCATCTTCTCGAGCATTCGACCGACGAGGACGTCGAGGAGCGACGTTGAACCTGCGGGAAGAGGTTCATCGGAGAGGAAACCGAGCCACTCGAGATCGTTGATCGGCTTCGCGTCCTGTGGAAGCCCGAGAAAGCCCGCAAGATGTTCCTTCGTGGCGCGTTCACCCTCACCGATCAGGCGAGCGGTCAGCTGCGTGAACGTCTGTCCTTCGAGGTCGCCTCGTTCCGCCTCGTCGAGAAGACCAAGTCCGACAATCCTCGTCAGCGTTTCGCACCATCCAGGGTAGCGAAGCGTTCCTCGGAACATGGTCTTCACTCCCGGGATTCCGTAGGTCTCAACGTAGGGAAGGGAGTCGCGGTTCGGATAGACCTCGAGGTCGCCGAACCCGACGATCTCGCACGGCCAGTGGTGGGCGAACAACTCGGATCCCTGGACGTCGACGGTCTCCCCGTCCTTCAAGAAGCGAGCCGAGTTCTTCCCCGCAAGAAGGACACCGCGCGGCGCCCACGAAAACTTGTACCCAAACGGATTGTCGTTCGCCTCGGGCGCCGGAAGCCCTCCGGTGTTTGACGTGAACGAGACGAGTCTTCCTCCGCCATCGTGGATCCCGTCGATCACCTGCATCGCCGACATGTGATCGATCCCCGGATCGACGCCGATCTCGTTCAACAGGATCACGCCGGCCTCTCGAGCTGGGATGTCAAAACGTCGCATCTCGTCCTTGACGTACGACGTGGTCACCATCGGTCTGCGGTGCTTCACGCAGTAGCCGGCGACCGTCGGATGGTACACGTACGGGAGAAGGCTGACCGACAGATCGTGTGACGCAATCAGCTCTTCCAGTATCCGTTCATCGCGCACGTCGAGGGCGACTGCGGTTCCGTTCGACGCTCCATCGAGCAGCGTCTCCGCTTTCCCTACCGTCCGGCTGGCGACGGTCACTGCGAATCCCGCCGTGTCGAGCAGATAGCGGACATGCGGACCGGCAACCAACCCTGCTCCGAGGATGAGCACGCTTTTCACGATGGTCTCCTTGGCCCACGCCCTGCTAGGGCGAGGCGAGATGTTTCTCCAGGTATCGATACTCCGGTGTGAGGCTTCCACGATGCGTGATGACGGCTCCCTTCAATTCCTCGGGGAGGTCGAGTGTCTCGAAGTCACACGAATAGTCGGCGGCCACGAGCGCGGGGAGGAATCCCTTCAAGGTGTGGCTGAAGTACGTCGAAGCCTCCCGCGGAAGCTCGCTAGGGAGAATGTCGACGGCCATCACAACCGGGCCCACCCCTTCGACGCCCGAGATCGCACGATCCGCCGCCGGGAGATATACGTAGACTGGATCGTCGGGCTCCGTCGCCTTCACCGTCGTCTCGACGCTTCCCTCCACGTCACACGAAATGTCGCCGATCACGCGTAGGCGCGGATGGTTCTCGGCGAACAGGCTGCGGATCGCCTCCTTCGTGACCAATCGCGGGTATCTCGACTCCCAGTAGATGCAGTTGACGAGGACGTGAAGCTTGGGGAGGAATCGCTCGAACGCTCCGCGATACCGCTCGGGATGGGCGTGGTACTCATCAAGATCGAAGGGAACGGATGGATCGAGCCGGAGGACCGTGTCCTCCTCATGGAAGACGACCTTTGCGATGGGAAAGCGATCGGGATTCCAAGATGGGTCCGAATCGCACAGGAGATCCGTAGGGGAAATCTCCGCTACCGTGAGGAGATCGAGGATCTCCTGCGCCCCCTTGGAAACGTTCCCGTAGCCGGCAACCCCGATGACGAGCGGCGTGATCTCTTCCGGCAGGCCCTCCGCGGCGATCCGCTTGCCGGCCTTCACGATCGCCGCCTTCGCCGCAGCAAGATCCGCGTACGTCGACGCTTGATCGATGGTTGCCAACGGCGTGTGGAGGCCCTCATGGGCAAGGCGGCGTCCTAGAGCCCACAGCGTGTCGATCATCCCCGCCAGGCCAGCGAAATTGCCGAAGAAGATGAGGCGTCTCCCGCTCGCGTCGACGATCCGCTCGTAATCGATGATCGTGCATCCCAAATCGAGGGCGCGTTGCAGCATCGGCATGTTCGCCGGCTGGCCCTTGATCACATGAGAGAAGAAGACGTAGACCCTGTCACGCTCCAGGATGTCGGTCGGAATCTCCTTCAGCCCAATGACGATCGGACAGCCACCCAAGTTTTCCACGACGTCCAATCCAGCGGCGCGGTACTCGTCATCGGAGAACGCTCGCTTGTCCGAGGATTGAACGAGGAACTCGAGATCGGCCGCAACAGAGGTCCTCTTCAGGTCCTCGGGTACCAGTGGGGCACGCCGCTCCCAGTCGTACATGTCCTCGCGACGAATCCCGATTCGAGACGTCAAGGCGAACCCGACCTCCTTACCGTCGAGGGTCACGTCGATGCGGCCGGAGTATAGCAAGAGCCCAAGGGGTCGGCAATGCACAAGCACCCCGATTCCAGTTCCGTCAGACATCTCACAGGCTGTGGCTCGTGACGTGAGGCAAACAAAAACGCGCCCACGACAGCGATCGTGGGCTGGTGGGTGGTACAGGGCTCGAACCTGTGACCTCATGCACGTCAAGCATGCGCTCTCCCAGCTGAGCTAACCACCCAACATTCGTGGAGGCGGCGAGCGGATTCGAACCGCTGAATCAGGGATTTGCAGTCCCTTGCCTTTCCGCTTGGCTACGCCGCCGGATCGCCGGCGATTATACGGCGCGTCCGAAACCGGGTCAATTGCGGTCTTCCGGATGGGAAGGAGTTCTTGCGCGGTCCTCTCTTTTCGATGAGGGACTTTACATCTTTTGTCTTTTGTGTTACGGTTTTTCTAGACTTCCTACGTTTTGATGCGGAGGCTCAGCGAGGCCGCTACAGCAGGTTCTTGGTGAAGGAGGGGCGGACAGCCCACGTTTGGACGGCGGTTCATGGGGCGGTGTTGAGTACAAAGGACCATCGGGTGTTCCACGATGGAACGATAGCCGTCACCGATCCCGACTACGTCGTGCGATCTTGCGTATGCGCGGCGCAACCAGCAAGGACACCGCCGATCCTCGCGCCGGGCGTCCGTGCCCTCCTCACCTTATGGCACGCTCTGATCAAACGACGCTGACTTCATTCTCTTGCGTGGCGCAAGGTCAAGAAATACGTGAAGTCAACGCCGTCGTCGTAAACGGTCGCCTCCGCTCCGAGCTGGCGTTCGCACTGTGCCGCGAGTTCCTCAGGAACCGTCGGAAAGGCAAGCGGCGCCTTCCGCCGGCCTCCAGCGACGTGCGAGAAGACGAGGCCGTCCGTGCACGCCGCGAAGACGTTCCCCAGGATGCCCATCATCGTCGCCATCGGATCTCGTCCAATCGGGTAGCCAAGCACGCTGATGATGTAGCCAACGGCATGTGCATCGGGTGTGAGAGGATCGTTCGTTACGTCGCGGACCTCGAATCTCGTGCCGTTCCGCTTCGCGAGTCGATCGCTCGCACGATCGACCATTGTCTGACTGACGTCGATCCCGCGGTAGTCGTCGAAGGAAATCTTGCGCTCGTCGAGGAAGTCGACCAGGTGCCCGAGTCCACACCCCACGTCGAGAACGCGGCCGTGCGGCGGAAGAGCCTGTACCGCACGCTCGAACAGCCTACGCTGGACGGAGAAGTTGGAGTACTCAAGAACGATGGCGTCGTCTCCGGGGAAGAGACGGGAGCGCGCATCGTAGAAGGCCCCACAAGAGCCGACGTCGGGAAAACCCCGCGGTGCGTAGTTTCGGATCCGCTGTTGCCAGCTGTGCGGCAGCAGGCGGAGGAAGCTCATGCCTCGCTCTCGCCCGTTGGATCCACGTCTTCCCGCTGCGAACGTTCGAGGACCTCCTCGATCGCTCCGGCCATGTAGAAAGCTTGCTCCGGAACGTGATCGAGTTCGCCATCGATGATCATCCCGACCCCGCGGACGGTCTCTTCGAGCTTCACGTAGACGCCCGGGCGGCCGGTGAAGTTCTCGGCCACGTGCATCGGCTGGCTCATGAAGCGCTGGATCTTGCGCGCGCGGCGGACGGAGAGCTGATCTTCTTCCGATAGCTCGTCCATGCCCATGATCGCGATAATGTCGCGCAGATCCTCGTAGCGCTGGAGAACCTCGAGGGTCGTACGCGCAACACGATAGTGATCGGCGTGGATGACCCGAGGATCGAGCATCGTCGAACTCGACGTGAGCGGGTTCACAGCCGGGTAGATCCCCTTCTCCACGATCATGCGGTCGAGGGTAACGGACGCGTCGAGATGGGAGAAGACGGTCGCGGGCGCCGGATCGGTGTAGTCGTCGGCCGGCACGTAGATCGCTTGGACCGACGTGATCGAACCCTTGTTCGTCGACGTGATCCGCTCCTGGAGTTCGCCCATCTCGCTCGCCAGCGTCGGCTGATAGCCGACCTCGGACGGCATGCGGCCGAGCAGAGCCGAGACTTCGCTTCCGGCCTGCGCGAATCGAAAGATGTTGTCGATGAACAGCAGGACGTCCTTCCCCTCCTCGTCGCGGAAGTACTCGGCAACCGTCACGCCGGTGAGTCCTACGCGGAATCGCGCCCCGGGCGGCTCGTTCATCTGTCCGTAGACGAGCGCGGTGCTGGCGAGGACTCCTGTCTCCTTGAAGTCGAGGTAGAGATCGTTCCCCTCACGCGTCCGCTCCCCGACGCCTGCAAAGACCGAGACGCCCTCGTGCTCGTGCGCGATCGAACGGATCAGCTCCATGATCAGAACCGTCTTGCCGACGCCGGCTCCACCGAACAGCCCGATCTTCCCGCCCTTCGGGAACGGGGAGATCAGGTCGATGACCTTGATCCCGGTTTCGAACATCTCGGTCTCAGTCTCCTGATCGAGGAGCGTCGGCGCCTTGCGATGAATTGAATACCTTTTCGCCGTTTTCGGCGGAGGGAGATCGTCGATCGCTTCGCCGACGATGTTGATCAGACGGCCGAGCATCTCCGGTCCAACCGGAACCGTAATCGGTCCCCCGGTGCTGAGAACGGGCGTTCCGCGGGAGAGACCGTCGGTCGAGTCCATCGCGATCGCCCGGATGATGTTGTCTCCAAGGTGCTGGGCAACCTCGAGAATCAGGTCGCTCTCGCCTTCTCGCTCGATCCTCAGCGCGTCGTTCACGCGAGGGAGGTACCCCCTTTCGAACCGAGCGTCGATCACCGGACCCTTGATCTCCGTTATCGTTCCAACCGTATGCTGTTCCGCCATCGTAGGTCTCCCCGTTTCCCGTCTATCTGCCGCGCAGAGCCTCGGCCCCGCCGATGATGTCCGCAATCTCACGTGTGATCGACTGCTGCCGCGCCTTGTTGTAGCTCAACGTGAGTGTCTTCAGTAGGTCCTCCGCGTTGTCGGTCGCACTCTTCATCGCTTGGCGTCTGATCGCGTCCTCGCTCGCCTTCGTCTCAAGGATCGCTTCGTAGAGCTTGCCCCGGAGAAAGGTGGGCAGCACCTCATCGACGAGCTCGCTCGCGGCGGGCTCACTGAGCGCGTCGTTCGCCTTCGGCTCCGCCGTGATCGGGAGGAATCTCTCGACGACCAGCCGCTGCCTTAGGTCCGAGACGAACTGCATGTAGACGAGATCGATCCGGCCGACCTCGCCATCCCGGTACAAGCCGATGAGGTCGTTGGCCATCCGTGCCGCCACGTCGTACGCCGGCACGTCGTACAACCGGCTGTATCTCCGAAGCGGCTCGACGCCGCTTCGCTCGAAGTGAAGGCGCGCCTTCTCCCCACCTGCGAGGAGACGACCTTCGGGCGCCGCTTCCGCCAGGAGTTCGTCCGCCCGTCGATTTAGATCCCCCTTGTAGCGACCGCAGAGCCCCCGATCGGCGTTCAACACGAGGATCCCTGCGCCGGCGGCCTCGGTCTCGACAAGAAGCGGGTTCGGCTCGACATCGGCCGGAAGCCGCCCAATCGCATCGACAAGGAAGGATTCGAGCGCCGCCATGTACGGCCGCGTCTGCTCGAGCCGGCGCTTCATCCGGGCGACTTTGGTCATCGCGATCGCGTTCATCGCCCGCGTGATCTGCGCGATGTCCTCGATGTTCCCGATGCGCCCCTTGATGGCCCTAACGTGTTGCGCCACTTCTGACTCCCTTGACTCCTTGGGAGAACATCGCCTATGCAATGTTCTCCGCCGCGATCGCTAGGTCGCGCTCTAGCCCCCGAATCGCTCCTTGAACTCGCTGACCGCAGCGTCCAGCTGCTCGCGAATCTGATCGGTCAGCGCTTTCGCTTCCCGCAATTCGACAAGAATCTCCGTGTGATCGTCTCGCACGAAGCGTAGCCACTCCTCTTCGAACCGCCCGACGGCCGAGACGTCAATGTCGGCGAGATGATTCTGAACCGCGACGAACAGCGAGACGACCTGCTCCTCGACCGGCATCGGTGCGTACTGGTCCTGCTTCAGGATCTCCATCAGACGGTCTCCGCGCGCGAGCTGCGCCTTGGACTCTTCGTCGAGATCGGCCGAGAACTCTGCGAAGGCTTCGAGTTCGCGGTACTGCGAGAGTTCGAGTCGCAATTCGCCAGCGACCTGCGACATCGCTTTGATCTGCGCCGCGCCTCCGACGCGCGACACCGAGTTTCCCACGTTGATCGCCGGGCGGAACCCCTTGTTGAACAGGTCCGCCTCGAGGTAGATCTGGCCGTCCGTGATCGAGATCACGTTCGTCGGGATGTAGGCCGTGATGTCGTTGGCCTTGGTCTCGATCAGTGGGAACGCCGTCAGCGAGCCGCCGCCGTACGCGTCGGACAGGCGAACCGCTCGCTCGAGGAGTCGGGAGTGCGTATAGAAAATGTCGCCGGGATACGCCTCGCGACCTGGAGGTCGTCGCAGCAACAAGGACAGCTCACGATAGGCGACCGCGTGCTTCGAAAGATCGTCGTAGACGACGAACGCGTCCTTGCCGGCGTAGGTGAAGTACTCGGCCATCGCACAGCCAGCGTACGGCGCCAGATACTGCATCGGGGTCGGCGATTCCGCGTCGGCGGCGACGACCGTCGTGTACGCGAGCGCTTCATGGCGGTCGAGGATGTCGACGATCCTCGCGACCGTCGAAGCCTTCTGGCCGATCGCGACGTAGAAGCAGTAGACGTCGGTCCCCTTCTGATTGATGATCGCGTCGATGGCAATCGCCGTCTTTCCCGTCCGACGGTCGCCGATGATCAGCTCCCGCTGTCCGCGACCGATCGGCGTCATCGCGTCAACCGACTTAATTCCGGTCTGCAGCGGTGTGTTCACCGGTTGTCGATGGACAACACCCGGCGCTTTGAACTCCGTCTTCCGGGTTTCGGTCGTCTCGACCGGGCCCTTCCCGTCGATCGGCAGCCCGAGAGGATCGACGACCCTCCCCAGAAGGCCCTCACCGACCGGCGTCTCCAGCACGCGCCCGGTCCGGCGGACCTCGTCACCCTCCTGGATCTTCTCGCTTTCGCCGAACAAGGCAACACCGACCGACTCCTCTTCCAGGTTGAGGACGAGTCCCTGCACGTCGCCGGGAAAGGCGACGATCTCCGAAGCCATCGCGCGCTCCAGCCCGTAGACGCGGGCGATTCCGTCTCCGACTTCAACGACGACGCCAACCTCCTGCATCTCGAGGTCGTAACGGAACCCCTTGATCTGCTCCTTCAGGATCGCCGTGATCTCGTCTTTGCGGGTTCCTGTCACGTTCTCCTCCCTATCTTTCGAGCGAGATCCTAAGCTCGCTCAGGCTCGCGCGAAGCGTCGCATCGATCGTCTTTCCTTCTACCTCAATCCGCGCTCCGGCAAGCAGGCCTTCCTCCAACCGATCTTCGAGATTCACGGCCCGGCCCAACGCCACCTCCAATCGTTCCTTCAACCGGAGGCGGTCGTCGTCCGAAAGCGACATCGCGGTGACGACCCGGACCCTTGCGCAGTTTTCGGCGGCCGCGCGCGCCTCGAGGAACTCATCGTAGATCAGGTCGATGTAGCCTTCTCGCCGGTTTCGAATCAACAACCGAATCGTGTTCGAAACGCAGGTGGAGAGATTTGGAAAGGCGGAATCGACGAGGGCCGTCTTCTTCTCTCGGGAGATGAGCGGGTGCGTGAGGAAACGCTCGAAATCCTGCACTTCCTTCATCTCACGAACGACCCCCTGCAGTTCTTCCTCGATCGCCGCGACCGTCCCCTCTTCGGCGGCCACCGCGTAGAGCGCTTTGGCGTAGCGCTTGGCAATCTCCCTCGACCTCACGACCTCACCTTCAGTTCCTCTTCGTCGATCTCGGCGATCAGCTGATCGAGAAGTCGTCGGTGATCGTCGATCTTCACTTCGCGGTCGAGGACTCGTTCGGCTCCGAGGACGGCGATCTCGGCGTAGGCCGCTCTCAGGTCCCGAATCATCTCGTCACGTTCCTGCTCCATCCGGGCGCGAGCGCCGTCCACGATTCTCTCGGCCTCGCCTCTCGCCTTGCGCTTGGCCTCCTCGATCATCTCCGTCGAGCGGCCCTGCGCGCGCTCAACGATCTGGTCCGATCGTTCCCGTGCAGTCGCAAGCTCGCCGGACCGCTCCTCGACCAGAGCTGCTGCTTGTTCCTCGCTCTCTCGAGCCGACTCCATCCGATTCGCGATCAGCTCACGTCGCTTGTCGAGGTACTCGGTCGCCGGCTTGAAGAGAAAGCGCTTGAGCACGTAGAGAAGGATCGCGAAGTTGATCAGGCTGAACACGAGCGTCCAGTTGATACTCTTGACGATCTTTCCCCACTCGAGCGACACGGTCCCTCCCTAGACGACGAACAGGAGGACGATGGCGACGAGCAGGGAGTAGATCCCGGTCGATTCGGTGATCGCCTGACCAAGAACCATCGTACGCATCAGCGCACCCTGCATCTCCGGCTGGCGCGCCATTCCGTCAAGCGCGTGCGCGGCGACCATGCCCTCCCCGATCGCCGATCCGATCGATCCGATCGCCATGCAAAAGCCTGCCGCGAGATACTTCGCGGCGACGATCAGGTCGGCACCTGTAATCGCGACCCCCGCATTCTGTGCTTCCTGCAACATGACTCCTCCCTTTTAGCTTTCGACTGCAACGTTGATGTAGGCCACCGCCAGGATGGCGAAGACGAACGCCTGAATCGCCCCAAAGAACAACCCGAAGACCACCTGAAGGATCGGCGGGAACACGATGGGAGCGAATTTCACCATGACCACGGTGACCAGGATCGACCCGGCCAGGATGTTCCCGAAAAGACGAAACGCGTGCGACATCGGCTTGGAGATCTCGCCGATGATGTTGAGCGGCAACAGAAACGGGACCGGCTCGATGTAGCTGCGTAAGTAGCCGCGCGCGCCCTTCGCTTTCACAGCGAGGACCTGCGAGACGACGAACACCATCAGAGCCAGACCCATCGTGACATTCAGATCCTGCGTCGGAGACATCATGTAGGGGACGACGCCCAGCCAGTTCGACAACAAGACGAACAGGAACAGCGTGGCAATGAACGGGAACATCGAGACGGCCAGCCGCTCCGATGCAAAGTTCGACGTCAGCTGCCCCTTGATCAGATCGACGAGAATGTCAAGGCCCGCCTGAACACGATTCGGCTTCTCCTCGACGCGCTGGCGCAGGCCTCGGCGAAGGAAGACGGCGAGTAGAACAAGAAGAGCCATGACGAGCCAAGACATCAGGATCGTCATGACATCAAAGCGGATCTCGAACCCTGACAAGTTCAAGACGGCAATCCGCTTCTCCCCAAGATGCGTCAGCAGCCCAGCCAGCTGCTCGAACATCAGGTCGCTACCCCCGTTCTTCGGCTTGTGAGATGCAAGTTTACCTGGGAGACTAGCAGGCCTCCACACGCTCCGATCCCGGCCGATCGCCCGAGGAAGAGAAAGACGGCCGCGAGGAGGACGCCGAGGAAGAGGAATCGGCCGACGGACGAGACCGCCACCGCGACACGGCCCCCTCGGCCTCCCCCCCCGAGAAGAGCTCGACCGACTTCCACCAGCAGAAGGGCGTTCGCGGTGAAGAGCACAAATCCGATCATCACCCCGCCGGCCGCTTCGCGGGCCCCGAGCGCGAGAGCGACCAGCGCAATCGCACCGCAGAAGAGAAACGCACTACCGATGAGTAGTTCCTTGAGGGGTTCGGGAAGGCGGAATGAGGGCATGCTCCACGGAGGACCCGGCTCCGGCTTGACTGCTAGATCGTCTGAATCTGCTTTTCCTTCTCCTCGACGAGATCATCGACTTCTCTCGAGTACTCGTGGATCGCGTCGTCGTTCTGCTTGTGATGCCGATGGTAATCGTCTTCAGAGATGGCCCCGTCCTTCTTCATCTGGTCCAGCTTGTCGTTCGCGTCGCGCCGGACGTTACGAAGAGCGACCTTCGCCTCTTCTCCGCGCGTCTTGATCACTTTCGTCAATTCACGACGACGCTCCTCAGACAGCTTCGGAACCCTGACCCGGATGACGTGCCCGTCGTTGGCCGGATTCAGACCCAAGTCGGCGCCGAGAATCGCCTTCTCAACTGCCTCCATCTGCGTCTTGTCATACGGCTGCACGACAATGAGATTCGCATCGGGGGCAGCGATCGTCGCGAGTTGCTTGAGCGGCGTCATCGCGCCGTAGTAGTCGACGAGAACGTCTTCGATCATGGCCGGGTTCGCTCGGCCGGTCTGTACCTTGACGAGACTGGATTTCAGGACGTCGATCGATCGATCCATGTGATCCAGCATCTCCCGCCGTATCGTCTCCGGCATGATGAACACCTCTAAGCGCGCATTGTAGGCCCTATGGGGATTTCCGTCAACGACAAGCCCGCAGTGCCCCAGAATGGGGGCCTACGCCGGCGGTCCCCGTGGTGGAGGTGAGCGGATTCGAACCGCCAGCCTCCCGCGTGCAAGGCGGGCGCTCTCCCGGTTAGAGCTACACCCCCAAATAAAGACGCATCTTCTCAACGGCGTTCGCTCGGAACTCCGTGTGGAACGAGAGTATAGCTGCGCCGAGGGGCAGTTCAACCGCGCCGTAGAAGCGTTTGTGGGGCAAGAGGCGGGTCGTTACCATGCGGACGAAGGACATGTCCGAACGAATCGAAACCAAACTGTCCGAGCTTCCCGCCTCTCCCGGCGTCTACCTGATGAAGGACGCCGCCGGAGAGGTCATCTATATCGGGAAGGCGGCCTCGCTACGGAGCCGCGTCCGCTCCTACTTCCAGTCCCAGGAAGGAATGACCCCGAGAACGCAGTCGCTGGTCGCCGAGATCGAGGACCTCGAGGTGATTCGAACCGAGACCGAGGCCGAAGCGTTCCTCGTCGAGGACGGTCTGATCAAGCGCCACCAGCCTCGGTTCAACGTTCGCCTGCGTGACGACAAGCGGTATCCGTACCTGAGGATCACCGACGAGCCGTTCCCAAGGGTACGCGTCGTCCGGCGTCGTTTCGCCGACGGCGCCCGCTACTTCGGTCCCTACACCAGCGCGAAATCGATGCGCTCGACCCTCAAGCTCGCCCAGAAGCTGTTCCCGATTCGCACGTGTACGCTCGATCTTCCGCTCACGACGCCGCGTCGCCCCTGCCTCAACCACCACATCGGCCGATGCCTCGGACCGTGCGCTGAGTTGGTCAGTCAAGTCGAGTACGCGCGCGCCGTCGACGGCGCGGCCCTGCTATTCGAAGGTCGAATCACGGGCCTCGTTCGCAGACTCACCGGTGAGATGAACCAGGCCGCGGGGCGTCAGGAATACGAACGCGCTGCCGGTTTAAGAGACCGGGTGGGAGCACTGGCGCGTAGTCTCGAGCGGCAGTCGGTCGCGTTGCCTGACCTGGTCGATCGCGACGTGGTCGGCCTCGCGATCGAAGAGGATCTTGCCTGTGCTCTGGTCTTCCTGGTTCGCGGAGGACGCGTCTCCGGGCGGGAGACGTTTCACTTGCGCGCGCCGGCTGCGCCGAGCGAAGCGGAGGTCCTCGCCGCCTTCCTGACCCAGTACTACGCGAGTGCAACGTTTGTCCCCAAGGAGGTTCTCCTCCCGGTAGAAATCGAGGATCAGCGCCGTCTTTCGGAGTGGCTGTCGTCGTTCCGCGGAAACCACGTGAAGCTCCGCGTCCCTCAGCGCGGGGAAAAGCGCCGCCTCGTCGAACTGGCTTCGAAGAACGCTCGATTCGCGCTGAAGGGTTCGAAGAAGGCCGACGTGGTCCGCCAGGCGGCGACAGGTGCCCTTGTTGAACTGGCCGAGGTTCTGTCTCTGTCGAGCTTCCCTCAACGGATCGAGGCGTTTGACATCTCCAACACGAGCGGAAGCGAGGCGACCGGATCGATGGTCGTCTTCGAGAACGGACATCCTCGCAGAGACGCGTATCGCCGCTTCAAGGTTCACATCTCCGGGAAGCCCGATGACTACGCGATGATGGCCGAGGTTCTGCGCCGGCGTTTCTTGAGGGGACTCGCCGAACTGAACGATCCGACCGTGACCCAAGGCAAGTTTTCGCAGCTTCCGGATCTCGTCTTGATCGACGGCGGAAAGGGTCAGCTGGGCGTCGGCGTCTCTGTGTTGAAGGAACTGAACATCGAGGGATTAGAGGCGATCGGCCTCGCCAAACGGCAAGAGGAGATCTTCACGCCGGGGGCGTCCGAGTCGATCATCCTGCCGCCGAAGAGCGACGCCCTCCTGCTGCTGCGGCAGATCCGCGACGAGGCGCATCGCTTCGCCATCTCCTATCATCGCCGACTGCGCGCCAAGCGAAGTCTTTCCTCCGTCCTCGACGAGGTCCCCGGCGTCGGCCCCAAGCGGAAGAATGCGCTGATGGAGCGCTTCGGCTCGGTCAAGAATCTCGCTGCGTCCACGGCAGACGAGATTTCGGCCGCCACCGGTGTTCCCGCCGGGCTTGCCGAGCGTCTCCTCGAACGCCTGAACCGCTGACCTTCCGCCTCGCCGGGAACCCGCTTGTGGTCTCTTCGGACTCGCGCTCTTATACTCTGCCGATCTCCATCGGGAGGACCCACAAATATGAAATCGATCGCCCTTCTTCGGGAGCTTTCCGACGCCTTCGGCGTCTCTGGTTTCGAGGACGAGGTTCGCGGACGGATCGAGCCGCTGATACGCCCGTTCGTGGACGATGTCACCGTCGACGCGCTGGGAAACCTGATCGCAACACGAAGCGGCGCCGACGATCGCGTGCTGATGCTCGACGCCCACATGGACGAGATCGGCTTTCTCGTCAAGTGGATCGACAAAGAGGGGTTCTTGCGATTCACGCCGATCGGTGGATGGGACGAGCGGATCATCCCCGGCCACCGCGTCGAGATCCGGACCCGAGAGGGCGAGGTTCGGTACGGGGTCATCGGATCTTCTCCGCCTCACATCCTCACGGCCGAGGAGCGCAAGGCTCCGGTCCCGTTGGAGAAGCTGTTCATCGACGTCGGCGCGACGTCACTCCAGGAGGCCGCCGACATGGGGATCCGGATTGGTGATCCGCTCACAATACACTACCCGTTCCTCGAACTTGCCGACGGATACGTCACCGGTAAGGCGTTCGACGACCGCGCCGGCTGCGCGGTACTGGTTGAGATCGCCCAGCGTCTGGCCGAAGTCGATCTTCCGATGAAGACGGTCTTCGCCTTCGTCTTCGGCGAGGAAGTTGGCCTCCGCGGCGCGCGGACGGCTGCCTTCCAGATCAAGCCCGATCTCGCCGTCGCCCTCGAAGGGACGATCGGCGCCGACACGCCGGGCGTCCCCGACGAGAGCCAACCGACAAGACTCGGCCGTGGGCCCGCGATCAGCGTCGCCGATCGTTCGATCATCGTCTCGCCGAAGGTGATCGCCGCACTGGAGGCGGCTGCGGAGGCGGAGAGTATTCCCTATCAGTACAAACTGCCGACCTACGGAGGAACCGACGCCGGGGCGATCCACCTCACACGTGGCGGCGTCCTCGCAGGCGTCGTCTCCGTTCCTTGCCGCTTCATCCACTCGCCGATCTCGACACTGCGCTTGAACGACTACGAGAACACCGTGCGACTGATGACCCGATTCGTGCGATCCCTCCCGGGTGCGATCTTCTAGAAAGGGCCGCCCGGAGGAGCCGCTGTCGTTCTCAGACCTCCGACGGGAGAGAGGGGGCGCCGGCGTCAGCCCGCGTTGACGGCGATTTTGTGCGCCTCGATCGTCTCTTTCACGACGTCGGCCAGTCGGCGAATCCCTTCGTCGATCTGCTCTTCCGAGACCAGCGAGTACGCCAGACGAAGCGTGTTGTGGCCGGTGCCGTCCACGAAGCATGCTGCTCCGGGGACGTACGCAACCTTGTGCTCGATCGCGCGCTGCAGCATCGCCTCCGTATCGATCCCTTCGGGCATCCGAAGCCAGACGAAGAGTCCGCCCTCGGGCTTCGTCCACGAGACCCCCTCGTCACCCGGCATGTGTCTCTCCAGCGCATCGACCATCGCATTCCGTTTCGATCGATAGATCGGCCGGATCTCCTCGAGGTGCTTGTCAAGCCCATACTCGTTCATGTAACGCGCCGCCATGTGCTGGGTGAGCTTCGACGTGCACAGATCGGTCGGCTGTTTCGCGCGAACCAGCGCGTCCATGAGTTCTCCGCGTGCGAGCATCACGGCCAAACGAAGGCCCGAGGAGAGCGTCTTGGAGAAGGTGAGAAGCAGGATGACCCGCCCTTCGCGGTCCATGCTGCAGATCGAAGGGATCGGCTCCCCCGCGAATCGAAGCTTCCCGTAGGGGTTGTCCTCGAAGATGAGAAGATCTTCCTGCCGCGCAATCTCGAGTAGGCGTCTGCGCTTTTCGAGCGACATCGTGATGCCGCTCGGGTTCTGAAAGTCGGGGATGACGTAGATCGCCTTCAGCACCTTCCCCGCTGATCTGGCTTCGCGAATCCGCTCCTCGAGCAAATCGAGATTCATCCCGTCGTCCTCGAGCGGGACGCCGCTCTTGGTCGTCTCGAACAGACTGAACGCTTGGACCGCTCCCAGGTACGTCGGAAGGCCGCAGAAGACCACGTCGCCCGGATCGAAGAATGCCTTACACAGGAGGTCGAGCCCCTGCTGCGACGCCGTCGTCACCAGGAGTTCTTCGATGGTCGCCTCGACTCCCTGTGGGCGAAGCCAGTCGCACATCGCCTGCCGAAGCGTCTTGCTCCCTTCGGTTAGGCCGTACTGTAGTACGTTTCGGTAGTTGTTCCTCAGCAGATCCTGCGCGATGTCAGCCAGCTCATTGTGTGGGAACGTCTCAGGCGCCGGAAGCCCACCGCCAAACGAGATGATGTCCGGCCGCTCCGTGAGCTTCAGCAGCTCCCGAATGGCGGAACGTTTCGCACCGGATACGCGACGAGAGAAGTACTTTTTCATCGACCGCTCCTTGAACGTCGGTGAAGTGGAAGGCCCAAGATTCTACGGAATCACACTGCTGCGTTTCAAAAGAACACCCAATGGAAGAGCGGAAGGAGCAAAGCGGCCGTGAGCGTCCCAAGGAGCGCCCCGGACAGCACGTCAAGCGGGTAGTGCTCTCGCACGTAGACACGCGAGAAGGCGATCGTCGTGGCGATCAGGTAGACGAAGACGACGGCAGCCGGATGCGGATACGTCATCGAAACGAGCCACGCCAGCCCGAACGAGGTCGTGGCGTGTCCGGACGGGAAGGCATACGTATCGATCGCACGGAAACGCAGCCCCCCACCAAACGACGCCGGGCGGCGGCGGCCGACCAGGACTTTGAGAAAGCGGAAGACGGAAACGTTCACGATCGAGATGCCGAGTCCGATGAGCACGAAAATCCGGTCGACCGGCCGCCCGAACAGGATCAGCCCCAAGCCGAGCCCTCCCCAGAGATACCCGTCGCCCAGATAGCTGGCGGTCACGAACAGGCGCGACAAACGCCGTAGTGGCGGGTACTCGCTGACGGCTAGCACGGCTCGCTCATCCCAGGAGAGAAGCGTATCGATCGCGTCGTCACATCGTACGAGCAAGCGAGACCAGGCACCCACGCTAGTCCCTTCTCCCGCGAAGCGTCGGGAAGAGGATCACGTCTCGGATGGACCCGAGGCCTGTGGCAACCATCGCCAGTCGATCGATCCCTACCCCCATGCCTCCGGCCGGAGGCATCCCGTGTTCGAGCGCGAACAGAAAATCCTCGTCGATCCGGTGCGCCTCGTCGTCGCCCTCATCTCGAAGGCGTTCCTGCGCTTCGAATCGCTCTCGCTGATCGACTGGATCATTCAGCTCGGTGAACGCGTTCGCCAGTTCCATGCCTCCGGCGAACAGCTCGAACCGTTCGACCAAACGCTCGTCGTTTGTGCACTTCTTCGCGAGCGGCGAGATGTCGATCGGGTAATCGCAAACGAAGGTCGGCTGAACGAGCGTCGGCTCGGCAAACCGCTCGAAGAGAGATTCAACTTTCTTCCCCGCCGTCCCCGCCGGCAGCTCGATCCCCTTCGCTCTTGCTTGACGATCGATTTCGTCCGCTGAAAGGCTCGAAACGTCGATTCCCGAGGTCTCACCTACAAGGTCGACCATCTTCATCCGCGGCCACGGCGTCCCAAAATCGATATCGTGATCCTTAAATCGGACCGACAACGTCCCGATCGTCTCGTTCAGGGCGTCCACGACCAGCTCTCGCGCGAGATCCATCATCGTCTCGTAGTCCGCGTAGGCCTGGTAAAGCTCGAGCATCGTGAACTCGGGGTTGTGTTCGGTCGAGACGCCTTCGTTGCGGAAGCATTTGCCGATTTCGTAGACTCGGTCAATCCCCCCGACGAGCACGCGCTTGAGGTAGAGTTCGAGGGCAATCCTCATGTACAAATCGACATCGAGGGTGTTGTGATGCGTCACGAAAGGCCGCGCCAGTGCGCCCCCCGCGATCGGCTGAAGGGTCGGCGTCTCCACTTCGATGAACCCGAGGCCGTCGAGTCTTCTCCGAATGGACGAAATCATCCGAGAGCGGGAGACGAAGGCTGTCCGTGCTACGTCGTTAGCGATGAGGTCGAGCGAACGGTGTCGATGTCTTAGCTCGGCGTCCTTGAGACCGTGCCACTTCTCCGGAAGGGGGCGGATCGCCTTGGCGAGGAACGTGTACTCCTCGACCGCAATCGTCAGTTCTCCCCGCTTCGTTCGAAAGATCTCTCCGGAGACTGAGAGGAAGTCGCCGATGTCGACGCCTCCCAGCTCCTCGTACACCGTCTCTCCGAACCCGTCAACGGCTGCGTGCGCCTGAAGCGTCCCCGTTCCATCCCGGAGGTCCAGAAACGACGCTTTGCCCATCCGCCGGATGGCGATCACTCGACCGGCGATCGTGACCCGATCCCCGCTGTGTTCCTCCGCGGCAAGGTTCTCGAAGCGCTCGACAACCGGTCGGATCTCCTGCACAGCGGGAACGCGGGCCGGAAAGGGATCGATCCCGCGATTGCGAAGCGCTTCGAGATGATCCAACCGGGATCGAATCAATGAATCGGTCATGGCTTTCCCTCGAAGCGCAAGAGCCTCCTACTTGTTGATGGCGATGACACGGAACTGCGAGGTTCCCCACTGAAGCTCGGCCGTCACCGCATCACCCTCCTTCTTCCCTAACAGGAGTCGGCCCACAGGGGAGGAGACTGAGATCTTCCCCTTTTCCAGATCGACTTCGGGCGAACTCACGAGGATGAACGTTCCGCTCTCCTTGATCGTTAGATCCTGGAGGATGAAACGCGAGCCGATGCCGATCTCATCCTTGGAGATGTCCTCCTCCGGAAGCACCTCGGCGGCCTCGAGGATCGACGTCAGCCGCCGCACTTCGCGCTCGTAGTACTGCTGCTGACTCTGAAGATACATGTATTCTTTGTTCTCGCGCAGATCCCCGCCGTTCATTTTCGACGCCTTGAGTTTCTCCGGGATCTCCTCGTACAGCGTCTTCTCGACGCTGTCGAGTTCCTGGCGCATCAGGGCATATCCCTCGTTGGTGAGGTAGATCGTCTCTTTCTGCATCCGGACACCTCTTTTCCGATGATCTGGTTCACTGCATCGACCAGCATCCGGCCGAGCGCATCGACGGTCTGTCCTCGACACGCAGGAGCTGGCCTCACGATGACGGCCACATCCGGCAGAGACGCGGCGCATCGCCGAAACGCCTCCCGCAAGAGGCGCTTCATCCGATTTCGCGCCACCGCGTTTCCCCACTTACGGGAAACCACGATTCCCAAGCGCTTCTCTCCATCTTCTGCGAGGACATGAAGAGAGAAAGACGCCCCTCGCCAGACCTCGCCTTCACGGTAAACACGCCCGAAGTCTCTTCTTCGCTTCAAGCGCATGGTGGGAGGGAAACGGCTCTCACCGCCGCCGGACATGGGAGAACTATAGCCTCAAGATGCGTGTGATTCAAGCTTTGCGCGATTCCCTTCGCTCGCGAACGCATGAACCGCTACACTCCTTCGGAAAGAGGCGCAATGAGTGAAGAACACGTCTACACGGTCTCCGAGCTGAACCGCTCCGCACGAGGAATGCTGGAGACGGAGTTCGCCGATGTCTGGCTGAGAGGCGAAGTCTCCGAGATCAAGCGAGCCGCCTCCGGCCATCTGTACTTCACCCTCAAGGACGAGGACTCCGAGATCAGTGCCGTTCGCTTTCGCAGCCGGACTTCGGCGCTCACTCCCGTCGAGGTCGAGCAAGGAATGAACGTTCTCGCGCTCGGGAAGCTGACCGTCTATGAGCCACGAGGCCGTTATCAATTCGTTGCCTCCGTCCTCCAACCGCTCGGCGTAGGTGCCCTCCAAGCGGCCATCGAGAAACTGAAGGCGCGCCTCGACGAAGAAGGGTTGTTCGACGCCGCGCACAAGAAGCCGCTTCCCCCGTATCCTCTGCGGATCGGCGTCATCACTTCGCCGAGCGGCGCCGCTCTGCGTGATATCCGATCCGTCCTCGCCCGGCGCTGGCCGGTCGCCGAGGTGTACTTGTTTCCGACGAGCGTCCAAGGGGAGAGTGCACCCGAGGAGCTTGTCTCCGCGCTGGATGCCGCGATTCGCTTCTCCGATCAGGTCCAACCGCTGGACGTCCTGATTCTCGGTCGTGGCGGTGGGTCGGCGGAGGATCTTGCCGCGTTTAGCGACGAGCGCGTCATTCGAGCCGTCTTCGGGTGCCAGATCCCCATCATCTCCGCCGTCGGCCACGAGATCGATTTCGCCATCAGCGACTTCGTCGCCGACCTTCGTGCCCCAACGCCGGCGTCCGCCGCGGAACTGGTCGCCCCCGACTGCCGGGAGGTTTCTGAGACGGTCTGCGCTCGCGTCGCGTGGATGACTCGAATCGTCGCGGCTCATCTAACCAATCGCTCCGACCGCCTGCGCGCGAATCTCCGCGGCTACTTGTTCCGACTTCCTGGGCGGAAGCTCGAGACCCTTTCCCAGCGCCTCGACGGGCTGGTGGACATTCTCGCACGCAGGGTCTCTCAGATGTTCACCCTGCGCGTCCGAAGACTCGCGCACTTCACGGACGTCCTTCGCCTCTCGGATCCCCGTTTGCCGCTTCATCGCGGGTACTCCCTCACGTTTCTCAAGGACTCGGCGGTGGCCCTTCGTGACGTCGCCAGGGTGACCCCCGGATCCGAGATTGTGACACAGCTCGCCACCGGGCGGCTTCAGTCGCGCGTCGAGGAGGTGATGGACGAATGACGATCGAGGAAGCGCTTGCCAAGCTCGAGGAGATCACGCAACAGCTGGAGAAGGAGGAACTCGGGCTCGAGGAGGCCATCACCCTGTTCGACGAAGGGCTTAGCCTGGCGGCCACCATCAAGACCCAGCTCGAGGACGCGAAACTCACGGTTGAGCAGGTTCTCGAGAAGACGAAAGGAACCTTCACGCTGGAGCCGTTGGATCTACTCTAACGCTCTCCTATAATCGGAACCGTGACACAAAACCGAAAGCCGCTAGATGTCGTCGTCATCGGGGCAGGACCCGCCGGTCTTACTGCAGCACTGTATGCCGGACGAGCTCTGCTCTCTACGCTTGTGATCGAGAAGGGTCTCCCGGGTGGACAGCTGAACGAGACCAATCTGATCGAGAACTGGCCCGGACTCGAAGAGACGACCTCCGCGCCGGAACTGATGCAGTCACTCCGCAAACAAGTGGAGCGCTTCGGAGCGAAGTTTCTTCAGGATGAAGTCGTCCGAATCGAAGCGGACGAGCCCTATCACCGTGTCGTAACACCGCGCGCGTCATTCGAGGCAAGATCGATCATCCTCTCGCCCGGATCTCGACCGAAGGAACTACAGGCCGAAGGAGCATCGCGACTGAAAGGAAGAGGCGTCTCCTACTGCGCCACGTGTGACGGGTTCTTCTTTCGAGGCAAGGAGATCCTCGAGATCGGCGCCGGCGACTCCGGACTTACGGAATCCCTCTTCCTGGCTCGCCTCGCGGACTCGATCTCGATCGTTGTACGGCATCCGCAAGACGATCCGAGGGCGTTACGTGCCTCGGCGATCCTACAGGAGCGCGCGCGGGAGCATCCAAAGATCCGTTTCCTGTGGAACTGCGCTGTCGATGAAGTTCTCGGAGCCGAACGGGTGACCAGCGTGCGCCTGAGAGACCTCGAGTCGGAGGAAACGCGCGACCTCGAGATCGACGGAGTGTTCGTCAACATCGGGCACGATCCACAGACAGAGTTCCTCCGCGACACGGTCAAGCTCGACGAAGAGGGATACATCGTGACCGATCAGCAATTGCGCACCAACGTTCCCGGGGTTTTCGCCGCAGGAGACGCCCGGGTTTTCGCCCATCGCTATTCGCAGGGAGTCGTCGCCGCCGGGGAGGGGGCGATCGCTGCAATCGAAGCGCAGAAGTACGTCTCCGGATAGCGACCGCTGTGCGGACATCACGCGGTCTCGGACGCCGTGTCTTGAGAACGGAAAGGGGAGGGTGAGGTGCATGTATCCGACGATATCACAGCTGTTCGAAGAAGCGGTTTCGGCTCACAAGGACCGGATTGCGCTTCGTATGCCGATTCCGAAGGAGAGGAAACGCGGGGGAGGAATCCAGTTAATCCTCAACGAGGTTTCCTACGGGCGCTTAGGGGAGATGGTCGGGCGGCTGGCGTCCGCTCTCTCCGGTTTGGGCGTGGCCGCAGGGGACCGCGTTGCGCTGATTGCCAAGCCCCGCCCCGCCTGGGCGACAAGCTTCTATGCGATCCTTCACTGTGGGGCCACTGTCGTTCCGCTCGATCCGGAACTCCAACCGGGTGAAGTCGAGCGAATCCTCAGTGAGGCCGGCGTCAAAGGGGTCATTGCGTCAGGGGGGAAGGCCGAGGACCTGGTCGCGCTGAAGGAATCGAGCCTGCCGGATATCTTCGTCATCACGATGGATCGATCGAAAGACGAACGCGCCCTGTTCCTCGACGCGCTTCTCCTGGGCAAGACGCCGCTCCCGCGTGTCGACGTCCCCGAAGACAGCTTGGCCGTGTTGATGTACACCTCGGGAACGACGGGAAACGCGAAGGGCGCGATGCTGACCCATGCCAACATCTCCTCAAACGCGATCACGGCCGCCAAGGTTGTCTCCCTCTCCCCGGAAGACAACTTCCTGGGCATCGTTCCGTGGAATCACATCTACGGCTTGACCATCACGCTGGTGACGCCCCTCATGACCGGGGCAACGTCGACGTACACCCCCGTGGACCGGAATCTCGCCACCGTCATGAAGAAGGCCCATCCAACTATCATTCTCGGCGTTCCGAAACTGTATAACGTCCTGTACGGGCGCATCCGAGAATCCATCGAGAAGTCTGGACTGAAGCGGATGATCCATCGGTCTTCGCCCACACTGATGGGCAAGCTCGTGAAGAAGAAGCTATTCGGTAAGCAGTTCCGGTTCTTCACTTCGGGTGGGGCCCCGCTCAATCCAGAGGCGGCCGCCGGCTTCCGGGCTATGGGGATCGGAATCATGGAAGGCTACGGTCTGACCGAGACATCGCCGCTGTTGACCATGTGCGAAGCGTTTGCCGAGGAACCGGGCATGGTGGCGGTCGAAGGGATCGAGATCCGCATCGACCACCCCGATGCAGACAGTGTCGGAGAAGTCCTCTCCCGTGGTCCGAACACGATGGCCGGCTACTACCACAACCAAGCCGCCACCGACGAGGTCATCGACAGCGATGGATGGTTCCACACCGGAGACCTCGGAACCTATAAGGACGGGCTTCTTCTGATTTCCGGACGCGCGAAGAACGTCATCGTCCTCGAGACCGGCAAGAACGTCTACCCCGAAGAGATCGAGTGGGAACTGATCGGCATCCCATCGATCGACGAGATCATGATCTACGAGGGCGAGAGGCAGGGCATCCCGGCCGTATGTGCGCAGGTCTATCCGAACTGGACCCTTCTCAAGGAGCAGGGAATCGATACGTCGGCCGCCGCGATCGAACAGATCTGGGAGGCAATCAAGGAGCAGAGCGAGGGGCTCGCGGTCTTCAAGCGAATCAGGTTTAAGGAGTGCATCACGCTCGTAGATGAACCATTCCAGAAGAGCGTGAAGCTTGACATCAAGCGCCATCTCCATCAGCACGCAAGCTGAGTGCTGGGGGGGGGCGTCGCTCGCGAAGCGCATCGAGGGGACAGCGCAATCGGCGGCGTGATCCAGCGGCCCGTACCTGGGTTAAGCGACCGTATCTTGTCTCCCCTCCTGCATTAGAGTATAGTAGGGGCACAACGACGGAAAGGGGATTGCGTGGTCACAAGAGAGAATGCACTGTCCGTCTACATTTCGCGGTCGAAGGCGGAGAAGAAACCGATCGAACGGCTGGCGATGCTAGCGAAGAAGCGAGACCGCTCCATGAACTACCTGATCGTCGAGGCGATCCTCCAATACCTCGACAAGCAGGAAGCGGAGCGTTAGAGCGACTCGGTATTGCCGTTCACGTTTCGCTGCGCCAAGTCGCCTTCACTTGTCTTCGTTCGTGCCCTCAGCCACTCCAAGCGCGCGGCAACACGTTCTTCGAACCCCCGATTGGTCGGCCGATAGTACCGACGGCTCAACAGTTCTTCCGGTAGGCACGGCATCGAGGCGACACCATCCTCACAATCGTGAGCGTATCGATAGCCGTCTCCGTAGCCAAGCCCTTTCATCAGCCGTGTCGGTGCGTTCCGCAGATGCAGAGGAACCTCGGCCGTCGGACGTTCACGCACGTCGTGATACGCCTCTCCCATGCCGACGTACAGCGCGTTCGACTTGGGAGCACAGGCCAGGTAGACGGCCGCCTGCGCGAGGGCGAGGTCTCCCTCCGGAAGCCCGACGGCCTCCACCGCGCGCGACGCCGCAATGGCCTGTTCGAGACCTCGCGGATCGGCAAGGCCGACATCCTCGGACGCCATCCGAATCAGCCTACGCGCGATGAATCGCGGATCCTCGCCCCCTTCGAGGATTCTCGCCATCCAGTAGAGGGTGGCGTCCGGGTCGGAATTGCGAACCGACTTGTGGAGGGCGGAAATCAGATCGTAGTGCTCGTCGCCGGCGCGATCGTAGCGCAGGCCCTTGCGCTGCACCGCCCGCCGAATGACGTCGATGCCGATCGTGCCTCCATCGGCGATGGAGGTCGCCAACTCCAACGTCGTCAGAGCGCGTCGCCCATCGCCGTCCGAAAGGCCCACAAGGGCATCGATCGCCGCCTCGTCGAGCGTGAGCTGCCCAGAGAGGCCTTGCGGATCACCGAGGGCTCGGTCGATGAGTTCGCGAATGGCAATATCACCTAGCGGCTCGAAGCGGAACAGCTGGCACCGCGAGAGAAGGGCCGCGTTCAGTGCGAACGAGGGATTCTCGGTCGTCGCACCCACGAAGATGACGCTCCCTTCTTCGAGAAAGGAGAGGAGCACGTCCTGCTGCGCCTTGTTGAATCGATGGATCTCATCGAGGAAGAGAAGATCGCGCGCGCCCTCGGTACGAAACCGAAACTGCGACGCCTCGAGCGTCTGTCGGACGTCCTTGACGCCGGTCAGCGCCGCCGAGCGTTGAACGAAGCGAGCCTTTGACCTCACCGCAATGATCCGACCCACGGTCGTCTTCCCGGTTCCCGGCGGTCCCCAGAAGAGGAAGGCACGATAGGCCTCGCGCTCGATGACCGCGCGCAGCGGACCCCCGGGCCCGAGAATCTTCGGCTGGCCGACGACCTGGTCGATCGTTTCCGGCCGCATCCGTTCCGCGAGCGGCGCTAGCGGCGGTGGCGTGAACTGGAGCGGATCCATAGAGGGATCGTATCGGATGAATGAAACCCCCAACAAGCCTTGACACCGTGAAGAGGCCTCTCGTACCATTCGTTTTTGCTCGGGTCGTTAGCTCAATGGTAGAGCAGCGGACTCTTAATCCGTTGGTTGCAGGTTCGAGTCCTGCACGACCCACTGGAAAGGCGCGTGTGCCTTTCGGGTCGTTAGCTCAGTGGCAGAGCACCTGACTTTTAATCAGGGAGTCGCTGGTTCGAATCCAGCACGACCCAGATTGAATGGTCGGCGAGCGAGGGGCCGTCTATACTCGGCTCGCCCGTACCACGGAGTCGTTCGAACAGGCGCGCGCGCGCGTCTGAGACGTCCCCATCATCTAGCGGCCTAGGATACCGGGTTTTCATCCCGGCGGCAGGGGTTCAAATCCCCTTGGGGACACAAGAACCACAGGTTGCGGCCTGTGGGACGCTAGCTATAATGGGCGAGTAGCTCAGTTGGGAGAGCATCCGGCTTACATCCGGAAGGCCACAGGTTCGAGTCCTGTCTCGCCCAATGAGCTTCAACCTCTCGGGGACGTGGTCTAGTCAGGTCTAGGACGCTGGATTGTCACTCCAGAGATCGCCGGTTCAAATCCGGTCGTCCCCGCCAGCCCGTGCCGAGGTAGCTCAGTCGGTAGAGCACCGCCCTGAAAAGGCGGGTGTCCCCAGTTCGAATCTGGGCCTCGGCACCATCGGTTTTCGGCCTCGACGCGGCGAGTTCATGGGACGACTGTCCAGGCCATCCGGCGCTTCAGCGATGCCGTTCCGTCGCCCTGCGACGCAAAAGGTCCTACCGAAGGGAATTTCCTCCATCTCCCGAACAAGCGGACCTGTGGAAAACCCTGTGGACAACCACCCCAAAATGGCACGATAACGGCCCTTCGTTGTGGATAAGTCTTCCCCCGCGGCTCGACGGCGAGGACTTGATCCCGTCCGTCTGGGCAGAGGGGCTGCCTGCACAGTCTTTCCACAGGGTTTTCCCCAGCTGATGGCCGCTGAAGATGGGGCATCCACGCAGTTCTCCACAATCAGGCGGAGCGCTCCGGCGTCTCTTCGTCCTTCTCTCTCGGCCCATCTCGCGGCAGATCGACCCGGATGTCCGTCCTCTCCGGCGAGGGCTCCGTTGTCCATGCGTCTCTCAAGCGCGCTACCCGTCGAGCATGCTGCTGGATGCACCTCGCCCGGCCAGGGAATCGTCCCCTTGATCCGCGATGCATCTCTTCGCTACTCTTGTCACCAGGCTCCGAGGAGAATGGTGGATGAGCGTTAATCTTGTTGCTGTCTGGGATTCCGTGGTCTCTTCGCTGAAGGAGACCATTCCCGACTCGAGCTATCTCACGTGGTTGGCTGACGCACGTCCCCTTGCGCTCGAGGACACCTCGCTGGCGATCGGCGTCCCCGATTCTTTCACCAAAAGCGGGATCGAGAGCCGCTATCGAACGGAGATCGAGCGGCTCGCAACCGACACCTGCATGCGTCCGATCTCTCTTGAGATCAGTGTTCTCCCTGCGGAGTCCGGCGGCCCCGCGTCGGCACGCCGAATCCTTGAGGCTGCGTCTTCCGTTCCCCAAGGCGGCTTCCCGTTGAGTGTGGACTACACGTTCAATTCCTTCGTCCGCGGGAAGAACAACCATCTTGCTCACGCCGCAGCGGAGGCGGTCTCTCAAGCCGTGATCGAAGCCGAAGAGAAGACGTACAACCCATTCTTCATCTACGGAAGCGTCGGTCTCGGCAAGACGCACTTGCTCCAGGCCATCGGGAACCAAGTGCTCCGTTCGTCCCAGGAACGGGCCGTCGTCTACACGACGTCCGAGCGTTTCGCCATCGAACTCATCAACGCCATTCGAAACAACGCAACCGGAGCGTTCCGCGGGAAGTACCGAAAGATCGATCTACTCCTGATCGACGATGTCCACTTTCTGCAAGGGAAGGAAGCGACCCAGGAGGAGCTGTTCCACACATTCAACGAGCTCTATGGAGCGGCGAAGCAGATCGTGCTCTCCAGCGATCGACCTCCGGAGGAGCTGTCCGGGCTGCAGGAGCGCCTCGTCTCTCGCTTCCGGTGGGGCCTCGTCGCCGACATCCAGGCTCCCGACCTCGAAACCCGCATCGCGATCTTGCGCGAGAAGGCCATCGCCCGTGGTCTGGCCGTCGATGACGACGTCCTCGAGCTCATCGCAAGACGCATCTCCTCCAACGTGCGTGCTCTTGAAGGTGCATTGGTCAAGGCGCTCGCGTGCGCACAACTCCAGGGCGAGAAGCTCACCCCACAAAGACTTGAGACGATGCTCCCCAAGGAGGGTCAGCGGCCGCGGCTGACCATCGACCACATCAAAGAAGAAGTCGCCACGCACTACGATCTCCAAGGACGCGAACTGGAGAGCTCGAGCCGCAAGAAGGAGATCGCCCAGGCTAGGCACGTAGCCATCTTTCTCGCGCGCGAGATGACCGACCATTCCTTCCCCGCCATCGGAAAGGCCTTCGGCAACCGCGATCACACCACGATCATGCACTCCTACGTGAAAGTTAAGTCGCAGCTGCAAGAAACACCTCTTCTCCAAGCCGAGATCTCGGAGCTGCAGGAGTCCCTT
The DNA here is from genome assembly GCA_964570515.1 of uncultured Thermotogae bacterium. GTDB lineage: Bacteria > Bipolaricaulota > Bipolaricaulia > UBA7950 > UBA9294 > CAZMYM01. Next base: position 10,174 of record CAZMYM010000023.1, on the reverse strand, counting down.
GCTTCTCGCTACGCCTTTCGGACATAGCGGCACAAAGTTGGCACGCGAAAACTCGGGGGAAAACCGACATCTTCTTGTGGACAAAAGCTGCGAAGAGATCGCCTCGTCCTTTTCCACAGCCGTTTTCCCCACCCAAAGCAAGGATCTTCACTGCTTCTCCCCAGAAAGCGAGGCCGACGCGTGTGGACGCAAACTGGGTTTTCGCCACTTTCCCCAACCGATGCACGCTACTACTACTACTACTACAAAATACAGAAGACCTCTTCTTGATAACGTTTGTAGTAGCTGTTTGTTGCGACCGCGAACGGAAGCATCCGATGGCTCGATTGATAGCATGTCAGATCAGATCTAGAATGGGGGCGTCATGAGTACGATTCGCAACACAACCATCTTGGCGATTCACTCGAGGAAGGACAAGCGCGCCGTTATGGCGAGTGACGGCCAGGCCACTCTGGATACCACTGTCGTCAAGAAGACCACGCGAAAACTCTACCGACTTCACGACGATCGAGTCTTGGTGGGGTTTGCCGGAGCGACCGCAGACTGTCTTGCACTGCTCGACAAGTTCGAGGGGAAGCTGAAGAAGTACGATGGTCAGCTTCGACGGGCGGCCGTGGAACTCACCAAGGAATGGCGAACGGACAGGATCTTGAGGCATTTGGAGGCAGTTCTCGTGACCGTGAGCGAAGAGGGCCTCTTGATGATCTCCGGCTCAGGGGACGTGCTTGAGCCGGATGACGGGCTGATTGGCGTCGGATCCGGCGGGCCCTACGCTTTGGCCGCGGCGAGGGCTTTTCTCTCTGCTGCGGACCTCCCCCCAGAAGAGACAGCGAAACGCGCGCTTCTGATTGCTGCGGAGATTGACATCTACACCAATTCTGAGATCTCGATCGAAGAGATCGCTTGGTAGACGGAAGGAGACATGAGCGACATCGTAGAAGTCCGTGAAGAGCGTCTGTCCGGGTTGACGCCGCGGCAGATTGTCGAAGAACTCGACAAGTACATTGTGGGGCAAGCGGAGGCGAAACGCTCCGTGGCCATCGCCCTTCGAAACCGAATGCGCAGGCAGGTCGTCGAAGATCCCGAGATTCGAGACGAGATCAAACCGAAGAACATCCTAATGATCGGGGCGACGGGCGTCGGCAAGACCGAGATCTCGAGGCGTTTGGCTCGGCTGACGACGTGTCCGTTCATCAAGGTCGAGGCGACGAAGTTCACCGAGGTTGGGTACGTCGGCCGCGACGTGGAGTCGATGATTCGTGACCTCGTGGACATTTCGATCGACATGATTCGGGAAGACGAGATCATCCGCGTCGAGGAAGAGGCCGAGGACCTCGTGGGCGATCGAATCCTCGATGCGCTTCTTCCAGTGGTTCAGGACGATGATCAACGCGAGGAGAGCGTTCGTCACACACGTGAGAAGTTGCGAGCGAAGCTCGAAGCTGGTGAACTCGAGGAACGATACATCGACATCACCGTGGAGGAACACGTCACGCCGCAGCTCGAGGTCTTCTCGCAGGACGGAATCGATCAGATGGGAATCGACATGGGTGACGTCCTGTCGGGGCTGATCCCTCCTTCGCGCAAGACGCGGAGGATGCGCATTCGTGAAGCCCGGCCGCTCCTCTTCGAGCAAGTCGTGGACGGCCTGATCAACATGGAGGACGTTCGACAAGCCGGACTCCGACTTGCGGAGGAGACGGGGATTATCTTTCTTGACGAGCTGGACAAGATCGCTGCAGGCGGCCGAGAGGAGATGGGCGGGCCTGGCGTTTCTCGCCAAGGGGTTCAGCGAGACCTGCTACCGCTGCTCGAAGGAGCCGCTGTGCGGACACGCTATGGCGTGGTCTCGACGGAGAACGTGCTGTTCATCGCCGCCGGCGCGTTCAACATGTCGAAGCCGTCCGACCTGATCCCCGAATTGCAAGGGCGCCTCCCGATTCGCGTTGAACTCGACAACCTCACAGCTGCCGACTTCCGGAGAATCCTCTGCGAGCCGAAGGACGCGCTGACCAAGCAATACACGGCGCTCCTGGCCACCGAAGGCGTCGTCCTCGAATACACCGACGATGCCGTCGACGCGATTGCGCGCATCGCCTACGAGCTTAACCAGACGACGGAGAACATCGGCGCCCGACGTCTTACAACCGTTATGGAGCGGTTGATCGAAGACATCTCGTTCGATGCGGACGTCCGCGGGGGAGAGACGATCACCCTCGACAAGGCTTACGTAGAGAAGCGCCTCGCCGACATCGTTGAGGATCCTGACCTCTCGCGCTACATCCTGTGAAGCTCCGGAATCGTTGTCCCGTAGCGAAGAAACCGAGTATGATGCCGGACTCTCTCGAAGGAGGTAGGCCGATGATCCAGGTTTCTTTGCCCGATGGGTCCGTGGTGGAAGTATCCGACGGCGCCTCGATCCTCGAGGTGGCCGAAGGGATAGGTCCTCGCCTTGCCAAGGCCGCAGTCTGCGCTCTCGTCGACGGTGAGCTGAAGGATCTGCGCGAGACATTGAGCGAGGATTGCGCGATCACGATCGTCACGACCGGCAACGCTCACGCATTGATGACGCTCCGCCACACGACGACGCACATCATGGCTCAAGCGGTGAAGAGGCTGTTCACATCTCCTAGACTCGGGATTGGACCGGCGATTGAGGATGGCTTCTACTACGACTTCGACCTTGACGCTCCATTCAGCGCGGACGACCTCGAACGGATTGCGGCGCAGATGGAGAAGATCATCGCCGAGGATCTCCCGATCGTGCGTAAGGAGCTGACCGTGGAGGAGGCCCGGAAGCTTCTCGGCGAGCAAGGGGAAACCTACAAACTGGAACTCGTGGATGACCTGGAGGGGGAGACGATCACGTTCTTCCAGCAGGGGGAATTCATCGATCTCTGCCGTGGGCCTCACCTTCGTTCGACGGGCCAAGTCAAGCCTGACGCGATCAAGCTTCTGTCGGTCGCAGGCGCGTACTGGCGCGGAGACGAGACTCGGCCCATGCTCCAGCGAATCTACGGAACGGCCTGGGAGACGAAGAAGGATCTCGAGGCGGATCTTTGGCGGCGAGAGGAGGCGGCGAAGCGCGATCATCGGAAGATCGGCAAAGACCTCGACCTGTTCAGCATCCACGAGGAAGGCGGCGCCGGCCTCGTCTGCTGGCATCCGAAGGGCTCCCGCCTCAAGCGGACGATCGAGGAGTTCTGGTATGCGGAGCACGATCGCGGAGGCTACGAGACCGTCTCGACCCCGCATATCGGTAAGGGTGAGCTGTGGTCGATCAGCGGCCACCTCGACTTCTACCGCGAGGGGATGTACTCGCCGATGGACATCGACGGGGTGGATTACTACATCAAGCCGATGAACTGTCCGTACCAGATTCTGATCTACAAGACCAAAGTCCATTCGTACCGAGAGATGCCCCTTCGATGGGCCGAACTTGGAACGGTCTACCGGTATGAACGTTCGGGAACGCTGCATGGCCTGCTTCGCGTTCGTGGTTTCACCATTGACGACGCGCACATCATTTGTCGGCCCGATCAGATCGACGATGAGCTGCGGCGGGTCTACGCCTTCAGCATGGACATGCTGGAAGCGTTTGGGTTCGAGGAATTCGACATCTACCTCGCGACCCGCCCACACGAGGGCAAGGCCGTCGGGGAGCCCGAGCGTTGGAAGCAGGCGGAGGCGGCGTTGCGAGCGGCCCTCGATGACCGCGGCCTCCCCTACAACGTCGACGAAGGCGGGGGCGCCTTCTACGGCCCGAAGATCGACATCAAGGTGAAAGATCTTCTCGGGAGGTCGTGGCAATGCACGACGATCCAGTTTGACTTCAACCTTCCCGACCGGTTCGACATGAACTACATCGGGGAGGATGGGGAGAAGCAACGACCGTACGTCGTTCATCGTGCAGTACTCGGCAGCATCGAGCGTTTCATCGGCTGTCTGATTGAGCACTACGCCGGCGCGTTCCCCGTTTGGCTCGCACCGGTTCAGGCGACCCTGATTCCGATCGCCGACCGTCATGTCGAGTTCGCAAGGTCGGTTGAGGGACGTCTCACGGAGGCCGGTATCCGTGTTGTGGTCGATCAATCCTCGGAGCGGATGAACGCCAAGATTCGTAACGCGCAGCTGCAGAAGGTTCCTTACATGTTCATCGTCGGGGACAGGGAGCAGGAGGCCGACGCCATAGCAGTGCGCCTTCGCACGGAGGAGGATCTCGGCGCGAAACCCGTCGATGAGGTCATCGAGATGTTGAGGCGGTTGATTGAGGAGAAGTCTCTCACGCTCACGTGAGGGGCGGACGGAGACACAGGAAGCCCCGTGCCCGTGAAGAATCCTGCTTGCTGCGGGTTTGAGCGCGGTCATCGGGATCGAGCGTGCGTTCCACGGCCGCCCTTCGGACGCATCCTCCTAACGGGACGGGTGTCGTGGTCGCCTTCCAGATGGCTTTACTCTGGTTTGCTGCGCCTCTGGACGCTGCCTGACGTGGCGCGTTGCGACGGCGAGAGAGAGCGGATCACGCTTGTCAGTTGGGAATGCAGCAGCACCACACGGCTCGTCACGCTCACGTATCGCATTCGCTACGTCGGGACACCCGATCTGGAGAGCTTGGCGGAACGCGGAGCGACGATTGATGGCGTCATCGAGACGCAGGTGCGGCTCAGGGGCTCGGCCGCTCAGTCGAGAGCGGACCGAAGCGCATCGACGCAGTCGATCGCTTCCCACGGCATGTCGACGTCCGTTCTCCCGAAGTGGCCGTACGCCGACAGCGGTTCGTAGATCGGACGCTTCAAGTCGAATCGATCGATGATGGCGCGGGGCCGGAAGTCGAACACGTCGAGGACGGCCTTGCGGAGAAGGTCGTCGCTTCGGACGCCGGTTCCCATGGTGTCGATGGTGACCGCCAGCGGCGCCGCACGGCCGATCGCATAGGCGACCTGTACCTTGACCCGGTCCGCGCATTCGGCGGCGACCAAGTTCTTCGCCACGTACCTTGCCATGTAGGTGCCCGATCGATCGACCTTCGTCGGATCCTTCCCCGAGAACGCGCCTCCGCCGTGGGATCCGAATCCTCCGTAGGTGTCGACGACGATCTTGCGGCCGGTGACTCCGGCATCGGACGCCGGTCCACCGATGACGAAACGGCCTGACGAGTTGACGAGAATCTCTGTATCTTCATCGAGCCACTCGCCCAGGACCGGTCGGATCACGCCCTCGACGATCGCGGCCTTCAGGTCGCTGTGTGCGATGTCTGGATCGTGTTGCGCCGCGATCAGAACTGTGCTGGCTCGGATCGGGCGCTCTCCTTGGTACTCGACGGTCACTTGAGATTTCCCGTCCGGGCGAAGGAAGGGGAGACTTCCGTCCTTGCGCACGTCGGCCAGTCGCTGTGCTAAACGATGGGCGAGGACGATCGGCAGCGGCATCAGCACATCAGTATCCCTGCGCGCATAGCCGAACATGATCCCTTGATCCCCCGCGCCGATCGTGTCGTACGGATCGCTCGAGGCGCCGCCGCGGACCTCGGAGGCGTGATCGACCGCCTCCTGAATGTCCGTGGACTGTTCCTTGATGGCGGAGAGGACGGCGCAGTCTTGGTAGTGAAAGCCTAGTCCCGCGCGATCGTACCCGATGTCGGCGAGGACCCGGCGGACGACTTCGGCGACGTCGACGTAGGTCGACGTTGTGATCTCACCGCCGACGAGGACCAGACCGGTTGTGAGGAACGTCTCACACGCCACATGCGCGTCAGGGTCGTTGATCAGGATGTGATCCAGCATGGCGTCGGAGATGCGATCCGCGACCTTGTCGGGGTGGCCTTCGGTGACCGATTCCGAGGTGTGGTAAACCTTGTGCATGACCATTCCTTTCGGGGCGACGGAAGCGTAGCGGTCGCCGAAGAGCGGCGCAAGGTTGGAGCAGCTCCTCTGCGGGACTAGAATCTGGTGACTCGAAGGAGGGTCAATGCCGAAGATCGAGCTTCCGTACGGGAAGGGTTCGCTGGAAGTTGACGTTCCATCTGAGAATTTGGTCGGTGTGTTGGAAGGGAAAGCGACTCCGCCGATCACGCTGGACGCGGCCTTCGAACGAGGGTGGGAGCGCCCCATCGGGATCGACAATCCAACCGCCACCTTCAAGCAGGGCGACTCCGTTGTTCTTGTGGTGACGGACCACACACGGCCTACGCCGACTCGCGAGCTTCTTCCGCGGATCTGGGAGCGACTTCGATTGACGATCGCAGCGGAAGACGTGACGCTTCTCGTTGCGACCGGAACCCATCGTGCCCCGACGGACGAAGAGATCGACGCCATGCTTGGAGAAGCGCGGCATCGGTTCCGCGTGGAGATTCATGATTGCTGCCGCGGCTGCGTGGAAGTCGGGAAGAGCTCGCGCGGGAATCCGATTCTTCTCAACCGCTTGGTCGTGGACGCGGATCACGTCGTCACGATCGGGCACATCGGCATGCACTACTACGCAGGGTACTCGGGGGGGCGGAAGAACATTTTTCCCGGGGTTGCCGGAGAATCGTCGATTGAGGCGAACCATGCGCTCATGGATCTTCCGGAGAGCACGGCCTGCGTCTACGACGGGAACCCGATCAGCGAAGAGATGGTCGAGGCAGGAAAACGGATTCGCTACGACTTCATCATCGACGTCGTGTTGAGCGCGGACGGTGGTGTCGCGAAGGTCGTCGTTGGAGAGCCCGAAGCCGCGCACAGGGTGGGACGGGCGTTCTGGGACGAGCACTTCCAGGTTCCACTCGACGAGCAGGCTGATTTGGTCATTGGGTCGACCGGAGGCCACCCGAAGGACATCAACCTCTACCAAGCACACAAGGGCGAGTACAATGCGTCGCTGGCGACGCGAGACGGCGGGATCTCTTACCTGGCAGGCGCTTGCCCGAACGGGATTGGACACCCGGTCTTCGCCGACTGGATTGAGCGGAGTTCGACTCCCGATGACGTTCTGCGGATTTACGAACAGGAAGGCTTCAAGCTCGGCGGACACAAGGCCGTCTACCTCGCTAGGGACCGGAAGCGGATCGAGATCGCCTTACAGAGCGAGATGAAGGACGAGGTTGTTCGCCGTTTCCTCATGACCCCGATGCACGATCCATCCGAGGCCCTCGATTTGGCGAAGGCGCGGTTTGGGAACGGATTCAGCGTTCTCGTGATGCCCCACGCGGCGAGCACTTTTCCGGTTCTTCCCTGTCCCTGACGTGGAACTGCATGCCCATCGATTCAGGACGGTCCCCTCGACGCAGGCGGAAGCGCGGCGATTGCTTGCGTCCGGGCAAGCCGAGGCGGGGCATGTGGTCATCGCCGAAGAGCAGTCTGCGGGCCGCGGGCGGTTCGGCCGGAACTGGCTCTCCCCGCGCGGAGGCCTGTACGCGACGTTCATTCTCGACGACGGCCCGATCCTGTCGATTCGTGCGGGCCTCGCCGTCGTCCGCGCACTCGGTGGCTTCGGCCTCGATGCGAGTCTGAAGTGGCCGAATGACGTTCTTGTCGATGAGAAGAAGCTTGGCGGGATCCTGGTCGAGGGGGTCGGCGACCTCGCATTGGTCGGCGTCGGCATCAACCTGACCGATACGCCGCTCTCGACGGCGACGTCCGCACATGCACTCGGCATCTCGATCGATCACGACGCCTTGGTTCTCGCGATCCGGGAGGCTCTCCGGTCCGACGAGACGCCATCCGAGACGCTTCAGGCGTATCGGGGGTACTGCACGACGCTCGGGCGATCCGTGCGGATCGTCCTCGAGGGGGCAGAAGACGCGATCGAAGGGATCGCGTTCGCCGTGGATGACTCGGGCCGATTGGTCCTGGAGACGCCGAGCGGACGTCGGACCATCTCCACCGGGGAATGCCATCACCTGTACGGCTGAGGCAGTGCGCCGCTCGGTTGTTCGACGTTTCGATCATCGCTACCCTGGTGGGGGTAGGGAGAACATCGGAAGACGCGCGAAAGGATGGAATTCATGGGACTGATAGACGAAGCGATTGCGCTTGAAGAACGAGCCGAGACCAACTACCGATCTGCAGCAGAGATGACGACCGACCCGAGCGCGGCGAAGATCCTGACGCTCCTCGCCGACGAAGAAGCACAACATGTAAATGCCCTTCGAGTCATGAACATTGGCTCAGTCGGGTCCGCGGCCAGCCTGATCGACGCGGGCAAGGACTGGATTGGGGGCGTGATCGAGGGAGGAGCGGGTGTAATCTCATCGGACGCGGCTCTACGTGATGTCCTGCAGCATGCGATGGAGATCGAGCGTGGGACCGAGGCGTTCTACCGGGAACGCGGTGAAGCCTCCGACGACGGTGCGATCCGTGAGCTGTTCTCGCGGCTCGCCGCGGCCGAGAAGCTCCACTACGCCTTCGTCAGTTCGCTGGCCGAGTACTTCGACCGTCCGAGCGAGTGGGTCGAGTCGGCCGAGTTCGGTCTGCGTGACGAGTACTGAGAGCCCTGGATCTGCTGGACTTCGCTGGATCATTCGATCAGGATTTCGTTCCCGGCGTCGAACGCTTCCCGCACCGTGAGTCCTCACCGAAATCTAGCAACTCAAGATCGGACCCCAGTCTTCTAAAGCTTCTTAGTGTTTCCGGAACTCCGCTGGCGAATCGGGGTATGCGGCCCCCGAACTCTTGCGGATTCGGTATGCGACCCCGAACTCCCGGGCCTCGGACCTAGTCCTCCATCAAGGACGGGTACTCTGCGCGGATCCAGTCGGCTATTCGTCCACAGCAGTCCTCGGCGAACGCGATGGCCTCCTCGACCATCGACTCAGATAGCTCTCCCACGCGAACGTAGTCTGCCGTCGCCCTCTTCTTTCCCATGCTTTCGATCTGCCGAAGCGCTTGGGGGTCGAGTCCGACGGTGAACTGCAGCGACTGGATCGCGTAGTAGTGATGGCTGGGAGCTCCCTTGGGGACTCGGTATCCAGCCGAGCGCAGCGCTGCTCGTGCCGCCGTGAGAAGCGCACCGTAGCAGCAGGCAAACCGTCGGTCGGGGCTCAGCTCCGGGATGCGCGCATCATCGAGATCCGTCTTCACGATACCCAGCAGCTCGGAGACCTCCTGTCGGCTGGATTCGTGCTCGACAATCAGCCGGGAGTCGCGCCATGCCTCAAGACTCACGATCCCCTCCCATCAGATCCACTCTCTCTTCGCTCATCACTCTCGTCAGGAAGTGGTCACCTTCCTTGATTCGTCTGCGGAATTCCGCCGGAGTGAAGACCGTGGGGTTGATCTCACGCCCTAAGGATTCCTGCAGTGGCGAAACCGCAGTGACAACGTCGAGGAACGGTACATCGCCAATCACCATCAGATCGATGTCGCTCTCGCCTCGCTCCTCACCCCGCGCAATGGATCCGTATAGGAACGCATGGTGAATGGTGTCGGCATGGGGGAGAAGGGCCGCTCGCAGAGCGCCCGAGGCTCCGGCCGTCTTCTCGATGAGGCCTCTGAGATCGCCGAAGACGGGTGCGAGTCGGTTCGCCTGGTAGTATGTGAGATTCCCCTCACGCGTCTTCGTGAGAATGCCTGCACTCGTCAGCTTTTCCAGCTCTCGCTGCACTGCGCCCTGGCCTGCGCCTGTCAGTCGCAGGATCTCACGGAGATAGAGCCTTCGCTCCGGTTGTGGGAGTAGGAGAGAGAGGATTGAGAGTCTGGTCTTGCCGAGAAGCAGAGCGCCGAGGGAGGATGGGGCGGAGTCTGTACCCTTCATGGGTACATTCGTACTCTTTTCGGGTACGGATGTCAAGCTGAACTGGCTACGAACCTCATCGGGACCCATCGAATCAACACGCCCTGTGACTGCGGCAGATCCTTACCCTTTCGCCCGACATCCACCACGAGTTTGGCGGCCTTGCCATCCACCACGAGTTTGGCTTGGCCGAACTCGCAAGCTACTCGCAAGCGGACCAGAAGAAGCGATTCCAGCGCCTCTTCCAAGCAACTGCGAGAACTGCTGCCAGAGTAGCCGTTCTTCCTCGGCGACGGGATCTTCTGGGTGGACGCGGCCTTCGTGGAGGAACTGAAGCCGGAGCGGTTGAGATGGCTGGCTTCACACTGTTGCTGTTGGCCTGGCGGACTTCCCCGATTCGAAAATAGAGGCCTGAACATCCCTCTTGGATTTTCAAGTCATCGGGTGGATATCCTCTCGGATC
>CAZMYM010000022.1:19030-43116 GCA_964570515.1 uncultured Thermotogae bacterium | reverse complement strand
GACCCCGACTCCATTACAGGATCTGATCCCGAGCCCCACTACGAGATCTATCGTCGGAACCGCAGGTATATGGCAATCACCAACAGCAGTACTAGGCACAGGAGCAATAGGTTGATGCCAGCGAACAGCAAGCTGTAGTTCATCTATTCTTCACCCGGTCCTTCTAGAGCGAGAAGTTGATCGTCATGTAGAAGTGGTATGTCATAACGTGGATCTTCCCGATCGGCGTCCAGATGTAGTGCTTGATCCATCCTCCTCCTTCGATTGCTGCGCTTAGGCCGCTAGGGTAGATGAAACTGTCGCTCCACTCTCCACCTGTCTCTGAATACAGCTCGCTTCCTGTGAACGTCGCCCGATCATCACAGGAGACAATCTGTCAGGAGAAGAACGGCCCGGACTGAAGGAGAAACAAGTCCGCGTACAAGTGGAATATAATCGGCCACTGGCTGCTGTCGTACTCGTGGAGTTGGAGGACGAATGCCCGCAAGCTGCCATCCCCTGCAGGAGCATCCAGCTCAGGCAAGTCCGAAGGCTTGACATTGACTACCACATGTCGCGAATCGACCCTTGCGAGCAGTTCTCTCAGCTGTGCAGGCGACTCCACCACGAGTGGAGTTATCCCCGGCGGAGCCTGATCGATGGTCTCAAGACCAAACTTCTTGATGACTCCTTGCCACATGCTAGAAGTGGAGTCAAACTCCTTCGACGGTGAGGCGGCTACAGAGCTCACCAGAATTCCCGTGACCAGCACTGCCATCAACATGCATTTTCTCAGCATCGCATTCTCCTCATATCAGAGATGTGAGGAAAGTATACGCTACGAAGAAATCAGATGCCAACACACGGGAATCCAAATCGGGGTACACACAGCTCATTCCTTCCGCTTGAGCCCCTGTCTTCCGGGCCCTGGGCGGGAATCGAGGGACACATACCCTATTTCCCTGAGGGAGGACACTTGAGGCAGTTGATTCACGAGCTCCCGTATGCTTGAGGTCATACCTTGATTCTTAGGATTTCGCGGAAGAATGGTGGTCAGGAATCCATTCCTGAACACGCCCCACGCTGTGACTCCCTGGCTACTTCTGCTTGCGCCTCAGTCTCCCGAAGAGGGTGTCCAAGTTGAAGATCTGGTTCAGGACGACGGCGATGATCGTCGCCGTCGGCAGCGGATCGGTGAACAGGGTCTGAACGAAGTGAGGCGCCCGGGCATACAGGCTGGGCAAGAACGCCGTACTCAACCCGAAGAAGAAGGCGATGCCAACAACAAAGGTCTTCCGCGAATCCCACGGCTCGCTGAACATCTGTCTCAGGCCCGTACTCACCATGAAGCTCCCCGCGAAGATCAGCGAGGCCCCCATCACCGGCTTGGGCATCATCGACAGGATGCTGATGAGCCTGGGGAAGAAGGCCAGGATCACGAAGATGACTCCCGCGCCGACACTGATCCACCGGCTCAGAACCTTGGTCGCTCCGGCCAATCCGACGTTGCTCGATGACGTGTCGACCGCCATTCCCCCCAGCAAGCCGGCCAGCACCGTCGAGAATCCGTCCGCAAGAAGCCCCTTCCGGATCGGGGCGAAGTCCGTCTCCTCCAACGTCGGTTCGGAGATGCTCTGCGCGGCAAGAAGGTTCCCGAACGACTTCAGCGAGCCGCTGATGGCGATGATGATGAACGGGACGACCATCTTGGGATCGAACGTGATGCCTCGAAACGCCGCCCCCATCGCAGGCAGAGCGAGTATTGGAGTGTCCTTCACCGCGACAAGATCATGCCAGAATTCGGGAATGAGGATCGCAGCCAAGATCCATCCCGCCAGGATTCCGATCAGCAGGCAGTACATCTTCGCGAAGCGCCTGCCCCACAGATTCGCGAGGACCATCACCATCAGGGAGAACACGCCGACGAGCATATCGGGGGTTCGGATCGCGTCTTCACGAAACGCGAGCCCGAAGAACGATGTGATCGACGGTGCGAGAATGCTCACTCCAACCATCGCCACGACGAGGCCGACGATGAAGGTGGGGAAGACCTTCCGCAGTCTCTCGATGATCGGAGCGATAGCCATTTCCACCAAGCCGGCAACGATGATCATCCCCCGCATGAGCGGCAGTCCCCCGACCCAAGCAGCCGATAAGGAGAGGCTGAAGTAGGAAGGACCGCAGACATTCGGGCACAGGTACCCGGACCCGATAAGGGGCAATCCGACGGATTGAATCACGGACCCCAAGCCGGCTGCGAGCATGGAGAACGCGATCAAGCTCGCTGTGAATTCGGGGGACCCGCTCACTTGACTTGCGAAGAGAATCGGGATCACAAGGGAAGTCACCATCAACAGGACATGCTGGATCGACGACACCAACAGGTGCGTGGCAGGCGGGACTTGATTCACCGAGTACCCGTGATCTTCGCTCGCTCTTGCCATGAGAAACTCCGATTCTAGTACGGCGGTTCAGGCAGGTCGGTGATCGCTGCCACGTAGATCTCTTCGCCCTCCAAGGTTGCCTCGCGAATGTACAGGCATTTTCGTATCAGCCTTCTCTGATACGGGCCCTTTGCCATAAACATCTCCCACACTCTGTCCGAAGACTCGAGTTCTTCCAGAGCCTGCACGAACGGCTTCTGCCCGACTTCGTCGGCGCACTCCAGAAGGTTCGTCTGAGAGAAGGTGCTGTTGATGGCGGGAGAGATCAGCATCTCGCCATCCCGGCGGAATACGAACACCCGGACATCGCGGTAGTTGTATTCCGAGACCGGGTCCGCGATGTCGACAAGCGCTTCCGGCCCGACCCGGTCGATCAGCTCGACGGCGTCATCGACGACGATTCGGATGAACTCCTGCTCCTCGTGAGGGAAGTTGATCCCGCCACCGACGATCAGCTCCTCGTCGTCCGGCGTTGCGACCTTGAAGTGGCAAGACGATTTCGGGACCGGGTAGAACCTGCCGGGCTCCCACCATGAGTAATGCACCCAGGCGTGGGGGTTGTTCGCGTCCTCCAGCGCCTCGACGATCAACGGGAAGATTCGCTTGCCGTTCTTGTCGGTCACGTCCCAAACGTTCCTTCCCTCCATCTCCTCCATCCCGGCGTGATAGAGGTTCGTACCGGTCACATCGTAGATGTACAGGTAGTAGTCCGGGGTATCGAACCGTGCGCGGTGGCTCCGGAAATACGCCAAGCTACTCAGGCCCTCTTCGCTCAGGATGCGTGCCGCGTCGTAGACGAATTTGACCAGGTTCTTCGTATCACGGTACTGGTACATCGTGAGGTCCAGAGCCTCGTACCTGCTCTGGCAGCCGGAGAGGGCAACCACCAGGATCATCAGAAGAGCAAGCGCAACACCGAGGACGAGCCGGCGCCTGCGTGAGCGCCGGCCGGGTTCGAGGTGACTTCGGACACTCGTCAGAGCTTGCTCACCCATGCGATCGGCCTCGTCCGTGCATTTGATGCCAGTATCTGACCACATCTCGGCGACAGACGCAACAGCAACCAGGCAAGACCGGCAGCAGGGAGAGCCCCGGTCAGGCCTTCCTCTTCGTGACCCATCGCGCTGGGTTCTTGTTGTCTCACCGCCCGTCCGGCCAATGCCAAACGCGATCAGTATTGCATCTGGTAGTACCAAACGCTAAACTGATCGCACATGTACTTGAGAAACGAGTGGATCCAGCGCATCGAGGAGGCGTTTCGAGATCGGTCCATCGTCTGGTTGAAGGGAGTACGCCGGGTCGGAAAGACCGTTCTCAGCCGCTCCTTGCCTGACGTGGAATATCACGATTGCGAGTTCCCACGAACGCGCCGGCTGTTCGAGGATCCGGAGGGGTTCCTTCGTGAAGCGCGCGGAAAGCGCGTCGTACTCGATGAGATCCATCGCCTGGCGAACCCGTCGGAGATCTTGAAGGCCGCCGCCGATCACTATCCGGACGTTCAGATCGTCGCGACAGGCTCCTCCACGCTAGGTGCCTCTTCGAAGTTTCGGGACACGTTGACCGGACGGAAGCGCACAGTATGGCTCACACCGATGACGCTGGGGGACCTGAGTGCGTTCGAACGAGGCGGCCTGACGCATCGTCTTCAGCGAGGCGGCCTGCCACCGTTCTTCCTCGCCGATTCGCTGCCTGAGACTGACTATCAGGAGTGGCTCGATTCGTACTGGGCCAAGGACATCCAGGAACTGTTCCGGCTGGAGCGAAGGGCATCCTTCCAGCGGTTGTTCGAACTCCTCGCGGCACAAAGCGGAGAGATCTTCGAGGCGACCCGTTTCGCGGAGCCGTGCGAGATCAATCGCCAGACGGTCTCCAACTACCTCGGCGTCCTCGAGGCTACCCTCGCCGCCCACGTCGTGCGGCCGTTCAGTAGCCGCCGTTCGACGGAGCTGGTCTCGGCACCGAAGGTGTACGCGTTCGACACCGGTTTCGTCTGCTACGCACGTGGGTGGCTCGATCTTCGCCCGGACGATCTAGGCCCCCTGTGGGAGCACTTCGTGCTGAACGAGATCCAGGCGAGCCTGCAGACCCAGCAGATCCACTACTGGAGGGATAAGAACAAGCACGAGATCGACTTCGTCATCCGAAGACGAGGCAGCACGCCCGATGCCATCGAGTGCAAGTGGTCCGCGGGTGGGTTCGACCCAAGGAATCTCCTCGCATTCAGGCGGCAATACCCCGGCGGCAGAAACTGGGTTGTCGCCACAGATGTCGATCAGGACTACGCTCGGCAGGTGAACGGAGTCGAAGTCCGGTACGTGGCCCTGCAGACACTCATCGGCCAACTTGAGGGTCAGGAGGAAGCCGACTAGAACGCCTCCGCCGTGAGATGGCTCAGGCGGAACACCGTCACGCCTTGCCGTAGAGGGATCACCAGCGCGCGGGGTCTTGCCGGAAGAACTCTGACAGGACGGCGTAGAGGTCGGGCTCCTCTTCCGCCAGCTCCTTCGGGATGAGAAAGAATACCTCGGTCGCGACGGCGAAGAACTCGGCCGGATCCTCGGTACCGTAGGGATCGAGAAGCGTCTCTTCGCCTGCCTCATCGGCCTCGACCAGCCGCTCATAGGCGTCGGACATCACGTCGGCCCAGCGGCTGCGCAGGTCCCGATCGGCAAGGATGGGGGCGCCGTTCGTGTCGCCGGTTTCGGCGTCGAGCTGGTGGGCGAACTCGTGCAGGACGACGTTCTGCACGGCGCTTTCGAGATCGCACTCGACGTCTTCCCATGAGAGAACGAGCGTCCCCAACTGCCACGATTCGCCGATTCGCGCTTCATCGACCTCTTCGATCAGGCCGTCTTCGGTCTCGACCTCTTCCTGCACGGCGTACTCGGCGGGATAGAGCAGGACGCTCGTCAGCTTCGGGAAGAAATCGGTCGGACGATGGAGGAGCAGGACAGCCGCCTGCGCGGCGATGATGAGCTTCATCCGGTCGCTGACCTCTAAGCCGTCCGCCCCCTCGAACCGCTTCTCGGCTAGCAGAACCTGGATGTGGCCGTGAAGCTCTTGGCGGTCCTCCAGCGGGAGCCGGCGATAGAGCAGGACGCTTTCCTCGAGGATCGAGCGCCAGGTACTGGGAAACGCCTCCTCGCGCACCGCCCGACGTCGTCGTTCCTTTCCCCCGAACATCCGATCTCCTTTGATCTATGGACAGGATCCGCGGAGCAATTCGGTCAGAGACGTGACGCGGCCGAGTAGCCGATTTCCGGGACCAGGCCCCGGGGAAGCCGGGTCACACTCTTCCTTCTAACGTCGGTCCTCCGCAGGCTCAGGCGCCAGGTCGTGTGGTCACGAACCGCTTGCCGTCTTTCGCGCAGAGAAGCTGCGCCACTTCGCGGCCGGCCATCGCGGCGCCCGGTAGGCCGCCGGGGGGCACGGTCCACATGCTGCCGAGGTAGAAATTGTCGAGCCCGGGAATGGTCTTGCGGACGTACCCGTACTTCTTCTGAAACTCAGGCGACAGCATCCAGGTCATGAAGGTACCCTTCCAGTTGCCGGTGTAACGTTCGAAGGTCAGCGGCGTGGCCACGTCGGTCACTTCGATGGCGTCCTTGAATCCGGGGTAGCGGGCGTCGATCGCCTCGGCGCACCCGGCGGCGATGGTCTCCTTCTCCGCCGCGTAGGCGTCGCGGTCCTCGCGCAGCCGGTTCCAGTGGTCCCAGTCTGCGGTCAGGATGGAGGTCACCACCGAGCAGCCGTCCGGGGCGAGCGACGGGTCGAAGCCGTAGCTCTTGACGTTCACCCACTCGACGTCGGCTCCGGCAAGCTGCAGCGGATGCTCGAGCGTGAAGGATTCTCCGAGGCACTCGTCCAGCTCGTGGAACACCCGTTTGACTCCGAAGCTGACCTGAACGCACGAGGGATAGAGCTTCCCCGACTCGAGCAGCAGGCGATGGGTCTCGTGCTGCCTTGCCCCGTCCAACAGCGCGTGCAGCGTGGCTCGCAGATTGGCTGCTGAGACGACGTAGTCGGCGTCGATGCGCGTCCCGTCCTCGAGTTCTATGCCGACCGGCCTTGCCGTCCTCCTCCAGGATGCGGGTGGCCCGAGCTCCGTAGCGGATCTCCCCGCCCAGTGATGTGTAGCGCTCCTCGATCGATCGAGCGAAGTCCAACGATCCGCCGGCGGGGAAGCCTGCGGCCTGCTTCGCCATCGGGACCAGCGTCATGATCAGTCCGATCAGCGGGGTATCGCTGCCGATCGCCTCCGACAGTCCCGCTGCGAGGAGCGGATCACTGAAACGCCGTGCGTACTCCCCCATTGTCGTCTCGCTGAGCGTCTTCAGTGCGCCCAGGTGACGACGCATGCGGAAGGCGAGCTTGAGGCCGTCGAGCGCCGACATCAGCTCTCGCGGCTTTCCGACGGGCATGTCGAACGGGATGAACTTGCGGATCCACCCGCAGAGTTGCTCGATCGGTTCGGCGTCGGCCGGTGACAGCGCCTTCATGTGCTGTTCGAGCCGATCCGGATCGGCATACAGAGAGAAGACTCGCCCGTCGGCTCCGACCGTTCGCCAGAAGACATCGTGGTCGTACATCGTCTTCCCTTGGACCGCGCCCAGCTCTTCCCACAGCGCGTAGATCGAGTCTCCCGGCGCCGAGCCGGTGAGCCAGTGGATGCACCCGTCGAAGGTGTAGCCCTGGCGGGTCCACGCGGTGCACAGCCCGTCGGGAAGGTTGTGCGATTCGAAGATCTGGGTCCGGTACCCGTTCATTCGGCCGTAGCATCCTGCGGAAAGGCTGGCGATCCCGGCCCCGATGATCGCAATCGTCTTCTCACTCATGACGTGCTCCTTTGACGCGCGAACCGCGCTCTCGGCCATGCTACTCGATTCGGTTCGGTCAGGAGCAGTCCCGGGTCTGACGTCAGGGATCTGGGTTCGGTCTTCTACTTCGGTGTTCCGGGGCTTCTCGCCAGCCATCCCAGCACACCGGCGGATTCGAGGCGGATGCGCTTCGGATCACCGGGGGAGGAGTCGATGAGTGGTGGGGCCGTGGGCTTGGAGGGTGGCGTGCAGAGACGCGTTCGCCTCTACTCTCGATTGGCTGTGCGTCTTCGACGACTAGCACGTCGTGAACGCCACGCGCAGTCTCGCGTCGACCCTTCACGTCGACTCCTTCGTTCAGTGGATGATGCCGCCCTTCTTCGTGCTGGCGGGGGCGTCGATTTCGTACGATTGTCTCCATGGAACGCAAGGAGCTAGAGAGGCTTCGGAGGCAGGATCTGCAAGCAGCGGCACAGATGTGTGCGCACGCTTTCCAGGAAGAGCCGCACACCGTGTACTTCTTCCCGGATGAGGAGCGCAGGCCGCGTGACTCGGTCGAGTTGCTGCGGATGCGGATTCGCTATGGTCTCCGGTACGGCGAGGTCCATGTGACGTCGCCTGACCTGGAAGGGATCGCGGTTTGGCTTTCCTCAGAGCGTGCGGCGATGACGATGTGGGGACAGATCTGCTCGGGCGGGATGCGGCTCTATCGCGCCGTGGGGAAGGATGCTGTGGCGCGGATGACGCACGTCGCCGAGCACAACGAGCGGCTTCGTCGACAGCACGTGTCCGGCCGCTACTGGTTTCTCAGCATCCTCGCAGTCGATCCCGAGCATCAGCGCCGCGGGCACGCATCGAGGCTGCTGCGTGCGATGCTCGATCGGCTCGACCGCGAGCGGATCTCCTGCTACGCGGAGACGACCCAATCGGACGTGCTGCCCTTCTACGGGCGCCACGGCTTCGAGATCGGTGCCGAGTCCACCGTCCCCGGAACGGATCTCAACGTCTGGCCGCTGGTCCGTCCCCCATCGGAAGTGGGCGGGGCCTAGGAACGCTCGAGCCGACACCTCCCGTCACAGCTCGCCGGCTGGGGAGGGGCGATTCGTCCCCCAGCAGAGAAGCTTCAATGTCCATTGAATCGGAAGAGCGGCTCGTGGTAGGGTGCGCTGTGCGGAGGAGACGGAGGGAGGCTGAGGCGAATGGACCGCGCACGTACGGATCGCGAATCGAGACGCGCCATGGTGAGTCCTCGGACTTCGGCGTGGATGCTCGTCGCGATCCTCGTCATGCTATCCGCCACCCTGACGCTTGCCGAAGACGCGAGCAGCGGAGACGCAACGCCGGCCGCTCTTTCTCCTTCGATCGCAGTCTCCCCAGGCTGGGAAGTGTCCCTCGGAACGGAGATCGTGCTCGATGCGTCAACGTCCGACCACGGGATTCCCGAGGAGCTGGTCGACGAGGTTCGCTACATCTGGGATCTCGGCGACGGAACCATCCAGGTTGGTGAACGGGTTACACACCGGTATGGCGCACTCGGAACGTTCCGGATCGTCCTGACGATGGAAGTATTCGAGCAAAGCGGCATCTTCCATCGAAGAACGGCGACTGCCGACACAACCGTGGCGTTGGCGGAATTCCCGAGGTTCGTGACCGTGATCGATCTTGAGACGGGATACGCGCAGCCCGGCGAGTTCGCGGTTCTCTTCCAGATCGAGGACCAGTACCTGCTGATCGGACAGCAAGGCAGCCCCACGCGCCTCCCTACCGAGCAACCGAGAGTTCCTTTCCGCCTACCGCCGGAGCTGGAGGGGCTCGTCTTCTCGGGCGGACTCATCACGGTCGGCGATCTCCGCCTGTGGAACGGAACGGTCGCCATGGAACTGGCACAGGACGGCTGGCTCGCCTCCGCCGGATTTGGCATGAGTTCGAGCGATACGTCCGTCTCTCTGACCCACCTGTATCCGGTGATCGCGAATGAGGGATACGAGCTGGTCGGCGTGATCGAGCGGGCGAACCTTGTCTCGCTGGGATTGTGCTACGAGGCCGTGTCCAATCTGTATCTTCTCGCGTCTCTCGGATCGCTGTACGTGGAGGGGATCTACGAAGGGAGTTCCCGGTTGACGCTCGACGACGAACTCCTGCCGGCGCCGTTCGCAGGCAGGATGGTCACACTCGGCTTCGGCCTCGGGCTTCGCATCGGTCCGGTGATGCTGTCTCTGCAAGCCCTACTGACGCTATGAGTGGGGAGAGGAGGGTCGCTGTGCAAAAGACGTTCCTGCTGGCGATCCTGGTCGCGGCGTTGCTGTCCCTCGCTCTTCTTCTCTCCTCCTGCTACCTCTTCGTCGGAGGTCCTGCCGATCTGGTGCCCCTGCCTGATGTTGTCAGAGTCTTGGATCTTCCACAGATCCTCAGCTGTACCGCGACGCCGATTCGCACGATCTGTGAGGATCTCTATGAGCGTGTCTGCGGCTGGTACTTCTGGACAGAGCCCGGGGTGCAGACGCCCGCCACGGGATGGATCTATGCCTGCCCTGACGTTTGGCGCGGGACGGAATGTCGGTACGACATCACGATTCGTCTGACGGTGTCAGATCCGGCCGATGACTTAGATCCGAGCAAGTCGCCGCGCCTGCGCGTGTTCGACTCGGAACCCGCGCCCGGCGGTTCCACGTTCCGCACCTGCCTGCTCGACGTTCCCCGAGCAGACATCGTGATCGAGTCGACGGACGTCCACGGGAGCGGCTCGACGAAGACGGTCTCGGTTCGACTGAGAGACGTAAGAGCCCGCTTCACAGGCGGCTGCGGCACCTTCTCTGCAACACTACGGTTCGCCGTCGTTTTCGAGGCGGACGGCGGGGAGCTGTCGAGCGCGAACACGTGCGAAGCTATCGTGGAGTGTCGTCGCCCCTGAACCGCGCGTCATGATCCCCGTCGGAGACCGTGCGATAGCTCGTCGTTTTCGCCCGTCATCCCTCCAGAGTCCGCCGGTACAATGACCCATCGATCGCAACCACGTCACGCGAAGGAGCGCGAGAGCCATGGCCGAAGAGAAGGCGAAGCCCGAGGAGAAGAAGGACGAAGAACGGAAGGACACCAAGGAGAAGAAGCGCAAACTCCTCGGCATCGAACCGGTCGAAACGCATCACGAGCTGGCGTTGAAGGGGCGGAAGCTCAAGTACGTCGCCCGGGCCGGCGTCATCCCGCTGAAGGATGAGTTCGACGAGACCGAAGCGGAAATCTACTTCACCGCGTACGAGCTCGAGGGAAGCGACGATCGCTCCGATCGCCCTCTCACGTTCGCCTTCAACGGCGGGCCGGGCTCTGCATCGGTCTGGCTTCACATGGGCGCGCTCGGCCCCAAGCGAGTTCGGATGGAAGAGCAAGGGTGGATGCCGCCGCCCCCCTACCGGTACGAGGACAACCAGCACACGTGGCTCGACCGGACGGACTTGGTGTTCATCGATCCCGTCGGGACGGGATTCAGCCGCGCAACCACGGAGGAGCTCGACAAGAAGTACTGCGGCTTCAAGGGGGACATCGAATCGGTAGGCGAGTTCATCCGTCTCTATCTCACGCGCTACAAGCGATGGACCTCGCCTCTCTTCCTGGCCGGCGAGAGCTACGGCACAACGCGCGCTGCCGGCCTGGCGGGTCATCTCGTCGACAAGGGGATCACGTTCAACGGGATCGTCCTGATCTCGACCGTGCTCGACTTCGGCGCGATCCGTTTCGCGCGAGCGAACGACCTTCCCTTCCAACTGTTCGTCCCAACCTACGCGGCGACCGCCTGGTATCACGGCCGGCTCGACGAAAGTCTGCAAAATCTGGAACTGCGCGATCTGATGACGGAGGTCAAGGCCTGGTCGGAGGGTGATCTCACCGCGGCACTGATGAAGGGTGATCGGCTGACCGAAGAGGAGCGAGGTGCCGTGGCCGAGAAGCTGGCGCATTACACCGGTCTGAGTCACGACTACGTTCTCGGAACCGACCTGCGCGTCGAGATCTTCCGCTTCTGCAAAGAACTGCTGCGCCTCGAGAAGCGAAGCGTCGGACGGCTGGACTCCCGCTTCAAGGGCGTCGAGGCGCTGGCGGTGACGGAACGGCCGGAGTTCGATCCGTCGATGTTGGCGATCACGCCCCCGTACACGTCCGCCTTCAACCACTACGTCCGCTCGGAACTGGGCATCGAGACGGATCTGACCTACGAAACTCTGAGCTTCAAGGTGAATCAGGAGTGGGAATGGGAGAAGGGCTCCATGCCTGCCACCGGTGAAGCCCTGCGTAGCGCGATCGCGAAGAACCCATTCATGAAGGTCTTCGTCGGACAGGGCTACTACGATTTGGCGACGCCGCATTTCGCGACGGAGTACATGCTCAGTCACATGAACGTCGATCCGGAGCACCGCGGCAACGTCGAGATGACGAACTACGAGGCGGGGCACATGTTCTATCTCGACGTCGACTGCTTGGCCGCATTCAAGGAGGACGTCGACCGGTTTATCCAAATGTCGGCTGGGTAGCCCGTTCAAGCAAGGGGCCGCCCGTCGGCTCGATGGAGGTTGGTCTTCATGATGGCGGCGTGGCGGCCGCCGGGAGTTCGTTCGAGGCCGTAGACCGGGCCCGTCGGACCGGGCGAGCGTGCCGCGACCGATCGGATCGCTTCGACGTCTTCGGTGCTCAGCACGAAGTCGGTCAGTTCTGCGCTCTCCGCGAGGTGACGTTCGCTTCGCGTGCCGACGATGACGCCAGCCACGGCCGGCGCTTCCAGCACGTAGCGCGACGCGACCATCGCGATGCTCACGCTGTGCCGTTCTGCGACCGTCGCGAGGACGTCGAGCAGCGCCTGATACGCGGACCAGCCTCCGAACTCCTCGAGGATCAGCGCGTACTTCGTTAACGAGCGGTTTTCGTGCGGCGTCCGCAATGCAGGCGTGCCGCGGTACCGCTCGGAGAGGAGGCCGCCCGCGACCGTCCCGTAGCAGAGAAGAGAGACGTCCCTTTCGAGACAAGCAGATGACAGCTCGCCCTCGGGCCGATGATCGAGCGCCGAGTACTGTACCTGGTTTGCCACGATCGGAACCCCCGCGTCCAGGATCCCGCCCATGTGCGTTGCGTCGAAATTCGTGAGGCCGATGTGGCGGATCTTCCCGGCTTGCCGTTGCCTCTCCAGCCACTCGGCGGCCTCCACGTATCCGGGAATCTGGTAGTCCCACCAATGAAGCTGGACCAGATCGAGAGCCCCGACGCCCAGCTGCTCCAAGGACCGATCGATGATGGCCACGATGTCGCACTCGCGAAGATTCGGCAAGTCATCGAGATCCGGAACACACTTGGTGTGCACCTGCACGGGCGGCAGTTCGCCCGCTCGGATCGCATCGGCGTGCCCCCGCAGGAATCGACCGATCAGTGCCTCGACGCCGGTGTAGATGTCCGCACAGTCGAACGTCGTGATTCCGGCCTCGACGTACGCGCGCATGGCTCGCATCGCCCCGTTCGGATCGACGGCGCCGTGGCCGCCGGCGAGTTGCCACGACCCCTTGATGACGCGTGAGATGCTGTAGCCGGGTGCAAGCTCGATCCGTTCCATCGGGACCTCCGTCCGTGAGAGACTACACGACGATGTGCGCATTCGCCGGGGGAGATTGCTGCAGCGGGAGCCCGCGCGGGCACGGCCCCAACCGACTGCGATTCCACAAATCGCGCGTACAATCGCCTCATGCGCAAGAAGGAACGGGAGATCACCGATCGGTGCGAGATCGACGCGATTCTCGCGAAGGCCAAGATCGTCCGGATCGCGTTCGCCGTCGGCGAGGAACCGTACATCATCCCGCTCTCGCACGGGTACGACGCGGAGACGGGTGCCCTCTACTTCCACACCGCAAGCGAAGGCCGAAAGATCGACTGCATCGCGGCGAATCCGCGCGTCTGCTTCGAGGTCGAGGGCTCCGTGGCCATGAAGGAAGGCGACGAGCACGGATGCACATGGAGCCTGCGCTACGAGAGCGTCATCGGCTACGGGGGGGTTCGTGAGATCGTCGATGAAGACGAGCGCGAGATGGCGCTTCGCTGCATCATGCGTCAGCAATCCGGCCGAGACGCAGACTGGACCTTCGCGCCCAAGGTGGTCGCTCTGACACGTGTCTGGTCTCTCCGGATCGAGTCGGTCGCTGGCAAGCGGGCGGGGTAGCCGAGCGCTCGCTCTCTGCATCGAGCACGACAACGACAAGCATCTCTACATCGAGGGCAAATCAAAGATGGTGCAAGAGATCACTCGCCTGGCGATGGCGGATAGGCCGCCTGCAGGCGGTTGACGCGTAGCCACTCGTACATCAGCACACCCCCCGCGACGGCCACGTTCAGGCTCTCGGCGCCTCCGAGGAGCGGGAGGCCGACGTAGTCAGAGAGCCCATCACGCAGCTCGGGCTCCAGGCCGCGGGCCTCGTTGCCCAGGACCAACGCAACCGAACCGACGAGAGCCTCACTCTCCCAGGCAGTCTCTCCTTCACGAGCATCCGCCCCAATCGGTCGATGACCCAGTCTCGCGAGCCACCGCCAGAGCGCTTTCACGTCACCTAGCCTGGCGAACGGCACCGAGAACAGCGAGCCCATCGTCCCTCGAACCGTCTTCGGGTCGAACGGATCGACAGACGGTTCGAGGAGAACGACAGCCCTTGCGCCGACCGCGTCAGCGGTGCGGATCAACGTGCCCAAGTTGCCGGGATCCTGCAGCCGCTCAAGGACGAGGATCAGACTCGGGGACGATGCGGGAAGATCGTCGATCTCGTCGAGCGACCACTCGAGATCGCTCAGACCGAACGTCCCCACCAGTCCCTGAGAATCCTCCCGCTCGGACAGTGTTGTGAGAACGTGTGGCGCGACGTGAATCGCGTCGGCTCCGGCCTCCGTCAATGCCTCCAGAAGACGCGGGGCCGTCTCCCCGACGAAGAGATCCTCGGAGTAGAACAGCTCGTGCGGTTTGACCTTTACGCCGGTCGCAGCATCGCCCATCCGCTCCAAGGCCATCCCCAAGAGCTGAAGACCCTCAACCAGGAATCGGTCCTGCCGGTGCCTGTGCTTCCGCTGCGTCAGCTTGCGCGCCTCGACAATCCGCGTGTTGCGGAGCGACGTGATCGGTGCCTTCGATTTCTCCATTGCCTTGATCTCCCGGAAGGAGTGTACTGGAGCCGGCTACTTCGGGCTCACCGCGTCGACCAGGGCTTTGGCGAACGCTCCGCTGCCCTGGACGAGCTTCCTCTGAAGCGAGGAATCGACGGATAGCCATCGGAAGCCGTAGCGGAAACCCCTGTCGCCTCCATTTCCCGTAACCGTGTGTTCGAACGTGTCCTGCAGGCCGGCGGGCGCCTCGACGAGGAAGAAGCGCTGTTCCTCTACCTCGTACCACGTAACGCCAAGCTCGCGAACGACGCAGACGTCCGTGATCCCGGCTTCCTCCCGAAGCTCGCGGACGGCGGCTTCCACGAACGTTTCCCCCGCCTCGACGGCGCCCTTCGGAACTTCAAGTCCGAGCTCATCGAGGCTGTCGAAGACGAGGAGCTGCGGCTCCGAGCCATCCGTGCGAACGAGATAGACAAACGACTTCCTCTCTGCCACGGCCCTACACCGTCTCCGAGAGCGCCTTCTTGACCAGGCTCTTCAGCGATCGCTTGAGGCCCGGCGGGTTGATCGTCTCAAAGACGACCATCTCACAGCCGTTGAAACGAGCGAAGCGTGCGAGGGATTTGGCGAAGACCGGCAGAAGCCCGTCGAACTGGGCGAAGTCCGGCTCGAATCGGAGGGTCCGAACGATGAGCGTCTTGGACTTGCGGTCGGCCTTGGGATCGAGCCGTCCGACAAGCGCGTCACCGAGCAGAATCGGAAAGACGAAGTAGCCATGCACCCGCTTCGGGGCCGGGACGTAGCACTCGAGCGTGTAGTCGAAGTCAAACAACCACTTCGTTCGCTCCCGCTGAATGATCAGGTTGTCAAACGGACACAGGAGAACACAGCGAGCGTCGCGGGCCTGCACTGACTCCTGCTTCAGAGCCTCTGGAAGCGCGAACAGGTCCTGATTGCCGAGATCGTCGACAGTGACGCAGACGACGTCACCCTCTTCGACGAGCGCTCCGAGTGTCGCGGAGAGTCGTGCCTGGTCCCCACCGTGGATGTGTTCGCGGATCTCGCGCTCGCGAGCTATCCCGTAAGCGCTCAGTGCTCGGTGGATGAGGAACCGTGCGACGTCCGCTTCGTCGGGTAGCGTCGTGTCGACGCTTCTCGGAAGGACGCGCTCGGTCAGGTCGTAGACGCGCTGGAAGTTCCGCCGCTCGGCGATCATCAACTTGCCTTGTGCGAGGAGCATCTCGAGCGCCATCTTCGACGGCTTCCAGTCCCACCACGTGCCGCCTTTTCGCCCTTCGGGAGCTTTGAAGTCCTTGGAAGCGAGCGGTCCCTCCTTCCGGATTCGCTCCAACACACGTTCAGCGATGTCCCCGTTCTGCGCCATCCAGGCTTTTCCCCGTTCACCCGTTGGGGAGCGCCTCATCCTGGGGAGGTAGTAGCGGTAGTCGGCCATCGGGAGGTACGAGGCAGCGTGCCCCCAGTACTCGAAGACGCGGCGATCGACGGCGAGGAGATCGTGAAGCATTGCGGGTACGTAGCCCGCCGCTCGAGCGCGCAGCGTCTGATGATGGGCGCGCTCGACCACGGCAATGGTGTCGATCTGCACGTAGCCAAGCCGTTCGATCGTCCGCGCAACGCCCTCCTTGCCGGGAGGAAGATCCGGTCGGCCGTCCAGCAGCTGTGCACGGACCGCCAATCGTCGTGCCTGGCGAAGTGAGAGACTCTCTTCTGGCATGTCTCTTCCTGTCTTCGAAATGACACCGACGGAGAGACCGTCGACGTTCGGGGGCCCGAGTATACCGACTCCGCGTCGTGTCACGGTGCGTCCAGCCTGGCGTCTGTCGCCCCGGAGGGATAGGATCGGGAGCCATGAGTTTCGAGAACCCAACGACCTTTGAGAAGATCGGCCTTCGCATCGAGTGGGGTCTGTACGGCCCGCTGGTCGCCTCGTACTTGAAGGAACTCGGACTGCAGGGCGGCGAAACGCTGCTCGAAGTCGGTTGCGGAGGCGGCGCGGTGACGCGTCGACTCGCTCATCTCCTGCCGAATGGACGCGTCGTCGGCGTCGATCCGTCCACCTACTGGGTCGAGCATGCGCGGGGGCGGCTTCGCCGCCTGCGCAACGTCGCGCTCCATGTGGGGGATGTGCTGACGGCGGACATCGAGCCCGGGACGTTCGATGCCGCTTTCTTCCACTATGTGCTTCACGACATCGCAACAGCCGATCGACCGTCCACGCTCGCGAGAATCGAAGAGCTCCTTAAGCCGGACGGCCGTCTCTTCGTGCGGGAGCCAATGAAGGAGAAGCACGGAATGAAGCCGGACGAGATCCGCGCGTTGGCAGTATCCGTCGGCCTACGGGAAGAACAGGCGCGCGAGAAGAGGGCCTTCCTCCTCGGGACACACTTCCAGGGGATCTTCCGGAAGGCCTAGCGTCTGGCCGTTTGCCGGCTATCGGCGGATCAGGCGCCCGAGGAGCGGGACATCGATCTCGATCGCCTGCTCTGGACACATCTCCTGACAGCAGTAGCAGCGGATGCAGCGCTCGTAGTCGTGGTGGGGAGGGCACGTGTGCGCTTCGTCGCCAAACTGCACGGCTTTCGGCGTGACCGGACAGACCGCGACGCAGGTTCCGCAGCGCGTGCACCGCTCCGGTCGAATCACGGGACGAGGCACGACCAGACGTCGGGCAAGTCGGCTGACATGGCCGGCGGCGTCGGTCGTCGATCGAGGGTCTCGGTTGACCTCGAAATCCTCAACGACGAAGTCCTCGATCGGATCGCCAAGGAGCTGAATCTCGGTTGTCCGACCGAGTCCGAACGCCTCGCCGTACACAAGCGGGAGGACGAGCGCGACGTCGAGGCCGATCATCCGGCAGATGGTCGTGTCCACGGCGACCGGGTTGTCCGAGAGCAAGAGAACGTTCATCGGACGCGGTCGGCCGCTCTGCGGACCGTTCCCTTCCATGGCGACGACTCCGTCCGTCACGAACAGCCTCGGTCGGAGGAACCGATTGAGGTCGACGAGCATCCGCGAGAAGAGGTCAACGTTGGGGAGACGGGCGTGGAACTCGGGCTTGAGTGGTCCAACGATGCAGCCGAACTGGTTCTTGATTGCGCCGGTCATCCGCGTCAGTCCGTGTGTCTTGAGCTTCGGGAGGGAAACAATCCCATCCGCGTCGAGGACACCCTTCGCGAGCGTGAACTGCTTGATCAGCCGGCCATCGGGGAACGAGATCTGTTCGGACGTCGCGAAGTCGGCGAGGCACACGCCGACTTCTTCGGCGACCTGCGCCAGCCCGGCACGGCGCGCCGCCAGGATGGTCGAACCGAATCCCGGCGAGTCGCCGTAACTCAGGACCGCACCGGCCTCCTTGAACGACTCAGCGACGGCCCGAAATACGCTCGGATGCGTCGTCACCGCTCGCTCGGGAGCACGCGGGACGAGGAGATTCGGCTTGAGGAGGATCCGCTCGCCGCGGCGCGCGAAGCGCGCCGGACCCCCGAGCAGATCGAGCCCTCGACGTACGGCGGATCTCACCCCATCTGCACTGTAGCCGTTACAGCGGACGATGGCCACCGCGCCCGGCTGTGCATCACCACACTCGCTCATCGTGCCTCCATTCCCTCAGTATCCGTCAGCAGGTTCGGCACTCTTCGTTCTCGTCAGGGCACCCGGAACCGTCGTTGTCCTCTACCTCGATCGTCGCGTGTCGGATGCCGAAGCCGCGAAGATCGTCCTTGATTGCTCGCCGTATCGCAGCGACATCTTCGTAAGAATCCGCCTTGTCGACCACGACGTGGGCCGTCAAGACGTGGTGTTCTCCGTCCTGGGTCCAGATGTGTGTGTGATGCACGTCACACACACCCGGGGTCCTTCGGATGACGTTCTCGACATCCTCGATGTCGACGTCGGTCGGCACGCCCTGAAGGAGGATCGTCAGCGTCTCTTTGAGGCGCTTGCCGACGTTCCAGAGCACGTAGACGGTGATCGCGACCGAAAGGATCGGATCGAGGATCGGCACATCGCGGAACCACATCACAACGCTGGCAATGAGAACGGCAACCCAGCCCAAGACGTCTTCAACAAAGTGCCACGTGACGATCCGCTCCCCGACCGATCGACCGCCGCGCATTCGCAGTGCCGCGATTCCGTTGACCAGTACACCGATGATGGCGAGCGCGAACATCCCGGGCGCGTTTGTCGCCTGTGGAGAGAGGATCCTCGGTATGGCCTCGAACAGGACGACCACGCCGCCGGCAAACAACACGATCGACATCACGAGCGCGCCAAGGAGCGAGAAGCGTCGATAGCCAAACGTGAACACCTCGTCGCCGGTCCGCTTCGAGATTCGAGCGAAATGCCACGTCAGGCCGAGGGCAATGCTGTCCCCGAGGTCATGGAGCGCGTCAGAGAGAACAGCCATGCTGTTCGTCCACAGCCCCCCGGCAATCTCGAATAGCGTGAACGCAAGATTCAGGAAGAACGCCGTGCTGATTCGACGTTCCGATGATGATCCATGGCCGTGTTCGTGATGCGCGTGACCCATTGTCCACCTCTCAGGACCGAATATTGGAGTGTTTCGTCCGCATTCGCAAATTGTGGCGCTGCCCCAAGACGGTGCCACGGGATTCTCGCACGCGATGGCCGAAAGCGGATCGGTTTGCTAGGATGGGGGCGCGATGACTCCAAGAGAGATCACCACCTCAGGCGAGCCGAAGATCGGCCTGGCCCTCGGCTCCGGCGGGGCACGCGGAGCCGCGCATACCGGCGTTCTGAAGGTGCTAAAGCGAGAGGGGATCTCCGTCTCGGCGATTTCCGGTTCGAGCATCGGCTCGCTCATCGGCGCCGCCCACGCCGTCGGCATCCCGGTCGAAG
This sequence comes from uncultured Thermotogae bacterium, assembly GCA_964570515.1. GTDB lineage: Bacteria > Bipolaricaulota > Bipolaricaulia > UBA7950 > UBA9294 > CAZMYM01. Next base: position 23,882 of record CAZMYM010000022.1, on the reverse strand, counting down.
AGGTCGAACGGGAGTGGCTGGCGACCGACCTTCCGAGGATCTTCCGCGGATTCCTTCCGACGTTTCCCCGCGCCGGCCTCAGCTCAGGCAGCGAGCTCCGCAAGATGCTGGCCGACCTGCTCGGAGACGTCCAGGTCGAGGATCTCCCGATCCCCTACGCCGCCGTCGCTTGCGACATCGACACGGGCGAGCCGTTCGTCTTCCGAGATGGGTCGCTCCTCGACGCCGTCCGAGCGTCGACCGCGATCCCCGGGATCTTCCATCCGGTTCGATGGAGGACGCGTCTCCTCGTCGACGGCGGCTTGGTCGATCCAGTCCCTGTCGACGTGTGCCGCTCTCTTGGCGCCGACATCGTCATCGCCGTCGACATCACGCCGAGACCCATCCCGACGACACCCAAGGGGAGAAGGGTTTGGGCTCGGATCGGCGAGCAGCTTCACGAGGGTCTAACTCAGCAAACGTGGCTTCCCCACAGCCTAATTGAGCTTCTTGATTCGGTCTTCCGCGAGCGCCCCGAAAGCGCTCGGCCGCTGCCCGGCGTGTACAGCATCCTGAATCAGTCGATCTCGATTCTTCTCCAGGAAATGCTGCGACAGAAGCTGACCCTGCACCCGCCCGACGTCCTGATCCGCCCGGACCTCTCGATCTCTTTCCTGAGCTACCTACAGGCGGCGGAGGGAATCCGGGCCGGCGAGGAGGCCGCCGAGAAGGCACTCCCGGAGATTCGGCGCCTGCAGGCGAGAGCGAGCGAGGAGGCACCGGGTGAGTGAGGGTTGCTGTGGACTACCGGTTTCGACATCATGACGCTGCGAGGTGAGGCATGAGACGGTGCGGACTCTTTCTGAGCATTCCCGTGATGATCTTGATCGCAATCCCGTTTACTGGACACGCGCAGGATCAACCGGACGTGGTCGTCTTCTATCGAGAAGGCTGCCACGACTGCGAGCGGATGGATCGGATCCTCGAAGAGCTTCACGCCAAGTATCCGTCGCTCTCGATCCGATACATCGAAGAGGGCGGCTCCGAAGGCGACACCCTGTGGGCCCTCGCGGCCGACTACGGGATCTTTCCGACGAAGTTCCCGGTAATCTTCATTGGCGACGAAGCGATCACGGGGATCGGACTGGACAAGGAGCTGCGGCTACGCGCGGCCGTCGAGACGTGCATGCGGACAGGCTGCGAGTCCCCGCTCGTTCGCATCACCGGCCCAGTGATTCCTTGGCGCGCCTACATCGTCGCCGGCCTGATCGCCGTGGTCTTGTTGCTCGTCTTCATGGACTACGCGATCTAGCCACGCGGTGGCGGACGGCGATCCGCCCGTGTGGCTTGTCATTCGAAAGGACTTGCCATGCTCGCCGTCAGCGCTTCTCGCATCGCCGTGGCACACGCGTCACGCTCGATCTTCTCCGACCTTACCTGTGAGGTTCACGATGATCGGGTCGCCGGATTCATCGGGCCGAACGGTTGCGGGAAGACGACGCTGCTGCGTGTCTTTGCCGGAGAGATCTCTCCGGCGGAAGGGACCGTCTCACGACGCTCGGACCTCTCGATCGGCTATCTGACGCAAGACGTGACCCTCGATCCCGACCAGACGATCTTCGCGGCAGCGCGCGCGGAATCGATCGAACTCATCGAGATCGAACGTGCGCTCTCGGACGTCGAGGAGCGGCTCGGCGATCCGTCCGTGTACGAGGACGAAGCCAAGCTCCAGCTTGCACTCGCGGAACAGGAGGAGCTTCTCGAGCAGTTCGACCGCCTTGGTGGACCCGGGCTCGAGACGCGAATTCGCGCAACCCTCCACGCCCTCGGATTCCGGGAAAGCGATCTCCGGCAGACGATCGGCACGCTCTCCGGAGGTCAACAGAAACTCGTCGGTCTCGCCGCCCAAGCCGTGCGCTGTCCCGATCTGCTGCTGCTCGATGAGCCCGACAATCACCTCGACTTCGCCGGGAAACGCCATCTCGAGCGCTTCCTGCGCGAGTACGACGGAGGCGTCGTCCTCGTCTCGCACGATCGGTATCTCCTTGATCTCGCCGTCGACGAGATCCTCGAGTTGGAGGGCGGTGTCCTCCGTCGCTTCACGGGCAACTACTCCGAGTACGCGATCGAGAAAGAGGAGCTACGCGCGCAAGAAGAACACCGCTACGCCGATCAGCAGAAGGAGATCCGGCGACTCGAGCAGTCGGCGAAACGCCTGATGACTTGGGGCGTTGCGTTTGACAACGTCAAGTTCATCAAGCGCGCACAGGCGATCGAGAAGCGGATCGAACGGATGGACAAGGTTGACCGTCCGCACGTCGAGCGACGGATGGACCTGAGGCTGTCCGGTTGGCGGGGCAGCACGAAGGTCCTTGAGATCAAAGGGTTGGAGAAGACCTATCCCGGTCCGAGTGAGAAGCCCCATCGGGTTCTTGGCGGACTCGATCTGCTCGTCCAGCATGGCGAGAGCATCGGCGTCGTCGGCCCGAACGGAGCCGGCAAGTCGGTCCTGTTCCGCCTGATCCTCGGCGAGGAGCCCCCAACGGACGGATCGATCGTCGTCGGCCCGAGCATCCGCATCGGCTACTACGCTCAGCAACACGAGACGCTCGACCCAAGGCGTTCGCCGATTGACACGCTCCGACATGCCGCGGGGATTCCCGAGAGCAGGGCCATGCAGACACTGATGCGATTCGCGTTCACCTACGATCAGGCTCGCCGACCGACCGGCGACCTCTCAGGCGGGGAGCGCAGTCGACTTCAGCTTGCTCTCATCGTGCACAGCGGAGCCAACTTCCTTCTTCTCGATGAGCCAACGAATAACCTTGACATCGCATCCGCCGAGATCCTCGAGGACACGCTCGAATCGTTCGAAGGTTCCGTCCTGGTGATCTCGCATGATCGGTACTTCCTCGACCGCGTCGTCGATCGGATCGTCGAGTTGACAAGTGGCTCACTGACGAGCTACGTCGGCGGATACAGCGAGTTCGCGTCACGTCGTGGCCTCTTGGGGGCTCCTTCGCAGGGAGAGGTCGCGTGAGGATCGCCCTGATCTCCGATACACACGTGCCTCAAGCGCTTCCCGGCCTGCCGGCGGATCTGATCGAGAAGCTTCGCGGCGTCGATCGTATCCTCCACGCCGGCGATCTCGCGAACCTCGAAGTTCTCGATCTTCTGGGCGAGATCGCCCCAACGACGGCCGTCGCCGGGAACATGGATCCGCCGGAGGTGAAGAGCCAGCTTCGAGACCGCGAGGTCTTTGAGATCGCCGGACGCACCATCGGCCTCGCCCACGGCCATCAACCGCACCGACTGCAGGATCGCTACATCCGCTTCGACTACGGCGCGCCCGAGTTCGACCCCTTCTACCAGACGATGGCCGCCCAGCTTCCGGATGCCGAGATCATCGTCTTCGGCCACTTCCATAGACCTGTGATCAAGCAGTGGAGGGACATCCTCTTCGTCAACCCCGGTTCGATCGCGCCGCCGCATGCCAGTCCGACCTTTGCCATCCTCGAACTGGCCGACGACGTCGAAGTGCACATCGTCATGGTGGACAGCGATCGCTAGTTCCACCAATGCGTGTGCCACAGCCATGACACCCTGTGCGGCAACCCGGGAGAAGGCGGACAGCAACGGCAGCCAACTCCTCCGAGGCGAGTGGGCCTCATCGTATAATCCGATCGGCCGACAAGGAGGCGTCATGGCCAAGGGTGCAATTTGCCACATCGAGTTTCACACCACAGACCTACAGGCGACGAGGGCGTTCTACGAGGAGATCTTCGGCTGGACGGTCCAGGTCCTACCCGGATTCGAAACGTACGGGATGTTCCGCACACCGGACGGATTCGGCGGCGGCTTTGACGCCGGCCCGAACGCCGATCCGCCGTCCGACAAGGGCCCGGTCGTCCACATCGAGGTCGACGACATCGACGCCACGTTGAAGCTGATCGAGGAGCGCGGTGGGAAGATGCTCGCGCCGAAGACGAAAATTTCCGACGAGTTTGGGTACTACGCGACATTCCTCGACAACGTGGGAAACCGCGTTGCTCTGTGGAGCAAGGCGTAATCCGAGAACCCGTGGCGCGCGCCAGCGGTTTGAGCCGCGAGATCGCGGGGAGGCTTGCGTGATCGAGCAGGCCGAGCTGCGTCGTCAGGAATACGTGGGGCGGATCAACCGCGTCATCGACTACGTCCGCGAGGACATCGCAGGCGACCTCCGCCTCGACACGCTTGCGCGGGTGGCGAACTTCTCTCCCTACCATTTTCACCGCGTTTTCAAGTCGGTTGTCGGGGAGACGCTCAATGACTTCGTTCGACGGCTTCGCGCGCAGAAAGCGGCGTCACAACTGATCCACAACCCGGCGCTGACGATCACCCAGATCGCGGTCGGCTGTGGCTACTCGTCTTCGTCAGCGTTCGCACGCGAGTTCCGGCAGCGATTCGGCGTCTCGGCATCCCAGTTTCGAGCCGGCGGACACGATTCTCTTGTTCGCTTTCGACGGGAACTGGAGGAGTCCGGCGTCGAGTTCGTCAATCCCGCCGAGATCCGGGACATCCGAAGCGACATGGTCTTTCGCGTCGGTGTTCGAGAAGAGCCAGCGCGTCACGTCGCCTACATGCGCCACGTAGGTCGATACAGCGAGATCGGGAAGGCGTTCCAGCGGCTGATGCGCTGGGCCGGACCCAGACGGCTTCTGCGCTTCCCCGAGACGGAGGTGTTGGCGATCTACCATGACAACCCCGATGTCACGCCAGCTTCGCAGCTTCGCGCGGACGCCTGTGTCACCGTCCCGGTGGGCACAAAGGTCAAGGGCGACATTGGCTCGATGAATCTTCCCGGCGGCACGTATGCCGTCGCGTACGTCGAGAT